>JAVVEL010000025.1:0-37865 GCA_032260385.1 Bacteroidales bacterium | reverse complement strand
GCCAATAAAACCGCAGGATGAAGCCCTATGGTTCGTGCTGCTCGACTCCTGCTCGCGCGAATCGATATATTCACGCTTCAATTCATTCTTCCACTACTCGTTACATGAGGTGGCTGCACGCTACTGCTACATTGATTATGACCGTGAAATAGCCATTGTGGCAGAGACTGAAGAAGAAGGAAAGAAAAAAATCATTGGTGTGGGCAGGCTTATAGCCGACCCCGAACATGAAACGGTGGAATATGCTATACTGGTGGCAGACAAATGGCAGAATATGGAGATTGGCAGCCATCTTACCGATTACTGCCTGGAGATATCAAAGAAATGGGGACTGAAAAAAGTGGTGGCACAGACAAATTCAGATAACTATCGCATTATATCCATGTTCAGAAAAAGGAATTTCAGTATTGAGCACGACAAGGAAACATCAACCATCCACCTTGAAAAGGAAATAAACTGATAGCTGTCCTTAACCCTGTTCATTACCTGGTTTATCAATATACCCGATGGTTCACCATCATCTTTACGGAGTATCTTACCCCCGGGAGAACAAGGAAACCACCGGTATCAATAAGCTCCGTCCCCGTTCCTTTGTACCTGCCTGCCTCCCTGTTTGAACCTGTAAATAATATTTTGCCGTCAAGTACTGCAACCGCTTCCTTTACGGAGAAATTCTCATCAACAGTAAGCACCCTGCCATTCCTTATAACCAGTTCTGCTTCCTCTGCTGTGCCGCAGCCGGACAAAAGTAGCAGGATAATGGAGATCGCATATATTGTATTTTTCATGTCTTAAAGAATCTTGAATATTTAAAGATATACAGTATTGTTAAATAGCCTGGGATGAAACAAAATAAACTTTTGCATATCCTGTATGTTATAAAAACACTAACTTTCTTCCGGCAAATGAAAATATTAATAAAAACTATCAGAAAACCCGGGCTGACTGCAGGTACCGGTATGCTGAGGCCCGAAAGGATGGATTTTCTTAACAATGTGGACATGGCCATGCTACCCGATAGTTTCATAATAGGTCTTAGTATCCCGATTCATTAATAACAGGCTGATGAAAATCCTTCTCACCGGTGCAAACGGTTATATAGGCCGCAGATTACTTACCACCCTTTTAAACAGTGGTCACCATGTAGTTTGCTGTGTTCGTGATAAAAACAGGTTCGATATCTCAAAATATCCCCACGGTCAGGTAGAGGTTATTGAAGTGGATTTTCTCGATTTAAAAAGTCTGGAGAAAATCCCGGGAGATATTGATGTTGCTTATTACCTGATACATTCAATGTCAGCTTCCACCAATGATTTTGCATCCCTTGAAAAAAAATCCGCTGAGAATTTCAGGGATGCAATTCATGCAAGATCAGTAAGACAGGTAATCTATCTCAGCGGGATAATTAATAATAAGGAATTATCAAAGCACCTTGCTTCACGTAAGGCAGTGGAGGAGATTCTGAAGACAGGCTCTTACCACCTCACCACATTAAGGGCCGGCATAGTCATTGGCTCCGGCAGCGCCTCCTTTGAGATAATGCGCGACCTGGTGGAGAAACTGCCCCTGATGGTAGCTCCACGGTGGTTAAATACAAAATCTCAGCCAATTGCAGTGCAGAATGTGATTGAGTTCCTTACCGGTGTAATGTTGAAGGAAGAAACGTATGATAACAGTTATGATATAGGGGGACCTGATATTCTTACATACAAACAGATGCTCCTGAAATTTGCAAAGGTAAGGAGGCTGAAAAGGAAAATAATCGTGGTACCGGTGATGACGCCCAAACTATCCTCATACTGGTTGTATTTCATTACTTCCACCTCCTATAAGCTGGCAGTTAACCTGGTAAACAGCATGAAAGTGGAGGTAGTAGGTGAAAAAAATTCATTGCCGGAGATGCTGGATATTGACCTGTTATCCTATGAAGAAGCCGTTAAATCGGCCTTTGATAAGATTGAACAGCAGGAGGTTATCTCCAGCTGGACAGATGCCCTCTCAACTAATGCCCTGGACAGGGGAATATCACAATTGATTAATGTGCCTGTTTACGGTTGCTATAAGGACCACAGGCAAATCGAAATTTTCGATGAGGAAGAAGTGCTGAACAGGATATTGTCAATAGGAGGTGACACAGGTTGGTACTACGGAAACTGGCTATGGGGGATAAGGGGCTTCCTTGATAAATTATCCGGCGGTGTGGGACTGAGAAGGGGACGCCGCAGCAGGACGGAGATATCAGCAGGCGATGCACTCGATTTCTGGAGAGTGATATATGCCGATAAAAAGGAAAAGAGATTATTGCTTTTTGCCGAGATGAAATTGCCGGGGGAAGCCTGGCTGGAATTCAAAATTGAGGATAACACTCTTTACCAGACAGCCACATTCCGTCCCCGGGGATTATGGGGCCGTGCTTACTGGTTTTCGGTAATGCCTTTTCATGGCTTTATTTTCAGGGGTATGATAAACAGAATAGCTGCTGCGGGAAGGAAGTAGGACTTTACAGCCTGTCTTCAAGTATTTTTCTTACAACCGCTAGCGTTACCAGCTTCCTGTCGCCCCTGCCGGACAACCAGCCTCTCTCCCTGAAGCGCTCAACAATCCTGCCTATTGTCTCTGCAGGTATGCCATAATCGCTGAACTTCGTTTTTATACCTAGCGATTCAAAAAATTCAACTGTGAGATCTATTGCCTTATCCACCCGTTCTTCTTCAGTTCCCTGGCTTATACCCCATACTCTCTCCCCGTATTGTAAGAGTTTTTCCTTCTTCTCCTCCTTAAGAACATGCCATAAGCCGGGAAGTACTATTGCCAGTGTTCGTGCATGATCAATATTATGCAATGCCGTGAGCTCATGACCTAAATCGTGAACCGACCAGTCTTCCGGTACACCGGCTTTGATGATGCCGTTAAGAGCCATGGTAGCTGACCACATAAGATTGGCCATCGAGTCATAATCCGAAGGATCAGCATATGCTTTCGGCCCTTCTTCAATAAGCGTAAGCAGTATTGCTTCTGCTATACGATCCTGTAAAGGCGCATTCACTGGGTAGGTCAGGTACTGTTCCAGCACATGAACAAAGGCATCCACCACACCGTTGGCTACCTGTTCGGTGGGGAGTGTGGATGCTGCATCAGGTAATAATATCGAAAACTGGGGAAATGAGTATGGTGATGCGAAAGAAAGTTTTTCCTGGCTTGATTTTCTGCTTATAACAGAATTTTTATTCATCTCCGTTCCCGTAGCCGGTAATGTTAAAACCGCTCCCATCGGAAGGGCTGATCCTACCTTTTTTTGTTTTGACAGTATATCCCATGGATCACCCTCTCCGTAAGGTACTGCTGCAGCAATAAACTTGGTGGCATCAATAACCGAACCACCGCCGGCAGCAAGCAGGAATTCCACATTCTCCTTCTTTATCAAATCCACGGCCTTCATGCATGTCTCATAGCTGGGATTGGGCTCTATACCCTGAAATTCGAGGATCTCATGATCCTTTAAAGCCTTCAGTATACCATCATAAACACCATTCTTTTTGATGCTGCCACCACCGTAGAGCAACATTACCTTTTTGGCGCCGGGTATCAGATTGCCTATCTTTTCGAGCTGTGCCTTCCCAAATAAAATCCTGACCGGGTTATAAAATTCAAAATCATTCATATTTATTCTCCTTTTGTATTTAGACAAAGATAAAGGATAATTGTTTACTGCCATTCTGATAGATCAGATGAAATTGAATCATTCCGGAGGCCTATCTTCGAAAGAAGCAATGAAACTGACTTTAAGGCTGCTTTTTTTACATCTGTAATTTTATCTTAGCTCTTAACTATATTTTTTATCTTGCTTTAAATTCCATTTATAAAAAAGACCCCTTAAATCTCAAGTCATGAAAAAAACATTATTATTAGTGATTGGCATCCTGGCCTTTTCTCTGACCGGCACCTATGCCCAGGAAGAGATAAATAAACTCGAATTAGAGGACTACTTCGACATTGAATCAGTATCCTCACCTCAAATATCGCCTGATGGCAACCATATAGTGTATGGCCGCCGCTGGATAAATAAATATGAAGACCGCCCACAGACCGACCTCTGGATAATGAATGCAGATGGTAGCAATAACAGGTACTTTATGGAAGGGAGCAATCCGGTATGGTCGCCGGATGGTAAAAAGATTGCCTTTACCAGTAGTGGTGAGCCAAGGGGCAGCCAGATATTTGTTAAAATTATGGGCCTTGAAGGACCTGCAACACAGATTACACGGCTCGACGAAAGTCCTTCCTCTGTAAAATGGTCACCCGATGGTAAATATATTTCATTTACCATGCTTGTGCCTGACAAAGACAGCTGGCCTATTAAGATGCCACAGAAACCCGAGGGAGCCACCTGGACACCTCCACCCAGGATAGTGGATGACCTGGTTTACCGAAGAGACCGCATGGGTTTTATCGAAGAAGGATATACGCATATATTTATCGTGGCCACTGAAGGAGGAACGGCACGACAACTTACGCAGGGCAACTGGAACCACGGTGGAAGCGCTTACTCATGGACCCGCGACGGTAAAGAGATACTCTTCTCCAGCCTTCGCGTTGTAGATGCCGAATATGAATACCGCGAATCTGAAATATATGCGGTAAACGTCAATTCGGGTGAAATAAGACAGCTGACTGACAGGAAGGGTCCTGATGGCAACCCGGTGGTTTCTCCTGATAATAAGCACGTTATATATACCGGCTATGACTGGACCGATGATGCCTATATAAATCCAAAATTTTACGTGATGAACCTCGACGGGACAGGCTCCAGAATAATATCAGGTGACTTCGACAGGAGCGCAGGTATAGTCAAATGGGCTGATGATAATTCAGGTGTCTATGTAAATGTGCGTGAAGAAGGAACCGGTAACCTCTACTTTATTCCATTGAGAGGAAGGGTGAAAAAGATTACTGAAGGTAATCATTTGCTTTCCGTTTCATCAATAAGCAGGGAGGGCATTGCCCTGGCAACAGTTGCCGGCCCTCATGAGCCCGGGGATATCTATTCTTTTGATATTAAAGACCCTGAGCTCACAAGGCTGACAAAGGTAAATGATGATGTGCTTTCAGATATCACGCCGGGTAAGCTTGAAGAAATATGGTACAAATCGACAGATGGCCTGGATATACAGGGGTGGATTATTACGCCTCCCGATTTTGACCCTTCCAAAAAGTATCCCATGATACTTACCATCCACGGAGGGCCACATGCCATGTATGGTGTGGGTTTCAACTTCTCCTGGCAGATACACGCCGCCCGAGGCTATGTGGTACTTTATACCAACCCCAGGGGAAGTACCGGCTATGGCAGTGAATTTGCAAATCTTATTAAAAACGATTATCCCAACAAGGACTATGATGACCTTATGAACGGCGTTGATGAAGTAATAGGCAGGGGCTACATTGATGAGGATAAACTTTTCGTATACGGTGGCAGCGGCGGGGGCGTCCTTACGTCATGGATAGTGGGCCATACTGACAGGTTCGCAGCCGCATCAGTAAACTACCCGGTAATTGACTGGCTGTCCTTCGTGGGAACAACAGATGGCGTATCATGGTACAGGAATTTCGAGAAATTCCCCTGGGAAGATCCCTCCGAGCACCTCAGGCGCTCACCTCTGATGTATGTCGGTAATGTCACCACACCAACAATGCTTATGACCGGTGTCAATGATCTCAGGACTCCCATCTCCCAAACGGAGGAATTTTACCAGGCCTTGAAAATACGGAAGGTGCCAACTGCCATGTTGAGGTTCAATGATGAATTTCACGGCACATCATCAAAGCCGTCAAATTATTTAAGGACAATCTTATACCTGCATCACTGGTTTGATAAAGCTTCGAAATAACTTCCGGTAGGGTGTATTAAAAATCGATTTTCCCTTTGGAGAATTGAATATTTATAAGTTCTCCTGCAGGGTCTGCAACTAATATCAACAGGAAAGAGGCTGTTCTTACCTTTTAAGACAGCCTCTTGCTGTTGTCAATACCTTTTCGCAAATTGTTGATAACTCCATGTCTGCAGCTTGATTATAAACAGCTATAGGTGTATTTTTAACGGATGTTATTTCCCGGAAATGACATGAGCTAATATTGAAAAAAATTAAGTGCTTAACTATTAATTGATTCGAATCATGAAACTACTAACAAAAACCTTACTTGCTGCAAGCATTTTGCTTGCATTTGCGCTGAACGCCAATGCGCAGACTAATACGGTCTCAGCAGAAGCTGCAGCCACTATCATTTCGCCAATAACAATCTCCGTAGATAATAATATGAATTTCGGGTATGTTGGGGCAACTCCTGCAGGAGGGACGGTTTTATTACAACCTGATGGCACTATTACACCCACTGGAGTGTCTCTCGCATCTGGTATTACTACTTCACCAGCCATTTTTACAGTCACTGGTGAGCCCAGTTTTACTTATTCAATAACACTGACAAACGCTTCGATTGTACTTACTGAAAGTATCTCATCAAGTACGATGACAGTGGATACTTTTACGAGACTTCCTATTGGTGACGGGACACTTGACGTTACAGGGAACCAGACTCTAAGGATAGGAGGAACTCTTAATGTTGGTGCAAGTCAGACAGCCGGCTTATATGAAAACACGACAGATTTAGAGGTAACTGTAAATTATAATTAGTAAAAAGGGCTACCGGTAATTGGTGATTTAAAACAGGCATTATGAAAAGGCTTGGAATATGCATATGCAGCCTTGTCCTGCTTTTGTTTGGCACTGCAAATAATATTAGCGGACAGCTTGCCAGCACGTCGGCTACGGGAGAAATATTTGCCGAAGTAATTTCTGTTTTTTCAGCCACCCAGACATCCCAGCTTAATTTTGGCAAATTTTCACCGGGCCCCCAGGGAGGGGAAATAATACTGACGCCCGAGGGCTCGGTGCTCACCCTCGGCAGTATTTTTAAAGGTCCGGGAACCCCTAACGCCGGCAGCTTTTATGTGTCAGGTGATATTGATGCAGCTTACTCAATAAGCCTGCCTGAAGAACCGGTGGTCATAACAAATACCTACAGCGAAAAATCTATGCTTGTCGAAAACTGGGTTTCCGTGCCCTTGGCAGGAACCGGGACAGGACTCTTACAGAATGGATCACAGACAGTCTATATTGGAGCAACATTGAAAGTGGGAACGATGGAGGAAAACCCCGTGGGTATGTACACCGGCTCCTATACCGTTACCTTCGATTTTAACTGATAAAGGGCTTTAAACTATATTAAGGAATGCTAAAAACTAAATTACAGTTTGAGAAGTCAGCCCGGATCAGGCCATTTAAACAGTATTCGGTATGGATAATAATCCTTGCTTTACTGCTTTCAACAGACCTTTTCGGGCAGGGTGACCTGCTTATTACCCCAAGGAGGCTCGTTTTCGACGGGTCAACGAGATCCATTGATCTTAACCTGGCAAATACGGGAAATGACAGTGCCACCTATGCGATATCCCTTATCCAGATAAGGATGACGGAAGAGGGGCAGTTTGAGACAATAACAGAGCCTGACCCGGGACAGAGGTTCGCCGACAGGTTCATCAGGTTCTTTCCAAGGTCAGTAACTCTTGCTCCTAATGAAGCCCAGGTTATTAAAGTGCAGGTGACAAGGCGAAGCGAACTGGAAGAAGGTGAATATCGTTCTCATTTTTATTTCAGGGCTGTCCCTGATCAAAAACCTCTTGGCGAGGAAGGTGCCGTACAGGTGACAGACGAGATATCAGTCCAGCTGGTACCTGTTTTTGGTATTACCATACCAGTGATAATACGAATGGGTGAATCAACTACATCGGTGACCCTGTCAGACCTTGATTTCAGGATGTTTAACAATACTGATCCCCGCCTTGAGATCACATTTAATCGTTCAGGCAACATGTCGGTCTATGGCAATCTTACAGTGGATCATATTTCACCTTCGGGCAGCATAACACAGGTGGGCATAGCCAATGGGATAGCTGTATATACCCCAAACACTAAAAGGAAATTTATCCTTAACCTGTCGAAGACTGAGGAAGTGGATTACAGTAAAGGAAAACTGAAGATCTCTTATTCAGCCTCTTCGGATATAAGCCCCGAAAGGTACGCAGAGGCTGAACTGATGCTGAATTGATATTCAATGAAATATTACTTCAGCTGCTTTAAACCGGATTAGTATGAAAAACCTGAAGCAGACCTGCAAGATTGCCCTTCTCGCAGCTTTTTTTATAAGTACTGCCTGCACTCTGTATGCTGCCGATCGTTACTCGCTTGCTTCAGGTAACTGGAACTCCAGTGCTACATGGTCGGCATCTTCCGGTGGGCCTCCAGGAGCAAGTCCCCCGGTTTCCGGCGATAATGTATATATTGAAAGTAATCACACCATTACGATAACGGCAAATGCAGCCTGTGCTAATATTACCTTTACGGGTAACGGCGCAACACTTACTGTGAATACTTCAATTATCCTTACAGTTACGGGAACAATTACATTAAACATATCGGAGAATTACAATGCCTCCTGTGTGCTTTCGGGGTCAGGAACTGTCAACTGTGCAAATATAAATGTGGGTCAACCGGTTTATAATCCCGGAGCTCAGGGAGGTGGCGATTTTTATCATACGATGAGCTCTACAATAAGCTACATTAATGTATCCGCAGATATAAATGTGCACAGTTATCAGTTAGCCATGGGAAGAAAACGCTTTGCATCCTTTCGTCTGGAAGAGGGTACTGTGTATGTTTATGGTTCAATCGTTACCATCAGTGAACAGGGTTCCAAATCTACCTTTTCAATGGAAACGGGAGCTCAATCAGGAACTTTATTACTCGATGCTGCAAGCCCTTTCAATGTGCCCTGGCGTGACGTGCTTGAGTTGGATGGACTATCAACCCTCGTTAATTACAGCCGGGACGGTGATCAGCTTATCCGGGATACAGAGTACAACAATCTGACTCTTTCGGGCAGCGGAGCCAAGACAATCACCGGGGCTACCATAAATGGCATCCTTTCGTTGGAAGGTACGGTAACAACAGCAGGGACAACGCCAGCTTACGGTGCAGCCTCTACATTGCAATATAAAGGTTCGGCAGCCCAGACAACAGGCATCGAATTTCCGGCCACCTTCGCAGGAAGTGGGGGGCTAATAATTGATAATAGTAATGGAGTAAGCCTGAACTCGGGAAGGACCATTGATGATGCCCTTACTTTTGTAAACGGGCGGCTGTCAACCGGATCAGATACCCTTAGCCTTTCAGGTGGTGGAACTGTTACAGGAGCCGGAGAAAGCAATTATGTCAATGGTAATTTTAAGAAGGTCATTGCCGTGGGAACTACAACGATAACATTTGAAATTGGAGATGCCTCAGTATATGCCCCCGTGGTAATCGATTTTACAGGGACAACTGCAGCAGCAGGGACGATCACAGCCAGCACAACAGCCGGAGACCACCCCCAGATAACAAGTTCCGCTTTCAACCCTTCCTATACTGTTAACCGCTACTGGACTCTGACAAATAGCGGCGTAAGCGGGTACTCCTCTTTCGATGCCAGTTTAAATTTTAATGCAGGGGATATTGATACGGGAACAGACTTTAATTACCTCATTGTCGGCAACTATACTTCTTCAACCTGGACTTACCCTGCCACAGGGACCAGGACAGCTACAAGCACACAGGCAACAGGCCTTACAACATTCGGCGACTTTCAGCTGGGACTGCCCATGGTGTCATACAGAAGTACCGGGACGGGAAACTGGGAACAATCATCATCATGGGAAATATTTAATGGCATTTCCTGGGTTCCCGCCTATGTTCCGCCTTCAGCAGCAGGAAATGATATAACGATCCTTTCCCCTCATATAATAACAAACACCACAGCTTTAACTATCGATCAATTGACGGTAAATGCTGGTGCAAGCCTGGTAATGTCGGCCAGCATCTCAGTTCCCGATGGGACGGGTACTGATATGACAATAAACGGTACAATCGACTGTGGTGGATCATACATCATTACCGGTACTGGTACATTTTCCCTGGCCTCCGGCGCCATAATACTGATAGGATCACCCGAAGGAATAACTTTCTCAGGGGCAACAGGGAATATCCAGACCTCCATACGCACCTTTAATACAGGAGCAAACTACACCTATAATGGTTCGAGTGCGCAGGTCACGGGTGATGGACTGCCTTCAACAGTTAATAACCTTACTATTAATAATTCATCAGGTGTTTCCCTGTCGGGCTCAGTTACTATTAATGGCACACTTAGCCTTACGGACGGTGCTCTTACAACCGGATCAACTACTCTTGCTTTTCAGAACTCTGACACGCCAATTTCAAGAATTACAGGAACTATTACCACGGATGCCAATACCAACCTGTCCTTTGGGACACCCGGTAACACGGGCGGTGCTGCATTCACCATACCCCCCGGTACTTTCACCTCGGCCCCAACAATTAATAACCTCACAATAAACAGGACAAACAGCCTTACACTGGGCAACCAGATGGTGTCTGTATATGGTATCATCCTGTGTAATGGCCCCCTCAACACTGCCGGTAATCTAAGCCTCCTGTCCGATGCGGGTGCCACCGCCCTTGTTGATGGTTCCGGCAGTGGCCAGGTAACAGGTGATGTAAGCATGCAACGTTACCTTCCCTCAGGTTTCGGCTATAAGTATTTCAGCTCACCCTTCCAGGCAGCCACGGTGGGCGAATTTGGGGACGATATGGACCTTGCATTCTGGTTCCCCACTTTCTATAAATATGATGAGAGCCGAACCACCTCGGGCTGGGTCGATTATTCCGATCCCTCAGGCATACTGGAGCCTATCCATGGCTATGGCATTAATTTCGGTAATGTGCCTGATCCAAACACGGTGGATGTGACAGGTGAGCTTAATAACGGGCCTCTGTCAGTAACACTTTATAACAATAACAACACCTACACCCAGGGACTCAACCTGGTGGGTAATCCTTATCCCTCACCCATTGACTGGGATGCTGCCACGGGGTGGACCAAAACAAATATTGATGATGCCATATATTTCTTCGAGGCGAGTGCAACAGATGAATATGGTGGTACCTATAGCTCCTATGTCAACGGTGTCGGCAGCGATGGCAGTGTTAGCTCAATCATTCCTTCAATGCAGGGCTTCTTTGTCCATGTCTCCGATGGCTCCTATCCCGTTACCGGCACACTGGGCATGACCAATGCCATCAGGATTAATGACCAGGCACAGCCCTTCTATAAATCCTCCGGGAAAAGCAAGGTGGATAATACATCCCGCCCATTGATCCGTATTGCTGTTGAATTCGAAAATGATCCCGGAAACAAAGATCCCCTGGTCATTTACCTGGATAATATGGCCTCCCCTGTATTCGACAGCGGGCTGGATGCCCTTAAGATCCTAAACACTGATTACCAGGCTCCAAACATCTATGCCACAATACCGGGTGGTAAAAAGCTTTCGATAAATGCCCTCCCCGAAGATCCCGGATTACTAAGCATGATACCCCTGGGTTTAAAAATCAATCGCAGCGGGACTGCTAAATTCATCCTCCTTAATAGTGATGAATATTTTTCAGATAAAGACATCTTCCTCCATGATAATAACACTGAAACAAGGCAAATCCTGGATGGTAAATCCTGGTATGCAATAAACCTGGAAGCGGGTGAATATCATGACAGGTTCTTCCTGGAGATAGATAATATAATCACAGGTGTTGAAGAACCTCCTGCAAATGATGCACTCTTTGATATATATAGTTCAAATGAGCTGTTAAAAACCAATATCTATGATGTAATAGGCAATGAAGGAATCTTTTCTGTATATAATATTACCGGTCAGCTGGTTTTCAGACAGCTTATAAGGCAGTCCGGGTATTATGAATTCAAGGCTCCTGCCCACAGGGGTATATATATTGTTAATTACAGAACGAGCGAAAGGAATGGCTCCAAAAAAATATTTGTAGGTAACTAATGGGGAAAAAAATACACAAAAGGAAGTATAATGAAATAATCGCCACCGGCCTGGTGGCGATTATCCTGCTTACCCTTTCATCAAAATCCTTCGGTCAGGAGCCGCCTCCCCGGCCAATAAGGATAACTGTTACCGCCCAGCAGCTGACATTCGGGGCCTTTACTCATGGTGCAGCCGGCGGCACAGTTACCGTAAGCCCTGCAGGCATGCGTTTTTCCACAGGGGATGTGGTTTTACTCGACCTCGGTTATCCATACTATCCTACCGTTTATGAAATAATGGCTATCCCGGGAACAGTAGTATCGATACTTAACGGTCCCGATGCCATTTTAACGGGTAGTAACGGTGGGTCAATAACACTTACTATCGGCAGTTCTGATCCACCATCCCCCTTCGTTATATCACCACCCTTTCCAAACCTTATCAGCATAGGAGGTACCATAACAATAGGAAATTCAGCTGCCAATCCACCCGGTGCCTACAGTGGAACCTATGATATTATTTTTGTACAGGAATAAGTACTCATAAAAAGAAGGAAAAAGAATGAAAGAGAGCAAAGTATGTAGAGTAAAATTTTTACCTGGCATACTTTCGTCCTCACTGGGTTTTTCAGTTTCACTCTCAGTAATATTTATATTATTATCATCCACCGGGCTTTGCGCCCAGGACCGTGAAGCAGCTTATGAAATATCCGTGAATCTCAAAGTGCCACGGGTAGGAGGCACCGAGGTTGAGGCATTAATAAAGGGGAAGGAACTCTACCTGGCAGTAAGCGAATTGTTCGATTTCCTGAAATTAAAGAATACCCCATCTCCCAATTTTGAATCTGTTTCAGGTTTCTTCATTAATCCGGATAATGAATATCTCATTGACAGACCAAATAACAGAATACTTTATAATGGTAAGCATACTGATCTTAATCCGGACGATCTTATAAGAACGGAATCAAACCTCTATCTCAAATCATCATATTTTGGTGAAATCTTCGGACTCAATTGCATCTTCAATTTCAGGGCACTGTCCGTCACCCTTGAGACACAGCTGGATGTTCCCCTTATCCGGGAGATGCGACAGGAAGAGATACGTAAGAACCTCAGCAGGTTAAGGTCGGGTGAAAAAGAAGCTGATACACTTATCCAAAGAACATATCCTATGTTCAGGTTTGGCATGGCTGACTGGTCTGCAATTGCAACTGAACAGATCAACGGTCCTTCCAACGGACGCTTAAACCTATCCCTGGGTGCCATGATACTGGGTGGAGAGGCCACTGCCTCACTTACCTATGATACACGCCAACCATTCACAGAAAAACAGCAGTATTACCTGTGGCGATATGTAAACAATGATAATAATTTCCTTCGCCAGGTGAAGGCAGGTAAAATACCCACCTATGCCCATTCAACAATATACAATCCTGTGGTAGGAGCCCAGGTAACAAATACACCAACTACCTACAGGCGCTCCTTTGGCACTTACACCCTTAGCGACCGTACAGAGCCGGGATGGATAGTTGAATTATATGTCAATAATGTTCTTGTGGACTATGTTGAAGCTGATGCCTCGGGCTTTTTTACCTTTGAAGTACCTCTTGTTTATGGAAATACAATAGTAAAACTTAAATTTTTCGGCCCCTGGGGAGAAGAACAAACACGTGAACAAAATATAAATATACCCTTCAATTTTCTACCCCCCGGTACCCTGGAATACACTGTAAGCGGAGGTATTGTAGAGGATGGATCAGCCAGTACGTTCGGCAGGGCCGATGTTAATTATGGTTTATCTAAACGAATAAGCCTTGGAGCGGGCTTTGAATACCTTTCATCCGTCACTTCAACACCCTTTATGCCATTTATTAACAGCTCGGTAAGAATAAGCAATAACCTCCTGCTGACAGGACATTATATCCATGGGGTGAAAGCCGGCGGCACCATGACCTACCGCTTACCCTCACATCTCCAGTTTAATATTAAATACAATAAATATGATAAAGACCAGGAAGCAATAAATTATAATTATCTTGAAGAACGTAAGGCTTCAGTATCCCTTCCTCTGCGTATTGGTAAATTTTCCTCCTATAACCGCATAAGCATAAACCAGCTTATTCTTCCCAATTCTGACTATACGACTGGCGAATGGATGTTTTCTGGATCACTTTTTGGTGTAAACACCAATTTAACTACATACGGGATATTTATCGACGATGCCGATCCATATATCTACAGTAACCTCTCCCTGGCCTTCAGGCTCCCGCACCGGCTAACAATTATGCCACAGGTTCAGTATGGCTTTACACGGAATGAATTCATATCGGCAAAATTGAGGATAGAAAAACACCTCCTCGATCACGCCTTTCTAAATATATCTTTCGAAAGGAATATAAGGTCAAATATGAACCTGGCCGAACTGGGGCTCAGGTATAACTTCTCATTTGCCCAGACCGGTGCTTCGGTCAGATATTCACAGGATGTTACAAGCCTGGTACAATATGCAAGGGGAAGCCTGATAAATGATGGCCGCACAGATTACCGGAGGGCAGATAACAGGCCTAATGTTGGCAGGGGAGGAATAATCATAAGACCCTTCCTGGATTATAATGGCAACGGTAAAAAAGACCCCGGTGAGAATGGGGCTCCCGGATTAAACCTTCGTGCAAACGGAGGGCGGGTGGATAAGTCTGAAAAAGACACTTTAATAGCCATTACCGGCCTCGAACCTTATACCTCATGCTTTATAGAACTTGATCCAAACTCATTCTACAATATCGCATGGAGACTTCCCTATGAAAGCCTGAACGTAAAGGTTGATCCCAATATAATGAAGAATATTGATATCCCTGTCACCATAGTGGGTGAAGCTGCCGGCTTTGTAAGGCTGGAAGGAGAAGATGGGATGAAGGGACTGGGACGTATTATAGTCAGATACCTTAATGAGAATAAAGAAATTGTGGCAAGTACACTGACCGAACATGATGGTTATTACAGCTATTTTGGGCTCAAACCCGGGAAGTATTTTGTTATGCCCGATACAGCCCAGATGAATAAACTGGCCATGCAGGCTGAACCCGATTCCATTGCTTTTGTAATAGGGCAATCACTTGAAGGAGATATTGTGGGAGATCTTGACTTTTTAATAAAAATAATCAAAGCCGATACTGCGGAACCAGATACCATAGTGCAGGCTGAACAGGAACCGGAGACAATAATTGACAGTACCTATACCGTCATCCACGAGGTAACGGAAGAATTGATTACCATAACTGAAGACTCCTGGGCCATACAGCTCGGTGCCTTTACCACTCAAAAATACGCCGGGATAATGAGGGCAAGACTGGAGAGCCTGCTGGAGAAAAAGGCAGAAATTGTGGTTGAAGGTGATTTCTATAAGGTTAGGATACTTGACCTTAAAGACAGGGAGGAAGTTGACCGTACCATTGAAAGACTGAAGGAAGTTGGTTTCAATATATTCTGGGTGATAAGGCTAAAAGCATTGCAAGAGCAGCGTATCCTTAAAGAAACGGAAGACTCTCTGCTACAGGTAAGTGAAACAGATATGTACGCCGACAGGCCTGCCATAACACCCGATATGTCGATACAGCTGGGTGCCTTCAGGAATGAAGCCTATGCAAAGGCCATGGTTGAAAAACTGAGGTTCAGGCTGGATAAAGAACTTGAAATAGTACGCGAAGATGGCTACCATAAAGTAAGGTTAAAGGGATTCAGGTCTGTCGGGGAGATGGAGCGGATGATACCTGCACTTGAACTCCTCGGTGTTGATGATATATGGATCTTACCCGTGCCCGAAGGGGAAGCCGCAGCTGCCCGCGAAGAATACGAACCACTGTCGCCGGCAGGTATAAGGGATGCCCGTCTCGAAACAGCAAAACCTGAAACATCAAGGCTTGATACAGGCGTCCAGATAAATGAGCCACAGTTCTCACTCCAGGTTGCAGTATACCCAAAACGTACACAGGCAATGAGGGCCCAGAGAAAGATAGAAAAAAGACTGAACCTGCCTGTTGAAATAGTAGAACAATGGGATTATTACAGGGTCATAGTTACCGGTTTCTTTACCCGCGAGGAAACCTTCAGGTACTATCCCGAGCTGGCAGGTCTGGGATTCGACAGGATTATGCTGATCGATACCTCCGAAAAATAATCTTATGAGACAAGCCCGGTATCAGCTGATCTGACAGGAAGCCATTAGCTTATGTTATTACATAAGTATATTATACCGATAAGGTCCCTTATTCAGTATTATGCCTGTAATAAATGCTTATATTATTAATGTCCCTTGCTACCAGGACTCCGTTGTGATCAATAAAGAGCTCTATAATATCAGGGTTTCTCCAGTAAGCTTCATAATTAACAAGGTCATGGGTCTTTAAGATACCATAGCCCGGCACTGCCACATAATAATATTCTTCCCATCTATTGAAGGTATTGCCCATCACCATACCAAATTCCGGATAAACCTGGTGCACCAGGGTAAAGGTAGCTCCGTAATCGGTCGAACTGTAAAAGGCAAGACCCGAGAGCTGGGTACATATAACTATCTCATCATTCTCATTGACATACAGCTTGATGGAACTACCCGGGGTGGGAATGAAGGTCCAGCTGGTGCCATCATCATCAGATAAATAAAGACTGCAGCAGTTTGATCCGTGAAACAACAGATTACCGTTATTCAGCCTGAAAACATCACCAAAGCCGGCACTTTCAAGGCTGTAGATCTCTGTCCAGGTATCCCCTCCGTCTTTAGACCGCTTTATCCTTTCCCCCTGTGCATAGACCCACAGGTCATCGTCATTTGAAACATAGGTATAAATAAGCTCATCCCTACCGGGGTAGGGTTTGCTACATGCATGCCATGATTCGCCCTGGTCAGCACTCCTGTAAATTAGACCATTCCAGGTACTGATGTAGATCACACCTTCGCTGTCGATCTCAATTGTACGAGGATTACCATCCCATGAGTGATCAAACACCTTTTCCCATAAAAAATACCTTTCACCCTGCCTGTAAAGCTCATTATGGGAAACCATCATGCTTACACCGTTCACCGTATCAGCTACCAGGTCACGCATCCTCCCGTCAAATTCATCTGTTATCTTATTCCATTCATTTTCCCTGAAAGCATAGACGAAGTTACTGGTACATGTCAGGTATTTACCTGTAAGATAATATATTGAGGCCCTGAGCTCCTGCCTGAATGCTTCGTTGCCAAGCTTCCACCCGGCAGGCAGGTACATATCGGGATTAACATAAGCTATGGCAGGATCCACTGTCCCACCCCCGGAAACGACTTCAAATTCCACCCTGAAAGAATCAACAAACGCATGTGTGCTTTTATTAAGGGTATAGCTCAGTAAGACATCCTTATTTTCGCCCGCCAACATACGATTTGCCGAGTTATCCTTGAAACTGAAACTGTAATACTCCAGTAATTCGTAGTGTGGATCGGGAGAGCAGGAAGAGGCTGCTATCAGGATGATCGCTGGTAAAATATATCTTAGTTTCATAATGGCTCTATACTTTTTATTTGTAAACCGGAAGTCTTAGTCCCACATGCAAGGCCAGGGAGCTGTTACGTATCAGTGTCTCGCCCCGCCCGGGCTTTAGGTATTCCGGGACATCGTTGGTATCATAAACTTCATAGAAGCCCTGCCTGAACTGGAGGCCTATATCCAGGCTGTTGGTGCCGGGTAGTGGCACCACCATTCCCATCCCAGCAATCCATCCTATATCTGTGCTCTGGATGATGCCCTCAAGATTATCATATACTGTTATCAGCTTAAGTTCGTAATCACCCTGACTGGCATCCTCCTCTATTGCCGTACCGGTGCAGCGGGCATTCAGTTTAAAACCCAGGTAGGGCCCGGTGTTAAAGTAAAATAGCCTGTTTTTACCGGTATAAAATTCAAATAGCGCAGGAATTACCAGGTAATCAGCACTTATACGAGTGTCAACATAGTAATTTGCATCACCTTCAATGAAATACCTGTGGTAATAATCGCTCGAATCCTCCAGGGCATAGCCCTGCCTTTCAAATGATATGCCGCTACGGAAGTAGGTCCCCGGTGACATCCGGAAACCTATGTTAAAGCCCAGCGAGGGACCAGCATAAAGCGAATATTTGTTACCAAGTGGCTTACCTGAATTCCATGACATATTAAGTCCTCCCCGGTAGGCCAGGTAGATTTTGTTATTAATAGAATCATGCATCACATCTTTATTAGCCGCCTCGGAGAAAAGTCCGTATGAGAGGCCAAGGGTAAAATCAGCCGATCCATGCCTGTACTCCTCGTACCTTGGTATCGGCCTGCCTCCCCTTATATACCTCACATTAAACATGGCATTCAGCCTTTCCGAGACAGGATAGCTGAGTCCGGCAGTATAAATAAGACCGAAGTCGTTTTTGGCGCTTTCCGAATCTTCATCATAATAGCTGTTCAGATGATTCCTGTCAAGCAGGAAGGCATAGTAGACCCCGGCAGACAGGTCCAACCGTGGCCTGGAAGGTACTGTAAGCCTCAGCTGGACCGGTATGCTGAGGAAGCTGAAATTCATTATCCTGGGTTCCGTGTAGGCTATCATAGAAGGATAATCAGGTAATAATGAGCTGGATGATAAATTCCACAGAGGCATGGGATACGGGGGCCAGGGATACCAATCATGAAGGTAGGTATGGTTCTCATAGTAAACTGTTGAAAAGTCAGCTCCGGTGCTTATACCCAGCACACGGCTTATGGAATAATCAAGGAAGACACCCTGTGAGGGGCCTGGTTTATACTTCCATTTACCTGCATAATAACTACGGTAGCTGTAATCATGTATGTCGGATATATTTATCCCGCTGCGAAAGCCAACCGCAAGCTTCTGGGCATATATCATTGATGAAAAGGCTGTTAAAACCAATACCAGGAATGCTATCTTGAAATGTCTCATAGGTTAAAGGTTTAGGTCACAGCTATGGAGGTGCAAATATTGTGCCCTTACTCCTGCCGGTAAGAGAAAAATTATTAAATTTATAACTCTTAGCTTCCTCATGTGGAAGACTGCTGTGTTCTTTTCGAGGATAGTACCAGTGAAGTAAACCTGAATAAACATTTGAATTTACCAAATAAGATTAACCGATGAAACCATTCAAACTTATAAAAGAGATTGCCTTCATCCTACTTATAGTCTCTTTTGCTGTATCCTGCGCTATCAATCCCGTAACCGGCAAAAGACAACTCATGCTTGTGTCCGAAGCTCAGGAGATTCAGATGGGTGCTGAATACGACCCCCAGGTTATTGCCACCTTTGGTGAATATATTGATGAACAAACCCTTTCCTTCCTCCAGACCAGGGCTGATGAAATGGGTTTAATATCCCACCGCCCGAACCTTAAGTATCATGTTAAGATCCTTGACTCGCCCGTGGTTAATGCATTTGCCGTTCCGGGCGGATATATATACCTGACGAGGGGTATACTTGCCCAGTTTAATAACGAGGCCGAACTGATAGGGGTCCTGGGTCATGAAATGGGACACGTAACGGCAAGGCATTCCGTCAGCAACCAGAGCAAGCAGACACTGGGCACCTTATTGCTTATAGGCGGTATGATAGCTTCAGAAGAGTTTGCCTCCTATGCCGAATATGCACTGCAGGGAATGCAGCTCTTATTCCTTAAATTCAGCCGCGACAATGAACGTGAAGCCGACCAGCTGGGTGTGGCTTATTCATCCCAGATAGGCTATGATGCCAATAAGATGGCTGATTTTTTCCAGGTCCTGAAAAAGATGAGCATGCCGGAGGAACAGGGAGGTGTTCCTACCTTCCTGTCAACCCACCCTGACCCGGTCGACAGGTACGATGCTGTAAGAAGGGACACAAAGACCTGGCAGGACAGCCTTAAACTGGATTCTTACAAGGTTAACTCCGATTCTTACCTGCAGATGATAGACGGAATAGTATATGGTGAAGACCCCAGGCAGGGCTTCGTTGAGGGAAATACCTTTTACCACCCCGACCTGAAATTCAGGTTCTCCTTCCCTGCCGGATGGAAATTTGAAAACCTGCCCACACAGGTCAATATGGCTCCTCCCGACGGTAAGGCCCTGATGGTATTTACTTTTGCACAGGGCTCATCCCTGGATGAGGCAGCCGGCACATCATTACAGAAACTTGATCTTAAACCACAGGAAAGTTTCAGAACAACAATAAATAATATGCCTGCTATTATGGCCCTGTCCAAACAGACATACCAGGACCAGACCACGGGCCAGCAGCAAAGCAATATGATAGTCTCATGTTTCATAGATTACAATAATACTTATTATGTCTTTCACGGCGTTACTGCCGAAGCTGATTATAATACCTACAAGGAATTATTCATGTCCGGGATGGGAAGTTTTTCAGTGCTGACCGACCCTTCAAAACTAAACAGGAAACCCGTAAGGATACTCGTTAAAAGGGTGCAGCAAACTGGCACCCTGGCCGATGCCTTCAGGTATTATGGCGTGCAGCAGGACAAAATGCAGGAACTGGCCCTTTTGAACAACCTTGAGCTGACTGACAGGGTAGCTGCGGGTAAACTGATTAAAGTAACAGGTTATTAAGTAAAACTGCCAACAGTAATGCCATCATTTTTTGTAACCTGGTACCCTGAAGCAACCTGATATTTTCAGGGGGTCTTGACTTAGGGTCTTTATTAGTTTATATTGCAGGAAAAATAGCTATAAAACCTGTAAAACCTTAACCTCAAAGTGCGTACTCACAACATTAACAGAGAGGTAGTAAAGTTCTATGATTCTATCCCTTACAGGAACCGGGCGGGTAAATTCCATATAAGGACATTTTTCCTCTTACTGCCTGCCATACTGATCATTCTGTCCATGAATCCTGCAGTCGCACAGAACCAGGTCGTCTTGTCAAAATTTGAAGGTGAGCTCAAATTTGACGGGATCTGTGACGAGGCTGCCTGGGATAAGGTAGCACCCGTGAAACTCATCTCTTTCACCCCTGATTATGGAGCTGAACCATTGGAAAAGACAATAGTTAAAATAGCATACGACAGGAATCATATTTATGCCGGTGCAATATTATATGACAGTAATATCGATAAGGTTAAAATCCAGCTGAAAAGGGACGACTGGAAATATGAATGCGACTGGTTAGCCATCATCCTCGATACTTTCAATGACAGTGAAAATACCCTTGCTTTCTGTACTTCACCCTCCGGGGGTAGAACAGATGTTGCTTTTTCAAATGATTTTGAGGTATTAACAAGGGATATGAATCCAAACTGGAATACCTTCTGGGACGTAAAAACCAGCGTAGATGATACAAAGTGGCAGGTGGAAATTCGTATACCCTTCTCAAGCCTGAGATATCATGAAGAAGGTGGTAAAATTATTATGGGCCTTGGTATTGTAAGATACCTCCCATATAAGAATGAGGTGCATAGTCTGCCAACGGCAGCCAAAGAGCATGGATTCTGGGGAACATGGAAAGCATCCCAGACACAGGAGATAGTAATAAGCGGTGTCACCACCAAAAAACCGGTTTATATCACACCCTATGCCCTGGCAGGTATTAAGCGGGAAAACAGCCTGAATGAAGCCGGAACACAATATGAGCACGTCACAAAGCCGGAATGGGATATCGGGATGGATACAAAATTACGTGTGTCGGACAATCTTACACTTGACCTGAGCTTAAATACAGATTTTGCCCAGGTCGAAAATGATAATCAAAGGGTGAACCTCACCAGGTTCCCTCTTTTCTTTGAAGAAAAAAGGCAATTCTTCCAGGAAAGGAATACCAATTTCGAGTTTAACTTTGACCAGTACAACAGGCTTTTTCATACACGGGAGATAGGTCTGTACAAGGGTCAGCCTCTTACTGTATATGGAGGGGCCAGGCTTGTTGGAAGACTAAAATCATGGGACATCGGATTTCTTTCAATGCAAACAGCTCCCTATGAAGATGAGCTCCTGTCAGAAAATTTTACTGTACTCCGGCTTCAAAAAGACGTGATAAATGACCGGTCCACTATCGGAGGAATAATTACCAACAGGATGAATTTCAGCGGAGGGCATAATACCGCTTATGGCATTGACGGCTTATTCAACCTCTTTGGCAATGAATACCTGAGAACAATGTGGGCTCAAACGTTTGATAATGATCAGGATAATAGTGCTTTATCTACTGCTCCCGCCAGGATCTTTGTACAGTGGGAGAGACGGCAAAAGGAGGGTCTGGCTTACATATTTAACTATAACTATGCAGGCAGTGATTATAATCCCGGGATGGGCTTTGAGAGCAGGAGAAATTATTCAAGCTACGGACTTTCTGTTTCCTACCACTGGATAAATGATAAATCCCGCCTGTATTACCATGGATTTTCCCTTAAAAGTTATCTGTATTCTGATAATCTTAATAAGATTACAGAAACATCAGCCATGAATTTAGGCTGGGATTTCGAATCCAGGGGAGGAATGACCGGTGGATTGGGTGCCGTGCTGTCATACGAGAACCTCCCGGAAGATTTTAATCCATATCCTGAGCTATCAATACCTTCAGGAGAATACAGCTTCCTTTTCTTTGAGGGGAATGTACATTCACCCAGGGGAAGGTCCTTTGTCATTGGTACATCCCTCAGTGCAGGAAAGTGGTATGATGGCTGGTCTAACAGTATAACCTTAAACCAATCCGTAATAATAAAACAAAGGCTGCAACTGGATGCTACATATTTGTACTCGATGGCCGGAATACCAGCGAGGGACCAGGAATTCAATTCCCATATTGTGAGGCTCAGGGGCCAGTTGCTGTTTAGTACAAAACTGTCCGTGTCAGCATTTATCCAGTACAGCAGCATATCAAAATTAATCCCGGCCAATATCAGGCTGCGATATAATCCAAGGGAAGGTAATGACCTCTATATTATTTATGACGAAGGTTTTAATACTGACCTTGACCGGATGGTACCGGCTTTACCCGCTTCAAACCTGCGCTCAATAATGCTAAAATATACATATACCTTCATTTTATAGACTCAGCAGGCAAAGCCGGTATAAATGGATATTCATGCCAGGGATAAATAGTCCACCCGAAATTATTGCAAATAATATTAAAAACTGATTTAATCCCTCAATCCCGGACTACCTGAAAAGGCCTAATTCTGACTTTTTGATGAATAAAGCCTCCCCGGGGATAAAGTTCAAATCCTTGTTGATCTATGTTAATATTCCTTAGATTAAAAAGTGGCTAAACGGCTGTAAATACCACTGTTTGGGCACTTGCGATTTGCATATCAGCTTTATTTGACTTAGTTTTATGTCAGAAAGAAATAATTGCCGGGGTAAAATATCTTATGCTATGGCCCTTAATGATTATCCATATAATGACAGTACAGCTATACTTACCGTCACACGACAGGAAGAAACAGCATGGGCCGGCTGCCTTGACGGTGAAGGAGACGACTGGTGGTACTACCTTGAAGTTGACCATAAGGAAGACAGGGACACCGGCCTGCTCAGGGCTGTTGCTTCAAGGGAAACAATATGGGCAGCTGAGTATACAGATATCGGGACAGTTAGTTATGATCCCGGCACAGGCACTATCCAAATTGCACTGAGAGATGGATGGGAACTGCAGGATACTGGTGAACCACTTAAAATACAGGGTTACCGGGACATCCCCCTTAAGAGACCTTCCCCGGGATCCTTCAATACCTACAGGGGTAAGGAAACATCTGTGAACGTTGAGCCCTTCCTCTACTACGCCATACACCTGGAAGTTCAATTCTCAAGGTAAAAAAGAATCAGACCTTGAGGCGAAAATGTAAGAGTAAAAGTCATGTCTAAGCAAAGCAAATAACATGACAAAAGGGACGAATGGAATAAAGTATTTTCGTAATGGCCTTATGGCAGGTGTAGTCCTGGCTGGGTTTGCACTGATATCACTCTCGGCGGTAAAGGCCTCAAAAGAATCAAGGTACTTTGAATCAGAATTCAATGCTTCAGCAGAGGCATACAGCACGCTGCTGGATGAAAACAAGCACCTGAAAGACTCATTAAGTAATATCTACGACAACCTTGATGAGATATACAAATTCACCTGGCAGAATATTGATTTCTGGCTCGACTATTACCAGGTCAGGTTCCAGAGGGTGGCAAAAGCCCAGATCATACTGGAAACCAATTCATTAAAATCAAAGATCTGCCTGCAGAACAATAATCTTTTCGGTATGAAACTTGCCCGCTCAAGGCCCACAACTGCTAAGGGAGTGCGTTATAAACATGCCTACTATGACAATTTCATAGAGTCAATAAGAGATTATAAGCTCTACCAGGATTATTTTCTTGTTGAGGACTGTCCTGATGAGTATAGCTATCTGAAAATGCTGGAAACAAACCGTTATGCAACCGCATTGCATTATGTGGATGCTTTGCGTACGATCATTGAAAAAGAATTTCCCGACTAGATCATCTCCAGGTTCCTCTGTGCTGCAGCCAGCAAAGGCCTGGTCCAAACCCCGTATTTACAAGCCTCTTCGCAGTATCCTTTACAGTCGAGGCATAAATCAGACGGTTTATGTAAATTAAGGCTTGCATATTTGGTCATTGCCCTCTTTTCCTGCTTTTTAACGCTGAAATAATAATTATACCTCAGTATCTTGTTCACCGGGATATGATGCGGGCATGCAGCCTCACAATCATTACAGCCTATACGGCATATGGTGTGACCAAGGTGCTTGCTGAAGCCATCAATTAAGGATTTATCATTAGCGGTGAGCTTCTGGCCTGATAGCTGCAGGATATTATCCACCTCGTCGAAATTCTGAAAATCCCACAGTGTTGTATGGGCCAGTAGATTTGAAAGCACGTATTTTGAGGCTGCTTTTTTCAGATCACCGTCGGCGCCTATTCCGTAGTTTGCAAAGAAGGTCCTGGCCTGCTCATCCATCAGTTTATACTTATCATAATAAGCCTGGAGGAAGGCATCGGCCTCCTTCCCCTCTTCGGCCAACCTTGCCATCCGTCCTTCAAAAATGTTAAAAATATGTACAGGGTTCGATTTCATTATCATTGTAGCTATGCCCTTTTTATCACATGCCTCAAGTATCTTTTCAGCAATACCGGCATTCGCAAAATTATAGGCCAGGAGTATTACATCGAAACGTCCGTCTTCGATTGCAGACATAAGAATTGTATCAAGACTTTCTTCGGTAGCATAGGCCCAGTTGTTCCCATGGCAGGATACGCCTACGTACCTTATCCTGCCTTCTTTCTTCAACTGCTCCATTGCCGAATGAAAGGCTTCATCCTTTAATATCCTCAAGTCTTCTGCAGAATGGATCTGTATGCAGTCAATATAATCGGTCTGGAGCCTTTCCAGGGCCTGGTATGAACGTTCAAGGACTTCTTTTTTCGGAGGAAACTCTTTTTCAGTGTACAGCTTACTGTTTATGAAAATCTTGCTGCGGTCAAAATCCTGGAGAACACGGCCAATTATTCTTTCGCTGTTCCCATTCATGTATGTTTCACCCGTATCAATCAGGTTTACACCTCTTTCAAGCAGGGCTTGCAGGACTGCCTCATTGCCCGGTGCCCCACAGCTAAAATCCGACACCATAAAACCTGTGTTGCCGAATTTGCGGTACTCCCTGATGGAAGGAGACTCCTTTACAATATTTGCATTAGCTGCAGCAAATGATCCTGCAGATGCCATACCTGCACCTATTGTAGCTAATGATGCTCTGGTGATAAACTTACGTCGATTGAATTTTGATGCTTCCATATTCTTTGTCTTTTACTTTCTCCCTACCGTCACCCTCATGGTATTGACTTTTTTGCTGTAGTATATAATACCTACCAGGTTATCAGGTAATTCCAATACCACATGGTAAAAACTGTCATAGCCCGGTTGCCACAGGGTGGCTACAGTTATCTCCGGGTATTTTTTAACCATCCTGCGAACATCCATCCTTGCCAGGTTAAAATTATACGAGTCAGGCAAACCGATCAGGGTATTTTTAACCACACCACCCTCTTCAAGGTTTTCCCAGGTATCATTTTTCATGTAGCCCTTCGTACTTTCAACAAGATTATTTACCAGTAAATCACAGTATCTGTCAATAAGCTGCCTTTCATCATCCTGGGCATTCAAGGCCGATGAAATTACAATTATTGAAAAGATTACCAGTACCTGCTTCAATTCTTTATTCTTTTGCCCTGCAAATTAAATAAAAGACTTAAATAATTTTAACCTGTCGCCCGGAAGCTTATCAGCAAAAAATATTATTTTTGAACAGCTATACTGAATGACACAATAATTTTTAAACCCATTACATATGAAACTAAGTTTTAGCATCAAGGCCCTGGCATTATTACTGGCAATTTCAATTCTCTTTGCCAGTTGTGCAAGTACAACCATTATCCAGTCTGACCCCCCGGGAGCAAAGTTGTATCTCAATGGTGAACCTGTTGGCGAAACCCCTTACGCGCATACTGATACAAAGATCATCGGTAGCACTAACACCGTAATGCTGACAAAGGAAGGCTATGAAGACTTTATGGCCAGTTTCTCAAGGGATGAAGAAGTGGATGTTGGAGCTATCATCGGTGGAATATTTTTCCTCTTCCCCTTCCTGTGGACAATGAAATACAAGCCCTTCCATACCTACGAGCTGGAGAGAAAATAAAGGTACATATCCCGGGATTTTATTCAGTTGCTATCCGGTAGTTATTCAATTGACTGCAAGATGTTATTAAAAAATTTTAATTTTACTGACATAGCCATTAACTAAAACTAAAATATTATGAAATATCTGTTCCTGTTTTCTGTCAGTATCCTTTTTGCAGTTGTATCCTCTGCACAGAGCGGAAAAGTGTATGACAACCTTTCATTAGAAAGTGAAATTCTGGACAGTGAGCGCAAGTATGCTGTATACCTGCCACCCGATTACGAAAGATCAGAAAGAAGCTACCCGGTACTCTACCTTCTCCACGGTGCAGGTGATGACCAGACAGGCTGGGTGCAGTTTGGTGAAGTTCTCCACATAGCCGACAGGGCAATAAGGGAAGGCAAAGCCACCCCCATGGTTATAATTATGCCCGATGCCAATACCGGTGTCCGCGGCTATTTCAATGACATAGCTAATGAATGGAGGTATGAAGATTTCTTCTTTGAGGAACTAATTCCTTTTGTCGAGAAGAAATACCGTATTAAGGGAGAGAAACGTTATCGTGCCGTGGCAGGCCTTTCGATGGGTGGAGGAGGTTCTTTCATGTATGCCCTTCACCGGCCGGAAATGTTCTCTTCGGCATGCCCCCTGAGTGCATATATAGGGCCCCTGTCTTTCGAAGCCTTTATGGAGAGGGATGCCAGGGGCAGGGATGATTATTCGGAGACTGAACTGCGTGAATATTTTGAAAGGCACAATGCCCTTTCGCTTATCGAAAATACCGATCCGGCTCAAGTAAAGTCGCTTCGCTGGTATATAGACTGCGGCGATGATGACTTCCTCTATGAAGGCAACAGCCTGGTGCATATAGCCATGCGCAAAAAGGAGATACCACATGAATACCGCATTCGTAACGGGGGCCACACCTGGACCTACTGGCGCGTGGCCCTGCCCGTGGTGCTGGAATTTGTCTCGCAGGCCTTTCACCAGTATTGAAAGAACCGGAAACAGGTAAACAGAGATTTTTATCCCTGAGAATTAACTAGTCCTTAACAGCTTTTAACCAATCCATAACTACTTAATTGACTGTTCAGAATCAGCCATAACAGGGTAAATCAAAAAACCAGCACGTATAGGTTAATACCTGGATAATACGATTACTTTAGTGGTAAAATAAACTCAAATGAAATTAGAGGACCTGGGATATAATCCCATAATCGAAAAATCAATGATTGAGAATGGGCTTGAGGACTTCGACATTGGAAGAGTAATAGCAGAACATAAGGAGAGATATATAGTAAGGTCGGAAAGCAGTGAATATGAAGCTGAGATTACAAGTAATCTGAGGTTTTCAGCCAGCAGCAGGGAGGATTTCCCTGCTGTGGGCGACTGGGTGGCGCTGATAAACTATTGTCCTGAAATGGCCATTATTCATAAAATCCTCCCGAGGCTATCCCTCATTTCAAGGAAGGCTGTGGGTAAAGCAGGAGATAAGCAGGTAATTGCAAGTAATATCGATTATGCCTTCCTGGTGCAGGCCACAGACCGGGACTTTAATATAAACAGGCTTGAAAGGTACCTTGCCATCTGCTATACCTCAAAGGTTGAGCCGGTAATTGTACTTACAAAAACGGACCTGGTCATCAAAGAAAGGCTAAAAGAAATAATTGAAAGCGTAAAGCGCAGGATCGATAGCGTACCGCTTTTCGCAATCAGCAATGAAACAAAGGACGGTTACGAAGCCCTGGAAAAAATTATAATAAAAGGCAGGACTTACTGTTTTCTGGGTTCTTCCGGTGCAGAAAAAGCCCATTTTGACCTAAGCGTTTCAGAAAAGAGGAATAAGGATAAGCAGTTTGGTAAAATGATAAAAACCTTCAAAAAAGACATTCAGAAAATAAGTGGTAAGCACAACAACGAATAAGTTTTGATGCAGAATATTTCCTAACTTTATGGGTACTGAATCATATTTAACTAACAGGGAAGTATCATGAAAACATATTCCGTAATATTGAAAAGAAAAGTAACTACAGTGTTTCTTTTATTTGTGATTTACAGTGTTAATTGCCAGGCACAGGGAGATACAGAGCTGAGTGTTAAATGGGATGAGCTTACGGCACCCGAATTTATTGAAGCGGTTGAATTATCGGGCAAAACCTGTATTATACCCCTGGGAATAATGGAAAAGCATGGTGCACACCTTCCCCTTAGCACCGACCTTATTATTGCCCGTGAGATTGCCTCGAGGGCTGCCGGGAAAGAGTATTGCCTCGTCTTTCCCCCTTACTACGTAGGCCAGATCTTTGAAGCCATGCACCAGCCCGGCACGGTGGCCTACTCGAATGAGTTAATATGGAAGCTGTTACAGGAGACATGTGATGAGCTGCACCGTAACGGCATAGAAAAGATCATCCTTGTGAACGGCCATGGTGGCAACAACAGCTTCCTCCCCTACTTCTGCCAGTCGCAGCTGGCTGCAAAAAAGGATTATGCCGTGATCTTTTTTCAACCTGAGGCCGGCGAAGAAACTATGCAGGAGATTGCTAAGCTTAAGAAAACCGGTCCTGACATGCATGCCGGCGAAGAAGAATCATCAATGGTAGCTGCCATACGTCCCGACCTGGTGTATACCGAAAGGGCATCCAGCCAGTCGGGAGAGGACCGTGCACGATTATCTGTTCCATACGGGTACACTGGTATCTGGTGGTATGCACGCTTTCCCACCCACTATGCCGGTGATGGCAGCCATGTTGATAAAAGAATAGGAGAGCTCCTGCTTGAATCAAAATCAGGCCAGCTGGTTGAACTTATCCGCTATCTGAAGGATAATAATGATATTATCGGGCTCCAGGACAGGTTTTATAAGGAAGCCATGGAGCCTTTTAAGACAGAGCAGAAATAGAGCCAACGGGTCTGGCATCTCTGTTCTTAATTAATTTTCATAAATTTAGGTATCTCAAAATTATACCAATGGCCTTAAAACCCAGTTTTATTCAAAAATTATGGCGGGAAATCAAGAGGCGTAAGGTACACAGGGTGCTTGCTATATATGCCGGCACTGCCTTTATTATCCTTGAAGCAGCTGACATAATTTTCCCAAGGCTGGGACTACCTGACTGGTCCGTTAACCTTGTTTTATACCTTCTCATTCTTGGAGCCTTCATTACCATTATTGTTTCCTGGATTTACGACATCACACCCTCCGGGATAGTTAGAACAGATGAGGTGGCACCCGAACAGCCTGGCACTGGGGATAGTGAGAATACAAAAACAAGACAGAGAACCAGCAATATAATTATCGGTGTTCTCATTGTTGTTGTTGGCTTGCTTGTGTATCCCAAAATATTCAAAAGAGATGGTTCTCCACTGGCCGGTGCACAAAAAAACTCTATTGCAGTATTACCTCTGAAGATCATTGGGGACCAAGCCGATCTTAATTTTCTTGCCAGTGGTCTTGTTGAAACCCTGACTTACATGTTAACCAAGGTTGGGAATTCACAACAGTTATTCTCCGTAACGCCAGCAAGCGAGGTCATGGAATCAATTACTGCCATGGAAGCCAGGAAAAGGTTTGGAGTGACAATGGTAATCTCAGGTAGCATACAGATGGAAGGAAATACCGGCAGGATTATCCTGAATCTGATTAACACAAAGAAACAACAACTGGTAAAATCAGAAAAACTGGATTACAGGAAAGAGAACAACTTTGTCCTCCAGGATGAGGCTATTAAAATAATAGTGGATATGCTGGGACTTGATATGGCTTCTATAACGGAGAGCCTTTTAACTAGCACAGGATCTGATTCATTTGAAGCCAACGAACTTTATTTGATAGGTAAAGGTATCCTTCGTGAGGGAATAGAAACTGTTAATGATATAGATACAGCTATCGACCTGTTTAATCTTGCATTAAAGAAAGACTCAACTTTTGCTCTTGCATATAGTGGAATTGCTGGTGCCAACATCCTCAAGTACCATTTTACCTCTGATAATGATTTTATCGAAGAGGCTGTTACCAATGGTTTAAGAGCATACAAGAAGAATGATCGGGATCCGGAAATACTGAGAACTTATGCAGGTGCTCTTACTGAGAAAGGAGATTATTTTACTGCGGACAGTATATACCACTTATCGCTTGAGCTGGATTCCATGAACCCGAGGCTCTTTGCTGATCTTGGCTATTTTTATAGCATCCAGGGCAAACCTGGCCTGGCTGAAGACAATTATCTTAAAGCTGTCAGGCTAAATCCTGCGAATTACGTGTCACTGTATGAGCTTGGCGCATTTTATTACTCCGAAAACAGGTTTGATGATGCTCTCCGGGAAATGAAAAGGGCAGCTGAACTGGCACCCGGACATCTTACAATACTTTATGGCCTGGGTATATGCTACTTTAGTCTGGAAAATATTGATGAGGCATTAAAAACTTTTCAATCGATCAATGAAATTGACAGCACCCAGTCACATATCCTTCAGAATATTGGCACATGCTACTTATTTAAAGGAGACCATGAATCTGCAGCCGCCTATTACACCCGGGCACTTAGTTATAACCCCGACTTCCATGCCCTTCACGGTCTGACCGGATTGGCTTATTATGTAATGGAGCAAAAAGAACAGGCTGATGAATTTTTCAGGGAAGCCATTTCACATGCCCGGGAGAATCCGGATTATTCCTTTGATCGAAGCGTTGCTACATACTATGGGCTGATGGGTATGACTGACTCTGCATATTATTATTTAAATAACTGTGAAATCACTGATGATCCCCTTGACCAGGATCCGGTCAGTGCATTCATGTTTGGTGAATTATTATTAATACTTGGCGAAAAGGACAAAGCATTTAATTATATCGCCAGTGCACTACAAAGAGGTTATGGCTGGATAGAGGTGAAATATCATCCCTTATTTAATGACCTGCGGGATGATCCCGGGTTTAAGTCTCTGCTAACAAGAGCTGACTCATTAAGGAATTGAAAGCCTCGTACTGCACTTCTGATTCTTATCCAAATCCCTTTTCCTTAGTACAGTACATTATTTTTCCATGAATATGTCTTCCTTAGTTATTCCCTTTCTTAATCTGGTAAACCTCATAACCAATCTTTTGGAGCATTACCGGTATGTTGTCCACAGGATCATAGTCATAAGGCTTTATATCATCATCCAGCTGATCCCAGGCAAGCAGGTATGGATTGAGCTTTTTATCCAGGTCTTTCGCAGGACCATATCTCCAGCCTTCAAGCAAACGCTCAGCATTCCAGCGCGCATGTTCCAGCCTTGCAAGCATGTCGCGGTCATCTGCCACTAACTGATCCGGATCCTTCATGTTAAACAGATCAGGTTTTTCAACCTTCCTGATACCAAGATTCACTCTTTTCAGGATATGTTCATAGAAGGCAACCTGCCGCCTGTTTGATTGCTGTAGTGCAGGATCAAGTTTTTCCCATCTCATTATAACCTTATATTTGTTAATATCGGTTTCCGTCGTTTTGAAATTTTTGAGTCTCTTTTCCCTGTAAAATTCATGCACGAAAGGTGCAATTATTTCTATCTCTTCACCGGTGAAGGAACTTGCTTTGTTCTGATTCACAATCGCCCATAATGTAAGTGGATCATTTGGTACCACAATCAGGGCTGGATGGTCCTTCCAGTGTTTTTCCCTGACAATATCAAAGACAGCCCTTCCGGAATAGGCAATAAGGCATACTTTAGCCCCCAGGGACAGGGCAATCCTGTATTCCAGGTCAGCAATTTCTCCCCCGTTGATACCAACTACCATTACCTCTGACGGGCAAATACCCGACAGAATGATGTCAGTCCAGCTTGTGAGTATATCCAGTGCCGAGAATTCTTCCGAGGCTGTTCTGTAGATATGATCATAACCTGGCGATATGCTTGCATCATCAGGAAGCACCCCGGGCAGGTAGGCCAGGAGCTCAAAGCCGGGTGGTCCTTCCTTTTCCATTTCATGCTTAATCCTGCCTGTCAGCCCGGGAATACCTTCACCTGTACCACCGCTTATAAAGGTTCCGCTGAAATCGTACATCAATTCTTTAATGTATACACTGTATGACTCGACCTCCTTCTTATCCATCAGGGATGCACCTCCTGCGATAATGACAATCGGCTTTGTAATGGCGTCCTTCCGCAAATGGTTGTTTTTAAGGACTCTATTATATTCACCATGGTCTTTTACAATATCCGAAACCGACATCGCCATATTGAGGTAGAGATGTATCTGTGCTGCCAGTTTTTCGTCGAAGCGGCTAAGGTGGTCAATGTGTGCAATTTCTTCCTTTACAACAAAACATCTTGTCGTGTATTTTTTATTAAGAATCATTGAAACAGCATTTGAATAAGCCCTGATACATTTAACCCTGTTCCCCAGGAAAAAATGACAACGTCCTACGGAAAACCAGGCAGGAATTGCATCTACACCGAGATCGATCAGGCGTTCAATATCAATAACATTTTTTTCAAGGAAATTTCTGTAGAGAGTTATTGTATGATGGGCCAGTTCAATATTCTGCATCACAATGCACCCGGTCAGTGCTGTGAGGTAAAAAGGATTATCAGGCATAAGCTCCAGGGCTTTCTTTGTTGCATCTAGAGCCTCATTATGTTCTTGAGGATCGCTCTGGAGAAGTCTGCCATAGCGGTAAAAAAGAAAGCTTAGTTCCCGGCCGGAAGGGACCTGATTACTTAAATACATTGCATAAAGTGATTCCAGATTCTCCTTTGCTTCCCCTGACAGTTTTCTATATTCAATGCTTCCGGTATTTTCAAAACATGATGCCAGACCAAGCATTGCCAGTTCAAATTTCAGTCGTGCCTGTCCCGGAGGATTATCTTCCGTTATACCAATCCATTCCTTTATCAGGGATTTACTCTCTTCAGGCAGATTAAGTGCATTATACACCGATATTAGATGCATTACGTTTGGGATTCCCTCTTCCGGTTCATCTTTCATAATGTCTGCCAGTATCTTGAGTTTCTCAATATTGATTTCAGCTTTATGAATTTCATATTGAATCTCATATACATTACTCACCGAATCAACAGCCTTTGCCATTGAGCCGAAAGTATTATCAGCATTCTCAAGAATAGCCGACAGGCGGGCTGCCTCCCTCCTCCATTCTTCAGGAATTGTTAATTCTGTCTTATATAAACGGTCATGCGAAATGTCGGCCCAGATATGTTCAGCAAGCGTTCTGACCTGTATCTCTCCCTTCAGCCTTCTTAAGTCTTCAGCTATCTGTATACCCAGGATCGATTCTTTGTCGGGACTAACTATGTAGTGTACTGACCTGTAGCCAAACTCGTTAACCTGCAGCTTCGATTTATGATCCAGGCTGTTGGGCTCGTCAATTTTAAAACTTTTCTTGATAAGTTCACATAGGACCGGAATCTGGCTTTGAAACTGTACTATCACCCTGGCCCCACATAAATCTGTGACTTCATTAAGGGGATCTGAATATTTATCCTTAAGAATTATCTTATTTGAAAAGCTTACAACCTTCTTCGCCCTTGCCTGTACTATGGCAAGAAATCCAAGCTGCCCGACTGCCTTCTCAAGAATTGTTTGCAGTAGGCCGGCAAACCTGTCATACTTTTCTTTTTCTGCTTCATATTGTTTGATAAATAGCCTTTGCTTTTCGATGGGTATATTCAACTGTTTCTTCATGGGGAATATTTAAAACATTAGTAACCAGAGTTTTGCTGAAAGAATCGATTCTTCTATTCCAAGGTAGTAAAATCATTACAATAATTAATCATTTCCATAAATAAATAAAAGAGGCAGGGAAGATCTATTATATTTTATATTTTAGATGAAGCAATTACCTAACGACCAGATAAGATGAATGAAAATAATTCAGAACAGGGGAGGCAGTTTCTAATACCTATTGTGCTGACAATCATTGCGACTGTTCTTGGAGTGATAAGCTTTCACCTGGTTTTCCCCGAATATACATTTTTCCGGAAGCTCTATCTGACTTTTCAGCTTTTTACAATGGAGTCGGGTGAACATTTTTACGACAACGGCCCTCAACCAATACCGGTAACCGTGATTTTCAACCTTGCTAGGTATATGGCTGTGGCTGCACTCGTTATCACAATAGTGCTTGCCATTGTCTCTGTACTCAGGTATAAGTACTTCGTCTCAAGAGTGCGATTCATGAAAGGACATACCATTCTGTGCGGGCTTGGTGAGATTGGGGAGGCAATGGCTGAAAGCTTCCGTACAAAAAAGAAGCTTGTGATAATTGAAAATGATACATCAAACGAGAACCTTGGCGGACTGAAGAAAGAAGGGGCAAAAATAATCGAGGCCAATGCCCTTGACAGTACTGTCCTTCGCAAGATAGGAATTGAGAATGCTGAATCGTTTGTGGCAGCAACGGGAGATGACTTTGATAATCTGACAATAATAAATCATTTACTGGCACTGATTAAGAACAGTGATAAGAAAAATAAAAGCAAGGTCTCCCTGGCAGCAAATATTGACAGCCGTAACCTCAAAGTAGCAATCACCAGGGAGTGGAAAAAAGAAAGGGAACAATCTGAACCCGAGTTAAGAAAAGACCTCAGGGCCCTGAATGAAAAAGCCGCGGCAATAAAATCACAGGGTGGCTTTGAGAAAGCCGACAGGGAATTAAGGGTACAGTTTAAATCACTGGCTGAAAAATTAATGGGGTATAAGCCGGAAGGTGCAGATTTTAAATGCGTTGAGGGAAATATAAAATTATTTAACATCAATCAGCTTGCAGCCAGATATATCTACCGGCATTATCCACCCGACAGGTTCAGAAGCATTACAAAAACTGATGATCCGCCTATGAAGATCCTTATTCTCGGCTACAGCAAAATAGGAGAAGAGCTTCTTAAACTTTGTTTTCAGAATTGCCACTACCTGAACCGGAAAAATACACTAATAACATTAATCGCTCATGAAGCTGACGAGGTAACAAAAAGAATTAATTCAATTTACAGGGGTATACATGAGCTTGTTGATTTCAGAGCTATAAATAAGAATCCTCATCACCTGACAGGAAAAGTATTGCTCGAGCTTGGCCTGGTGCCTGTGGATGTAATTTATATCTGCAGTGCAGAAGACCGCTACCAGTCATCATACTCATCACGTGCACGGGAGTTATATGACGAGAGTGTTCCTGTCGTGAGGCCTTTTTACAGGAATAAATCCTGGAACACTAACAATCCACCTGAGAATCTTCATTCTTTTAACATTTTAAGCAAAGTGGCGATGCTTGAAGATATTATAAGTGAACGCTTCGACCACAAGGCAATGGCAGTGCACCACCGATGGCTAAAGTTGGAAATTGGCCGGTATATTGATAGCTTGAATGATTGCATAAATAAGAATAAAAATATTCCTGATCCTAAACCAACTCTGCTTCCATGGAACCTGCTTGATGAGGAAATCCGTGACGATAACAGGTCGGTTGTGGAACATATAAATGTAAAGCTTCGTTCTGTTGGTCAGCTCTCAGACCCTGCGATTTATTCAAAACCTGAGAAGGCCGTTATAAACTATGATTTTCTGCAGGATGCTGATAAGGTTGAGCAGCTGGCCTGGATGGAGCACAGTCGCTGGATGGCCACAAAATACCTGCACGGATGGGCCTACGGTGAAAAAAGAGACATATACCTGAGAGTACATGAAAGCATGGTGGATTTTAAAAAGCTGGATGCAGACACCAAACAATATGACCGGGATCAAATACAAAGTATTAAGGATATTGTTAACCTGGAATAGTATGGAATTCTTTTTGGCAGAGCCACCTGAAACGGTGCCTCCCGGATTCATTAAATAAATTTGAATACAAATTAAAATTCCATTATTTTTGCGCCGGCCCCATAGTTCAAGGGATAGAATAGCGGTTTCCTAAACCGTAGATCCAGGTTCGAGTCCTGGTGGGGCTACAAAGTAGACTAGATATTAATAACTTACAGAATTTTGAACATTTTTTGAACATTCTGTAAGTTATTTTTTTTTGCCCACGTTGATTATCCCTAACTATTTCTATCGGGTCAATAATGTGTGTGTTGCATTTATCGGCTTCCAGTTATATCCTGAACGCACCCAAGTTCCATCACAAGCACCATAAGGCTTATTCTTTCATATTTGTTCCAATTTTTTGGGAATTTTTTTTGAAAAGGGGTCGAGGTTGAAAAGGCAAGGATGGTAGGATTTCCAATTTTTTAAAAGGATTTTAAAGGTTTTGATACTGGGACTTTTTTTGTCTGCTCCTGATTTTCAAAGTATTTATTTAAAAAATAAAAGACGCTCAGAGCACCCCACAACTCCAGAAGCAGGGGTTGTATATGGGGGTATAATGGGTGGATACCCAGTGGGGGCATGGGACATTATATAATACGGTACAGACTATGGTTAAAGCAGTAAATAACACTTACCCAGCAGATATAACAAACCTGATTAACCAGATGCAGGAAGGAAAGTATAAACACCTTCAGATTTTCTTATCTCGTGACCAATCCAACCTTGGCTTAGGTTTTGGGCAGAAATATCTGGTGGTAAACCCTGATGGTTTTGGATTATACGAACTTAACTGTGTTGATTATAATGATGGTATCCTTCAGATACTATTTAGCAACCCAGCCACAGGGAACACTGCTGAAATTAATCTGGATGTTAAGGATGAACATCCAGCATACATCTTTATATGCTGGAAGAACATTAGGGATATGGTTTATGATGAAATAACCAATTGCTGTGCTGGTGAAGACTTATTGGAACTCGATTATGAATAACCAACCCTACATAAACAGTGAAGGACATAAGGTGCTGCAATATCTTTCCAATGATACTATTGTTCTGGATTTGCCATTCATCATGACCCAAGGCAAAAGGTTAAGCAAAGGGATGCCATACTTGAAGGTGGAGAAGAAAACCATTGGTGAAGATATTGCTGCCATCAGGCTATTGAACTATCAGGATTATCAGGGAGTGATTTACCTCAATGTCCAAGACCTGAAAACCAATTGCTGTTATAACCTTTCACACAACATGGAAATTGATGGGGACTGGTGGTTCTGGTCGCTCTCCGACTTTGAAACCCTGACCGACTCGCATAATAGTGAATAAAATAGTATTATCAGCAGGAACACTTACCTGTTTCCTGCATCGGTGGGCATTTTACAG
>JAVVEL010000024.1:0-41183 GCA_032260385.1 Bacteroidales bacterium | reverse complement strand
GCCTTGGTGAGCCGTTACCTCACCAACTAACTAATGTTACGCATGCCCATCTTCTACCGCCGGAGCTTTAATCAATCAGAGATGCCTCTGAATGAATGTATGGAGTATTAATTTCCGTTTCCGGAAGCTATCCTCCTGTAAAAGGTAGGTTGCATACGCGTTACTCACCCGTGCGCCGGTCGCCATCAAAGTATTGCTACCTTATGCTGCCCCTCGACTTGCATGTGTTAAGCCTCCCGCTAGCGTTCATCCTGAGCCAGGATCAAACTCTTCGTTGTAATAAAATCATTTAATACCTTCAAGAAGCTGATCCCTCTTAGAATTTGACTAGTTGTTTTATCTTTTCCTTTACGCCTGGATTTGCGTGCTTCATTAAATCAAAGAACTTGTTTAAGTTATGAGCATGTATTAATATCTCGTCTCTCTCTCTCTCATAACTTCAAATCCACCCCTTTTCCTTCGAGCAGGTGGATGTTTTATCTTTTCAAAAAACTTTTCGCTTTCTTACTCTTGCCTTTTTCCCGGATTTAATCCGGTGGAGGGGCGACAAAGATACAACTTTTTTATGTTTTTTACCAAAAAAAATTATCCCGTTGCCCCTTACTCAATTTGTACTCCGAAACTTTAGCGAAGAAAGATTGTTCGCTCCCTCTTCGTCTCTTCTTCTCTCCTTCTCTCAGTCTCTTCTTCTCTCAGTCTCTTCGTCCTTTCATCCCTTCGTCTCTCCCTGACCCATCATCCCTGCAACATCTACTGTCTTTCCCTCTAATAAATGAACTCACTGCTTCTAAAAGCGGCTGCAAAAATAGACATCTTTTTCGATTCACAAAAATAATGTTGAAAAATAAATTCATTTCTCCATTATTCCTTGATGTCCCTCTTCAAAAATTCGTCGTATTTCGCTGTATTAAATCTGAATTCCGTATTTTCGTATATTAAAACAGACTCTGATGCCGGGCAACCTTGTAATAATACCGACATATAATGAAAAGGAGAATATTGCAAAGATAATAGACGCCATCTTTTCACTGGAAGTGGATTACGATATCCTGGTTATTGACGACAATTCTCCCGACGGTACAGGGGAAATTGTCCGCGAACTGCAAAAAAGACATAAAAATCTCAACCTTATTCAGAGACAGGATAAGCTCGGACTTGGAACGGCTTATATCACAGGCTTTAAATGGGCAATTGAAAAGGCTTATGATATGATCTACGAAATGGATGCCGACTTCTCCCACAATCCCGATGATCTCATAAGGCTTTACAATACGTGCATGAATGGTGTCGACCTTGCCATCGGCTCAAGGTACATATCAGGAGTTAACGTTGTTAACTGGCCCCTGGGGAGGGTGCTGATGTCGTATATGGCTTCCATCTATGTTAGGATAATTACCGGCATGAAGATAAAAGACACCACTGCCGGTTTTAAGGCATACAAAAGGGAAGTACTCGAAACAATAGATCTTGATAATATAAGGTCAAGGGGCTATGCTTTCCAGATAGAAATGAAATTTACGACCTGGAAATTTGGTTTCAAAATAAAGGAAATACCAATCATATTCACAGAAAGGCAGGAAGGAGCATCAAAGATGAGCGGGGGAATTTTCAACGAGGCCTTATGGGGTGTGATAAGAATGAAATGGAGGAGTTTCTTCCGCGATTATAGGAGTGAAAACAAATAATGAGAAAGTTAATACACAGGGCAAGCATAGTAAATGAAGGAAGGGAATATAAAGGAAGTGTCCTTATAGAAAATGACCTGATCAGGGCCATTTACAGTGCAGGTGACAATTTCAGCATTCCTGAAGGAACTGAGCTTATTGAAGCCGACGGAAGGCTCCTTTTACCCGGGATAATCGACGACCAGGTACATTTCAGGGAACCGGGACTCACACATAAAGCTGACATAAACTCTGAAACAAGGGCAGCAGTGGCAGGAGGAGTCACCAGCGTTATGGAGATGCCAAACACGGTACCCCAGACAATCACACAGGATGCATTGAAAGAAAAACATGGAAGGGCTGCAGAATCTTCCCTGTGTAATTACTCATTCTATCTGGGTGCCACAAATGACAATATTGATGAAATAAGGAAGACAGATCCTGAAAAAACCTGCGGTATAAAAGTATTCATGGGCTCATCAACGGGCAATATGCTTGTCGACAATCCCGACAGCCTTCGCAGAATATTCGCCGATTCACCTGTGCTTGTGGCATGTCATTGCGAAGATGAAACCACCATAATGCAGAATCTTAAAAAATATAAAGAAAAATTTGGTGATAAAATTCCCGTGGAATACCATCCGGCAATCAGGAGCCGTGAAGCATGCCTCAGGTCATCATCCCTGGCTGTCAGGCTTGCGAAAGAATTAAATACCAGGCTCCATATACTCCACCTTTCAAGCGCCGCGGAAATGGACCTGTTCGACAACAGCATCCCCCTGGTACAAAAGAGGATAAGCGCAGAGGTATGTGTCCACCATTTATGGTTTGACGACACCGATTACCGGGAGAAGGGAAATATGATTAAATGGAACCCTGCCATAAAAACTGCCTTCGACAGGCAGGCGCTCATTGAAAGCATAATCAATGACAGGATTGATATAATTGCCACAGACCATGCTCCGCACACCCTGGAGGAAAAGCAAAAACCATATACTGAAGCCCCTTCGGGAGGGCCACTGGTTCAACACTCCCTGCTTGCCATGATTGAACTGTCGAAACAGGGCATAATAAAAATCGAAAAGATAGTTGAAAAAATGTGCCACAACCCTGCCATTGCCTTTGGCATAGAAGGGAGGGGATTTATCCGCGAAGGATATAAGGCCGACCTGTGTCTTGTGAATCCCGACAAGAAATGGACAGTATACAGAGATAATATACTGTACAAATGTAAGTGGTCACCCTTTGAAGGACAGCAATTCAGTGCATCAGTTGAAAAGACATTCATAAACGGAGAACTTGCATATGACAGGGGCAGGATAAATGAAGACTTAAGAGGGGAACCATTAACTTTTAAAAGATAGCAGCGATGAAAGCCAGAGTAATAACATTAATAATTCTTTCAACACTATTGTTTTCCTGCAATCAGCCTGAGGATAAAAATATACTGAGCGAAGAGAAAATCCTTATTGCTGACAACATAATATACGATGTGGTGATAAAAATTCCAAACCCTGATGACCCGTGGGAGCTTGAAAAGCTTGAAGGTTACCAGGGCAACAGGATGATAGACGAATTATTCAATGCTGTATATACCGAAAAAATTAAAGCTTACGATTATCACACCGGTAAAAGACTGTCACCTGAGGAAGTCAGGCTTGCTGAACTGAGACCCGGCTTTGACAGAAATAACATAGGAAAGATACAGTTTACAGAGAACTGGTATTATGATCCTCTCACAATGGCAATTGATAAGGAAATTATTTCTATTGTACTGGGATATGAGAAACGTGAGATTGACGGCACCCTGATCGGTTATGAAGCAGCCTTCCAGCTAAACTTAAAACAGATCTTACAGTGACGGCTTCACAACAAACTGGACAGTGCGCCGCGTTTTTTGCTCCACCAGGATCTCCCGCTTACCGCATACCTTTTCAATGGCTTCAGGTGTATACTGTCTTATTGTAAGCATTTCCACCCCTGTATTAAAAATGACACTATAGTCCTTTTCAAGCTCCGTGATAAGCTTCCTGACCCTTCTTCCGTCATCATCGGCACAAACGGCAAGGCTGACAGCACTTGCCTGCACCATATTTGCCTTAATACCATAATCATAAAATAAGCCCAGTATCCTTGATATATTATCCCCAATTGCAAAGGAGAAATCACGCGAAAGAATGGAAATAAGGATCTGGTTCTGATTTCTGATAAACACGGGCAAACCGGTCGCATCGTATGCATCACCTATTATCAGGGTACCCTCCCTGTCGCTGTCCAAAAACGATCTTACTATAAGTGGAATCCCCTTATTATGCAAGGGTTTTATTGTCTTCGGATGAATAACCTTGGCTCCCGAAAAGGCCATTTCCACAGCTTCCCGGTAGCCAAGCTGCTCCATTACCACGGCATCATCAAGCCATTTCGGGTCGGCATTCAGAACACCCGGAACATCTTTCCATACCTGCACTTCGGAAGCGTCGATCATATTGGCCAGCACTGCCGCAGTATAGTCTGAACCTTCCCTTCCAAGGGTTGTATTCAGCCCATCCTCTGTAGCCCCTATAAATCCCTGCGTTAAAAAAATACCCCTGTGACTGTAACCGAAAACAGACTTAACCCTCACTTCAGACTCAGGCCATAATATATTTGCACCCCTGAAGCGCTTATCCGTGATAAAGACTTTCCTTATGTCAACCCATCTGCAATCATGCCCCTGCTGACTCATCCAGGAAGCAATAATCCTGCTTGACCAGAGCTCACCGCTAGCTACTACCCGGTCATATTCCATATCATATTCATAAGGATCATTATCGAGTAAGTACTTCCTCAGTCCTTCATAGGAGTCCTCCAGGTAACTATTTGTGCCGGTATCCTCAAGCCCAAGGTCCTCAATGACGGTCTTATGGCTTTTAAAAATTTCTCTCAACAAGGACAGAGGATTACCGTCACCTCCGTACCTGGCATTTACAACCTCTTCAAGAGCATTTGTTGTTTTACCGAAAGCAGAAACCACAACAATCAGAGGCAGATCAGATTTAGCTACTATCCTGGCCAGATTCCTTATCGCATCTGCATCTTTTACCGATGCTCCGCCAAATTTGAATACTTTCATCAAATAAATTTTTTCAAAATTAGGATTTTTAAAAGCAATCGGGACCATAAGTATCTTTTTATTAATCCATATATTATTAACTTTAACCTCATCAACCCAATCTTTATCCTGCTATGAAAAGTTATAATATCACAACCCTGGATGACTTCATTATACAAAGGCAAAAGGACTATCCCGAAGCCAAGGGAGAATTTTCTTTCCTTATGCACCATATCGGTACAGCCGCAAAGATGGTTGGGAGCAAGATCAGGAAGGCAGGTCTGGCTGACATACTGGGCCGGGCAGGCAATATAAACGTACAGGGGGAAGATCAGCAAAAGCTTGATGTTTATGCCGACGAAGTTATTACAAGCGCACTCCTGTCAAGTGGTGAGTGCTGCGGCGTGGCATCAGAGGAAAACCAGAACATAATTACTTTCACCCATGAGTTTGCACTGAAGGGTAAGTATATTGTATGCATGGACCCGCTTGATGGTTCATCGAACATTGATGTTAATGTATCCGTGGGTACCATTTTCTCAATTTACCGTCGCATATCCGAAAAGGGCAGTGTTATAACCGACGAGGATTTTCTCCAGAAAGGTACCGATCAGGTTGCGGCAGGTTATATTATCTATGGATCATCAACCATGCTGGTTTATACAACGGGCAAAGGGGTCAATGGTTTTACCCTGGATCCCTCGCTGGGTGAATTCTGCCTCTCCCATACCGATATCAGGATGCCGACCAGCGGTAGTCTCTATTCTGTGAACGAAGGCAACTACATTAAATTCCCTTACGGGGTAAAAAAATATATTAAGTACTGCCAGGAAAGGGATCCTGCTACCAGCCGGCCATATATATCAAGGTATATTGGCTCACTTGTGTCAGACTTCCATCGCAACATGCTGAAAGGCGGGATCTACATGTACCCCAGCAGTGAGATCTACCCCAGTGGGAAGCTGCGCCTGGTTTATGAATGTAACCCGATGGCCTTCATAGCTGAACAATCAGGGGGCAAAGCCTCGGATGGCTACAGCAGGATCATGGAGATCAAGCCGGATTCATTACACCAGAAGACACCTTATTTCGTAGGCTCTGCTGAAATGGTAAATAAAGTGGAGGAATTTATTCGTTTAAATGGCTGATCGGTACCCATAAGTAAATTGCAAGACTGGTACAACTTAAAAATGTTGACTACTTTTGTATCCATTTTTCAGAAGATATGAGCCTTATAGATTTAGTCAGCCTTTATCACAGGCATCCGAATTTCGAATCTCTTAAAAAGCAAGTGGAGGATGGCTTAAAGGGTAATATTGCCCTTGAAGGTTTGAGAGGATCATCAAGGTCTCTTCTGCTAGCATCATTATTTGATGTCATTCCCACAAGCCATTTTGTAATTCTTCCCGAAAAAGAAGATGCTGCCTATTTCTATAACGATCTTGTGTCTCTGCTGGGAGAGGAACAGGTATTCTTTTTCCCTGCCAGTTATAAAAGATCAATACAATACGGACGGATTGAGGCTGCAAACATAGTACTCAGAACAGAAGTGCTTAACTACCTGGGGTCAGGCAGGCGTAAATGCATAATCGTGAGCTACCCTGAGTCAGTAATGGAAAAAGTGATAAGCAAAGAAGTACTTAAAAAGAACACTCTTTCCGTTAGCGAGGGAGACAGCCTGTCAATAGATTTCATGGAAGAAGTTCTGTACGGGTTCAATTTTACAAGAGTAGACTTTGTCTATGAGCCCGGGCAATTTGCTGTCAGGGGAAGTATAGTCGATATTTTCTCCTATGCTGCCGACAAACCCTTCAGGCTCGATTTCTTCGGAGATGATATTGAATCAATAAGATATTTCAATCCTGATAACCAGCTCAGCATCGATAAAGTGAAAAAAGTGGCCATAGTTCCCAATATCCAGGATATAAGCCTCGAAAAGACAAGTGATAACATTACTGAATTCATTCCTCCCTCCTCCCTTATATGGCTTGAAGATTTCAGCATCACAAAAGACAGGATTGACAGTATAAATAAATCAACGTGGACCAATGAAGATTATGAAATAAAAGTAAAAAAACATGATCTTGTGATAAGAGGAGCCGAACTTGAATCGGCACTCCCTGCATTCAGAATACTGGAGTTTGGGCTACAGCCCTTTTATCCTGCCGCTTCGCGCTTTGTTTTCAACACAAGCCATCAGCCATCCTTTAATAAGGATTTTGGATTGCTGGGGTCAAAACTCATGGAAAACAGCCTGAAGGGATATACCAATATGATAATATCAGGTAGCGGCAGCCAGATTGAAAGAATAAAAGACATCTTCAGGGAAATCAATCCCGGGCTGGCATTTGACACAAAACTAACTAATCTGCATGAGGGTTTTACCGACAGTGACCTGGCAATTTCTGTTTTTACCGATCACCAGATCTTTGAGCGCTACCACAAATTTCGTATCAAAGGGATATTTTCTCAGAAAGAAAGTATCAGCATAAAGGAACTGACAAGCCTGAACCCGGGCGACTACGTGGTGCATATAGACCATGGCATTGGTAAATTCGGAGGTCTTGAAAAAGTTGAAATCAACGGGAAAATACAGGAAAACATAAAACTGGTATATAAAGATAACGACACTCTCTATGTAGGTATACATGCCCTGCACAGGATATCAAAATACAAGGGCAAAGACACTGCGGAACCACGCATTTATAAGCTGGGCACAGGTGCCTGGCAGAAGCTTAAGGACAGAACTAAGAAAAAGATAAAGGATATTGCACGTGACCTTATCCTCCTTTATGCAAAAAGAAGGGAAGTGGAAGGGTTCAGCTTTTCTCCCGATTCTTACCTGCAGCGGGAACTTGAGGCCTCCTTTATTTATGAAGATACACCTGACCAGCTTGCTGCTACCGCTTCAGTAAAAAATGACATGGAGGCTGCCCATCCTATGGACAGGCTTATATGTGGTGATGTGGGCTTCGGCAAAACAGAGATAGCCGTCAGGACTGCTTTCAAGGCTGCGACTGACAGCAAGCAGACAGCCATTCTTGTACCAACGACTATACTGGCTTTACAGCATTACCAGACCTTTACATCAAGGCTGGAAAATTTTCCGGTCTCCATAGATTATATAAGCAGACACAGGAAACCGGCGCAGCAAAAGGAGATTATCAGGAAGTTGAAAAGCGGGGAACTCGACATTATTATAGGTACCCATAAACTGGTTGCCAGGGAGGTTGAATTCAAGAACCTGGGCTTGCTTATAATAGATGAGGAGCAGCGCTTCGGGGTAGCCGTCAAGGAAAAGCTCAAAAGCATGAGAACCAATGTGGACACCCTAACCCTCACGGCAACACCCATACCCCGAACACTGCAGTTTTCATTAATGGGCGCCCGTGACCTGTCAATCATTAATACACCCCCACCTAACAGGATGCCCATTATTACTGAGCTGCATGGTTTTAACGAAGATATAATAAAAGAAGGTATCGAGTATGAGCTGAACAGGAATGGCCAGGTATTCTTTATACATAACCGGGTTGATACAACCAGGGAAATCGAAATAATGATAAACCGTATCCTTCCCGCTGTTAAAACGGCAATTGTCCATGGTCAGATGGAAGGAAGGAAGGTGGAGAATATTATGTTTGACTTTGTCCATGGAGATTATGATGTGCTGATTGCCACAACAATAATTGAATCAGGCCTGGACATACCGAATGCGAACACCATATTTATCAATAATTCTCATCATTTCGGGCTTTCAGAACTACACCAGCTGAGGGGTCGCGTGGGCAGGTCAAATAAAAAAGCTTTCTGCTACCTCCTTGCCCCTCCCTTAAATATTATTACCCGTGAAGCACAGCAGAGACTAAAGGCAATTGAAGAGTTTTCAGAACTGGGCAGCGGATTTAATATTGCCATGCAGGACCTTGACATAAGAGGGTCAGGGAACCTCCTGGGAGCTGAGCAGAGTGGTTTCATTGCCGATGTCGGCTTCGAAACATACCAGAGGATACTTGACGAAGCAATGCATGAGCTTAGAGCCGGGTTAACTGATGATAAAAGTACGGAAAGCATCGATACACACGAAGATGCGAGTGAGGCAGACAAACACTATCTTAACGATTGCCAGATCGATACAGATATGGAGATTATGTTCCCCGATGACTACATTTCAAATATCTCCGAAAGGATACGCCTGTATAAAGAGCTTAATAATATTGAAAGTGATGAGGAGCTGCTGAAATTCCGGGAAAAACTTACTGACAGGTTTGGTGAATTACCCCCTCCCGCGGCAGAGTTGCTTAACCTGGTCCGCTTGCGCTGGCTGGCCTGCAGGATGGCTATCGAGAAAATTGTTTTAAGAAATGAAGTTATGGTTATGCATTTCATCTCTGACCCTCGTTCTGCCTTCTATAAAAGCAATACTTTCATGAACGTGATCAGGGCGGTAAGTGAAGATCACAGGCGTTTCAGGGTGAAACAGACAGATACAAAACTTACCCTTACCGCGAAAAATATAAGGAAGCTTGAGCAGGCAATTAATATCTTCAGCTCTATTCTAGATACACACTCACACAATTAAAAGTTAAAGAAATATTAAAGACTGGTAAGACAGGAGATTATATAGCTCATTTTGCATATATTTGACAATTAATTATGAATCTGGCCATTGACATAGGGAACTCATCCTGTAAGGCAGGTATTTACATGGCCGGAAAAAAGGAGTATGTAAAATATGCCGCTTGCCGGGATATTAGTTTTGTGGAAGAATTCATTTCGCACCATGATATTGACAGGGCTATCCTCAGCAGTGTGAGGCGGGAAAACCGGAGCTTCAGGGAATTGCTTGATGACAAAGGGATCGAAACACTTATACTGAGCCATCAAACGCCCCTGCCCTTTAAAATGAGCTATGAAAGTCCCGAAACACTTGGCACTGACCGCCTGGCTGCAGTAGCAGGTGCACACAATATGTTCGGTAAGAGCAACGTTCTTGTTATCGATGCTGGCACTGCAGTTACCTATGACCTGCTTGAATCGGGCAGTGTTTATGCCGGGGGTAACATTTCACCCGGACTGGAATTGAGGTTCAAGGCTTTAAATGAGTTTACCGGAAGGCTGCCCCTGGTAAGCAAGGCTGATTCATTTGGTAATCTAGGAGTTAACACCGTGGATGCAATCAGATCGGGTGTCCAGACCGGCTTGGTTTTTGAAATAAATGAGTATATTCGCACATTGAAAAAAAAGTACGGGAAACTGAAGGTCATTATTACAGGAGGCGATGGCAAATTTCTTGCCGGTAAACTTGAAACCGGATTTATACTTGAACCTCACCTTGTACTGGACGGATTAAATTATATTTTGGATTATAATGCATAAACATATTAAAATATTCATACTGTTATTTCTTATATCAACACCGCTTATGGTGAAGGGTCAGAAAATGATTAACAGCCCTTATGCCAGGTTTGGTCCCGGAATAATAGAACAGCAGGGAATATTGAAAAGCAGGAGCATGGGTGGAGCAGGAATTGCTCTCAGGGACCCCCTGTCAATTAATTATCTTAATCCTGCATCTTACAGCAGTATTGACACTAATTCATTTGTTTTTGACTTTGGCCTTGAATACCAGGCAAACCTCCTTGTTGATGAAACCAGTTCACATTATTCAGACGATGTAAATTTCCACCACCTGGCCATGGCAATACCCATTACAAAATGGATGGGATTTGCTACAGGCTTAATACCATATTCGAACGGTTACTATTTCCTCAGGAAAACAGTCAGCGAAACGGATCCGGAATATGATCCCATAATAGGTGAATATGAAAATACCCACAAAGGCTCGGGCAGTTATAATAATTTCTTTGCCGGACTGGGTATCAGCCCTTTCAAAAATCTTTCCCTGGGTGTAAATTTTACCTATCTTTTTGGAAATATTGAACGTGATAACCTATATTTGTTTACTGACGATAATAACCAGTTCAATAACCTGTCATCAGAAAATATCAGAGTTTACGGATATAATCTTGAATACGGTGTCCAATATTCAATAAGCTTGAAGAACGATTTATTTGCATCCGCCGGTCTAATGTATTCTATGAAACAGGGATACAAGTCGGAGTATGAAAATATTTTCACCAGGTATGCCCCTTTCCAGAGATCTGAATATTCGGTTGATACCCTAAGCTATACATACGATAAAGATGCACGGGTGGAGTTACCTGAAAGGATGGCTGTGGGAATAAACTTTGGCAAGAAAGATGTTTTCATGGTAAGTGCAGACTACTATATGACAAAGTGGGATATGGTCAGTTTTCACGGCTATGAAAAATACCTTGTTAACAGCTCGGCCATTAAGCTGGGTGCTGAATTTATTCCTGATAAAAATGCGAATTATAACTACCTGAACAGGATCGAATACAGGCTTGGCGGGTATTTCGCAAACAGCCACCTGATGATCAACGGAGAACGCTTGAAAGAGTTTGGCATTACTTTTGGAACAGGTTTACCGATGAACAGAAGCAAATCAAAGATCAACTTTCATGTTGAGTATTTGAGAAGAATAGGTTCTTTGGATAACGGATTACACACTGAAAACTGTTTAACACTGGGTGTAAGCCTGAATTTATACGATTATTGGTTCATAAAACAAAAATACAACTAAAAACCATTTAAGATGAAAGCAAGATTAGCAAAAGCGATTATAGTTATCTTCCTTTCTTTTTTTGTCATACCATTGTTTGGTCAGAAAGGCATTGAAGACGGCAGTAAGTACGGGCATGGAGAGGACAGCGCTAATTGCAGAAGAAATTTATCTCTCTATAAAACTTATTACGATCAACAGAATTACGAGATGGCTTTAAGCTTCTGGAGAAAGGCATTTCTTGAATGCCCCAGGTCATCAAGTAATCTCCACCTACATGGCATCAATATGTTTAAGGACCTGTATACCAAAACAAAAGAAAGGGCATATATTGATACCATTGAAATGATTTATGACGCAAGGATAAAATATTTCAACAGGAAGGCCTACTACCTCGGACGCAAGGGTATGGATATCTTTGACGTGGCCGGAGAAAATCTTGATATAATTAAGCTGGCATATGCCACACTAGGTGAGGCAATTGAAACTGACCCGCCTAAAGCAGACCCCACTGTTTTAACTGTATATATGGGTACTACCCAGATACTGTTCGAAAACAAGATTCTCGGCAATGAAGAAGTAATAAATAATTATGGCATGCTTATGGATATCCTCGATGCAAGGATAGCCGCAGTTAACCGACCTCCCGATGTGAATGCAAGGGAGACAGTCGATATGATCTTTAAAGCCAGTGGGGCCGGTACATGTGAAGGACTGATACCAATATTTACTCAAAGGGTTGCCGATAATCCGAAGGACCCTGCCCTGCTCGGGAAAGTGCTTGAGCTTCTGGATGATGCAGGATGCACCGATTCAGACCTTTATTATACCGCAGCAGAGAATCTCTACCAGATTGAAAAGACGGCTGAATCAGCCTATCACCTGGCTGAAATGAATTATGATAAAATGAATTTTCAAAGGGCTGAAAAATACTATCTCGAGGCCGTGGACCTCGAAGAGAATAAAAATATGATCTCATCATATTATATAAAGCTGGCAACACTGAGGCTTAACAGTGAAGATTACAGGGCAGCAAGGGATTATGCAAAAAAAGCAATTGAAGCAAATCCTGGCAACGGTACGGCATATATGATAGTTGGTAATGCCTATTCAAGTGTCCAGCCATTTGACGATGATGTGAAAAACCAGATGGTATACTGGGTAGCTGCCGATTATTTCAGAAAGGCAAGGGAAAAAGATCCCAGCCTGGCTGATAGAGTGAATGAATATATAGCTACAGTTTCAAGACTGTTCCCTAAAAAGGAAGACCTCTTTTTCATTAGTATTATCCAAGAAGGAGTACCCTATACCGTTGGCGGATGGATTAACGAACAAACAACTGTACGCTTCAGGAACGAAAATTGAAAACTCTCAGAAAAATACTTAGTAAGTCAAGCATTGCAGCCCTCCTGGGGGCTGCATTGTTTTTCTCGTGCCGTGAAAAAATAGAAATTGTTGATGCATCAATCAAACCCGAAGTGCCAACACAAATAGTATACGATTTTGTAACTTCGTATACCGATTCCGCAGTACTGGAACTCAGGATGAAATCGCCTGTAATGAAATATTACGGCAAGAAAGAAGTCCCCTATGCCGACTTTGATGAAGGGATAGAAGTTTATTTTTATGAGGGAAAAGATATGATGATTGGAGAAATAAAGGCTAACTTTGCAAGGTACACCGAAAGCAAAGGGCTCTGGGAGGTCAGGGAAAATGTAATAGCCATGAATGATGAGGGGGAAAAACTGGAAACCGAACTCCTGTTCTGGGATGAGAAAAAAGATTTGATATATACCGATAAATATGTTCGGATTACCCAGAAAGACCAGATAATAATGGGTAACGGACTTGAATCGGACACTAAATTCGATAACTGGAAGATAAAAAACGTAACAGCCACCTTATATATTGACGATGAATAAAAGAACTTTAATAATCCTTGAGGTCATCTGGATTGTGATAGGAATATTCTGTATTGCCGCCGCCATACATAATAAGATCAACAGTGGTGGTGAGAGATTCCTGATCCTCCTGGGTATGGGTTTACTATCATTTATAATGGCCTATATCAGGGACCGGCAGCGTAAAAAGAAGTGAACGGTGACATGGAAAATGCCCTGGCTATAACACTCATTATCCTTCTAACCATTATACTGTCCGCTTTTTTCTCAGGTATGGAAATAGCCTTTATCTCCTCCAACAAGCTGAGAATTGAAATAGACAGGAAGGTGGGAAGCTTCGGATCAGGCCTGATAGCATCTTTCAGCCGCAAACCTGAGCATTTTATTGTTACCATGTTAATCGGGAACAACATTGCTCTTGTTGTCTATGGCCTGTATATAGCAACTCCACTCGAATTGCTTTTCGGCGGACTTATAAAGACTGATTTCCTCATCCTCCTCATACAAACAATAATCTCAACCCTTATCATCCTTCTTCTTGCCGAATTCCTGCCCAAGGCCCTGTTCAGGAGATCACCAAATTTATTCCTTAAAACTTTCAGCATCCCCACGGCACTCTTCTACGGCATTTTCTATCCTTTTACTTCAATGATTATCAAACTGTCGAACCTGCTTCTCAGATTATTTTTCGGTGTTAAAAACGATGTGGCTGGAAGTGAACAGGTGTTTACCAGGGTAGACCTTGATGACCTTATAAGTGATGTTCACGATGAGGATTACGAAACCGATCTAGAAGAGCACGACATCAGAATTTTCCAGAAAGCTCTGGACCTGTCCAATGTAAAAGTCAGGGCCTGCATGGTTCCAAGGACCGAGATCGTAGCCCTCTCATCCGGCAGTTCACTTGAAGACCTTAAACAATCATTTATTGATACCGGTCATTCCAATATCCTCATCTTTGAAGAATCGATAGATAATATAATAGGCTACTTCAGGTTGCGTGACCTCTTTTCTTCACCCGGCAGCATTAAGGATTCAATGCGTAAGCTCCCCATTGTACCTGAAAGCATGACTGCCAACAAGCTGTTGAAACTCTTTGTTGAGCAAAATAAAAATCTGGCACTCGTTGTGGACGAATTCGGGGGTACATCGGGCATGGTTACACTGGAAGATATCCTTGAAGAGATTGTAGGCGACATTGAAGATGAACATGACAGTTCAGAGCTTGTAGAAAGAAAGACCGGAGACAGGGAATACCTCTTCTCCGGAAGGATAGAAATTGATTATATCAACGAAGAATATGGCCTCTCTCTCCCGGAATCGGATGAATATGAAACCCTTGCAGGACTGGTCCTGAACCATAAAGGTGATATTCCCAGGCCAAATACCACAATCGAAATAGGCAAATATCTGATTAAGGTTGTAAAAGTATCCGAAACCCGGATTGAACTGCTGAATGTAAAGAAAAAATAGGGTCTGAATCATAAGTGTTGAAGCATCTCTTTCCGATTACTCAGGTAAAGGTGTTACACTGTTGATTCAGCCCTGTATCCATGTCCTTGTTAAACCCCGGTATAATATTTATAGAATAAGGGTATGGCTTCTATCCCCTTGAAGAAATTAAACAGGGGATAATTCTCGTTTGGCGAATGTATGGCATCCTCATCAAGTCCGAAACCCAGCAGGATGGATTTAATGCCCAGTGTCTTCTCGAAGGTTGAGATAATGGGTATGCTGCCACCGCTGCGTACGGGTATAGGTTTTTTTCCAAAAGCCTCTTCCATAGCCTTGCTTGCCGCCTGGTATTCCTTGCTGTCAATCGGGCTGACATAAGCCTGTCCTCCGTGCAGATATTCAACCTTAACCCTCACTCCTTTTGGGGCTATTGATTTAAAATGCTCCTCAAAAAGACGGGCTATCTTAGTTGAATCCTGGTTTGGAACAAGGCGCATTGAAATTTTTGCATAGGCCCTGGCAGGCAATATTGTTTTTGCCCCTTTGTCAGTATAGCCTCCCCAGATACCATTTACGTCGAGTGATGGTCTTATTCCAAGCCTTTCATGTGTGGTGTACCCTTCTTCACCCATCAATGCATCAACATCGATGGCTTTCATGTATGCCTTCTCATTATAGGGTCTCTTGGCCATCTCTTTCCTTTCCAGGTCTGATGCAATCAGGACGTCATCATAGAATCCGGGTATTGTAACCTGGTTCTTTTCATCAGTCAGCGAGGCAATCATTTTGCATAGTATATTGACCGGGTTGGCCACTGCCCCGCCGTAGAGTCCCGAGTGCAGGTCCCTGTTAGGCCCTGTGACTTCAACCTGCATGTAGCTCAGGCCCCTGAGTCCTGTCGTTATTGATGGTATGTCAGGTGCTATCATGGTAGTGTCTGACACCAGTATTACATCAGCCTTGAGAAGATCCTTCTGCTGTGCACAAAATTTTCCTAGGCTCTCCGATCCTATTTCTTCCTCTCCCTCTATCATAAATTTAACATTGCAGGGCAGGCTTTCAGTTCTTACCATATATTCAAATGCTTTTACATGCATAAAGAGCTGCCCTTTATCATCATCGGCCCCCCGGGCCCATATCTTACCGTCTCTGATGACCGGTTCAAAGGGTTCGCTCTTCCAGAGGTCATAGGGTTCTGCCGGCTGAACATCATAATGTCCGTATACCAGCACGGTAGGTAAGGATTTGTCAATTATTTTCTCTCCAACAAGAATGGGATGTCCTTCAACAGGATAGATTTCTGCCTTATCGGCACCCGCTTCCAGCAGGCTGTTTTTTAGATACTCAGCTGCCCTCATCATATCATCCTTATTTTCTTCCTTCGAACTTACCGAAGGTATTCTTATCAGACCGAATAATTCTTTAAGAAACCTGTCTTTGTTTTCTTCAATATAAGTTTTAATATTCTTCATTCGTTTAAAATTTTGTAATTACCTAAGAATAAATTAATTAAAAATTTGAGAACGAATGGAACCGCTTCGCTCTCGCATAATATTTTTAAACATATTCTTTTGTGATATTTATGCTTAAAAAATATAATGCTCGTTTCATGATATAAATTTTTTATATGAACTAAAGGTAATAAATGTCGTATTTATTACAAGCTGCCAGCCTTATTTATTCCTGTTAATCTCAGCAGCCGCAGCAAGCAGTTCAACATACCAGGCCTGCCCGTACACCCTCACCAGTGCTTCTTCCAGGAAACGATAAACAGGTATATTTTCAGCCTTACCTCTCTTGAGAGCAGGCCTGCAGATTTTAATTTCCTCGTAGTTTACTGCATCGAACTCTGCATACTTTTTTATACGTATGGGGAAAAGATGGCATGAAAGAGGTTTTCTGAAGGCTATTTTTTTCTCCTCCCATGCCCTTTCAATGGCACAGTAATATATACCGTCATTATACAGGGTATAAGCACATTCGGCCTTCCCTATAAGTGGAGTAACAAGATCTCCGTCGGAGTCGGTCAGGCTTGTTCCCTGCTCTTCCACCGCCCTTATCCCTTCCGGTCGGATATACTGTTTGATTACAGGCCACAATTCTTCCAGTAATTGAGCTTCATCTTCCTCCAGCGGAGCACCGGAATCGCCCTGCAGGCAACAGTGGCCTTTGCATTTTTTTAAATCGCAGGCAAATTTTTCCTCGAAAATGGCGCTTGATATTATTGTTTTTCCAAGGGAGAGCATGAGGAAGATTAAATAAGTGGCCGGCCGGTCATTTCTTCCGGCGCTTTAATATCCATCAACAAAAGAATTGTTGGTGCCACATCGGCAAGGATCCCTTTCCTGATGGTCTTATACCTTTCGGTTACCAGTATGCAGGGAACAGGGTTCAGTGAATGTGCGGTATTAGGGCTTCCGTCTTTATTAACGGCATTATCAGCATTCCCGTGATCAGCAATGATAAGAACCTCGTAACCATGCTCAACGGCCGCCTGCACTACTTCACCCACACAGGTATCAACAGCACCAATGGCTTTCTTTATCGATTCATAAACACCGGTATGACCCACCATATCGCCATTGGCAAAATTGAGGCAGATAAAATGATGTTTTTCCTTATTTATTTCACTTATGACAGCATCCTTAACTTCGTAGGCACTCATTTCAGGTTTCAGGTCATAGGTGGCAATTTTAGGTGAGGGGATCAAAATCCTGGTCTCATTCCTGAACTTTTCCTCCCTTCCCCCGGAGAAGAAAAAGGTTACATGGGCATACTTCTCCGTTTCAGCTATCCGCAGCTGCGACAATCCGGCATCTGACACTACCTGTCCAAGGGTATTTTTCACATTTTCCTTGGGAAACAAGATATGAAGTCCTTCAAATTCCGCATCATATGGTGTCATGGTGCAGTAATAAAGGGGGAGGGTTTTCATGCCATACCCGGGCATATCTTTCTGGCTAAGGACAATGGTCAGCTCCCTGGCCCTGTCATTCCTGAAATTTATGAAGACTACCACATCACCTTCCCTGATTATTCCCACCGGCTCACCGGATTTGTCAACGTGAACAAGTGGTTTGATAAATTCATCTGTTATGCCTTCATCATATGATTCCTGTATTGCAGCAAGCATATCGGGTGCTTTTTCCCCTTCTCCCTTTGTCAGCAGGTCATAGGCCAGCTTTATCCTCTCCCACCTTTTATCCCTGTCCATGGCATAATACCTGCCAATGAACGATGCTATTCTCACACTTGTGTTTTCAATGTGATCCAGTAATTCACTCAGAAAGCCCTTGCCACTTTTCGGATCAGTGTCTCTTCCGTCACCGAAAGCATGCACAAAAACTTTTGACAGTCCATAGTCCTGGGTCATATCACATAAGGCATACAGATGCCTGTTCAGTGAATGCACTCCCCCATCTGACAACAAGCCCAAAAAATGAACCTGCTTGCCACTCTCACGTGCATACATAAAGGCTTCATCCAGCTCTTTGTTTTTCTTTATTTCCCCATTTTTGATAGCCCTGTTTATTTTTACAAGGTCCTGGTAAACAACCCTGCCGGCACCTATGTTGAGGTGACCAACTTCTGAATTACCCATCTGTCCCTCCGGCAATCCGACATTCTCACCCGAAGTAAGCAGGCGTGATGATGGATAAGTCTTTGCCAGACCTTCCATATTAGGAGTGGGCACATTTGCAATAACATCTGACCTGGAACCATCACCTATGCCCCAGCCATCGAGGATCATCAATAATACTCTGGCACTCATTATAATATCAGGATTTAATGTAAAAATAAATACTTTCACCCAAAGCATACAAGCTCCTGAATGAAGTTTACAAAGGTAACATAAAAACTAATCTCCCCTTATCTGGCGCGCCTTTATGTTTAATTCATCGGAGTCACAAGTTTCCTGGTATTCTATATCCCGGCCTGCGAAGCGCCACCATTCTTCAGGTGTGAAGTTACGGGATAAAAGCTGGCACATATTCTGGGCCATATAATCAACATGAGCTGCCCTGGCAATCAGATTACCATCCTCTGAAATGCCCTCGCTGCCCGAGATAAGATACTGACCATCTGTACTGTAAGCGAGGGCATAAACCCTTCCATTATTATCTTCCAGTGCTACCGGGGGCTGGCTAAGATCATCATAATTCCAGATCTTCACAGATCCATCGGTACTGCTTGTTGCCATCTGTTTAAGTTGCTGATTAAAACATATATCTGTTATCTCCAATGAATGTGCCATCAGAGATCCCGATATGTTTTGCTCTTCAACAGTACGGAATTCTATAAGCCCATTTTTATAAGCTACAGTATAGGTTATATTATCCCTGAATTTTACAATCTCTATTGACCCGTTTCCTGTACTGACTGAATTTATATTAGTATGATCATCCATATTCCACAGGTGCAGGAAACCATTTTCGGAAGCCATCACAAGATATTTACCGGAAATAGATATATCAAGAGAATTTACAGGTTCATCCGCATTCACCAGCAATTCAGGTGTCCGTTCCTCAATGTCCCAGATTATCACCCGTCCGTCGAGGCCTGCTGAAATCAGGCTACGGTTATCGGGAGTAAAGACCAGGGACTGAATCCTTCCGCTATGGCCTTTCAGTTCATAACTTTCACCCTGCCCTGTGACAGGTATTATTCTTATAATAGACCTGTCGCTCCCGCAAGCCAGCAGTTTCCCGTCGGTGCTTATGGTCAAAACTTCGATTATTTCATCTCCTTCAAAAACAGTTCCGGGTATTTTTGTCCTGTCACGCATATTCCACCTGTACACCCTGCCATCGGCTGCCGATGAACAAAACTCCTGCGTTTCCGGAATAAAAGCAAGGCTGTTAACCGCCTGTTTATGTCCTTTGAAGATTGAATAGTATAAGCCTCCATACACTTTCTCAACATTGTAAAGACCCATATAAATATCTGGATCATTATCCATGCCCATGTTCCTCATATTGAACAGGTAAGCCTGATAGGCGAGCAGTGCCTGGATGTCACCTTCACCTTTAAATTGCAATGACCTTACAGCCATCGACTTACCTACAGAAACCAGTCTCTTCATCCATGCCGTATCGACCATTGCCCTTGCCCTTTCTTCCTGGCTTCTTGCTTCTTCAGCCAGCCTCCTGGCGATTTCTTTCTGGCTTAAAGCTTCTACGGCATCCATCCTTGCCTCCTCTGCAGTGGCAATAGCGAGAGCTTCTTTCTCCTGGGCTTCCCGTGCATTTCGCAGGGCTCTCTCAGCACTGCTTTCTGCCGTCTGTTTCTGCTCCGTAGCCTGTTGTTTTTGTTCCTCAGCCAACTGTCGCTCCTTCTCAGCCTCCATTCTCTGTGCAAAAGCGAAAAGCATGAGGAAGACTGCTACAACTGCAGCCACACCCAGGACCATGGATGCCACCCTGCTTCTTATTAATTGCCGTTTCTGAGCTCTTATTTTATTTTCTTCTTCTTTTACGTATTCTTTTTCACTGGTCCGGAGGTATACCATTGCCCTTTCAAAAGCAGGATTATATCTTTCGGCCCATGTGAGAGTTGGCTTGTTTTCATTTCTCCATTGTAATGCCAGTTGCAGGTCAGGTGGACGCCACAGGGTCGTTTTCCCTTCCTGGAACATGGCGGCCGCCTCAGAAAGCCTGAGATACATCTGTTCCGATTCAGCTTCCTTATCAACCCATTCCCTCAACCTGTCCCAGATGCGCATAAGGCTCTCATGAGAAATATCAATAACTGATTCACCATTCAGCTCAATGCCTTCGGGTGGTGTTATAAATGACCTGCCGGCAGACCTGAAAGTATCAATAACCCTTACCAGTTCCATTTCTGAACATCCTGCAATTGATGCTATTGTACTGAGTTTTGTTGGATGTCTTACTCCTTTGTTATCGGGACCCTTTTCCGTTATCGTCCGGAAGAGGGATTCACATATTGCCTTTCCTCTTTCATCAAGTTCATCAAAAGCTTCATCTGCATGCCTTGACATGGCCTCCGACATTCTCCCAATAGCGTTATAATTAAGTGCTGATAAAGGCTTTTCCGGCATGTTCATGGACTGCCAGTGGTCCCATGTTCTCATTAAAGAGTGCTGCAGTACAGGCAGCTGGTCGGTTCTTTCTCCTATTTCACTTATCAGCAGATCTACCAGGTCACTTTCTATGGCAGCCCCGGCGTATTCAACGGGTCCTCTTATTACCTTCCTGTAATCCTCCTCAGTCATATGAGGTATAAGGTAATTGCTGTTGTTTATTAATTCTGTAAGACCAAGGAATTGTGCACAATCGCCGATATAATCGGATCGCATTGTCATTATTATTGAAATGCCGGAAGCCGGATCTTTTACGGCATTTACGAGCAGATCCATAAAATACCTGTTATCTCCCTTACTCACACCTGACCGCGTAGCATTTTTAAATCTGAATACTTCTTCAAACTGATCGATAATTATCAATGTCTTTCCGTCTTTTTCAATTTTCAGTTTGTTTACAGCTTCAATAAGGCCTCCCTCATCCTTCCTTATAACACCGTCAATAATCGTTCTGTCAAGTTCTTTTTGTTTTAAAGCAGGAATGTTTGCGGCAATAACAGATACGAGGCTGCCCATAGGGTCATTCCCCGGCCGCATTGTCAGGACCTGCCATTTTTTTATACTTTTACCGGCTGCATCCGCCAGGCGCGGTATCACACCACAGTAAACAAGTGACGATTTGCCACTTCCTGAAGCTCCAATAACAGTTACAAATCTGTTTTTAACTAACTTCTTCAATACTACCTCGCTCTGACCTTCCCTCCCAAAGAAAAGGTCGCGTTCCTCAGGGGCAAAGGGTCTGAGTCCCGGGAAGGGATTGAACCTGCCTCTCATTAAACTGTCTTTATCCGGCATTTCTTTCATAACTCAAATATCAATAACTGGTTATATCTAATGGTAAAGGTTTGTTTTCTACAATAATCCTGTCAAGGTAATTAGCCATCAGTGAAGAATACCTGCTTTCATAGAACACAAACTTTTCAATGTCTCTTACATATAGCATATAATAAGCTTCCTGTTTCACTTCTATTTCATCTGCATTAAATTTTTGTCCCGCTGTATGCCAGTTGAAATATATTCTTTCATGAAGGTCATCAGCCCTGCTTTCAACGGGCCAGATTATAATATCTTCTTCCTGCTCAATCGATTCACTTTCTCTGCCGCTTACAAGCTTAACATCTTCAGCCAGGCTTATTAAGACCCTTTCCGGAAGACCGGGAAAAATAAGTAAGAGGGACTTCAGTTTTTCATAAACAAGCTCATTACCCGGTATATGTTTCTTTAGCAGCTCATCCAGCTGATCCCTGTATAATCTGGGTAAGCGATAGGAGCAGGAACTGTAAACATCATCATAATTCTCCTGGAGATACCTGCAGGCTTCTTCCCTCAATATCCTGTGAACACCGAAGAGCAAGGCAACAAGAAAATCAGTTTCCCCGGGTTTTTGTACTTCATAAAGTCTCCTCAGGGCACACACTTTTGTCCATAGCCCAATATGATTATAGTCCTTATTAATCAGGTCCGTGACAAGGACCTCATAATCCGGGACATCCACCGGATGGTATCCTGACAGGTTCTTAAATTTAATTTTTGGAGGAAGCCTATCGAGCAAGGCTCGCAGCTGCGGTTTTATTCTGTCATCAATACTTATATCAAGAATCTCGAAAGCATAATTAATACTCTCCGCCGTATTCTGTTCAAGATTTTCCTTTATCTCATCCAGGACATTTTTCTCACAGGCCAGGGAAAGCATATCGAATAAAAGGTCTGTCCACCACTGTGAATCTTTTTCAATGGCTTCATACAGCAGCCTGTCATCATTTGCTTCCAGTGCCAGCCGGGCAGAAAGGTTCCATGTCAATAATCCAACGATGTTTAATACTTCGTGATGTATTCTCCCCCGGCTATGATCATCAGCCTTATACCCGCATCTGATCAATCCTTCAACAGCCTCTTTTCTCAGCAGGCTGTTTACAGACCACAATCCGGGCAAAAGAAAATCAATGGCCTTCTCACCGCCTGTTTCAGCAAAGAGCCTGGCAATAAGCCTCCTGACCATAATATTGCCTGATGATCTCGCAAAATGACGGGACAGGGCCGGAAAGGCTTCCTCCCCAAAGCTCCTTAGCACCGAATAAGCATCCCGGGAGATATGATGATTTTCGAGACACTCACATATTTCAGGCAATAAGTCCTTGATCCTGAATTTACCTGCAATAAACATTGTCTCTCTCCTGATATCATTATCCTCGTCGCGAATGAGCCTTATAAGATCGGTTACCACCGGTGGCGCCTGCTGTGCCATTATTGCCTGTAAATGCATCTTCCTGTTAGCGCTCTCCTCAATTGTTGAGACAAGATCTTTTCTTCTTCCAAGCCCTTCTCTTTCAAGCTCTTTTTCAATATCTCCCATAACTGACCGCAGCCTGTCACTCAGCCCGTTATTATCATATTTGCCTGAAGCTAAATGCCTTAGCAGAGGCAATATATCAGGATTAAGATTCTTTTCTGCCTTGTTGATAATTTGCTTTATTACCAGCCTGTTATCGGTGATACTATCATGTATTTCAGAACTTGTTAAAATTTCAAAATAATTATTGTCAATGAATAAGACTGCTGAGCCAACTGAATCTAATTTCTTCCTGTCAATGTGTAAGCTTTCATCTGCCCGCTCCAATCCTCCCTCATCCAGAATTTTCTTTATTGATTGCCTGTATTCCTTATAGAGGCGGAGTCCGATAAGCACCCAAACAACGACTAATATTATGAGGACCCATGAAAAATGGATCAGTCTGACAAAGCTCAATGCTCCAAATCCTGTAAGTATCAAACCGGCTGCCACAACTGCTATCTCGTTTAAAGAACCGTCGACAGCTGATTCTACCCTGCGCCTGAGCTTTTCCTCCAGGGCACGGCATAGAATATCCAGGGCAGGTCTTTCAATTGAAATATTCATTGACCTGGATATGATTCTGCTGAAGGCCAGGATAAGGAAGAAGATTACAAAACCGGATGTTCCTGCCGAGATTTCACTGGTGATGCCGAGTACTATCGCTACTATTGTAAAAAGCCCTATAAGTACCGGTGACAGGCTTAGAGCAATCTCCATACCCTGTTTTCTTATGATGCCTGAAAAAAGAAATAGATTTATTAGCAATGCCACTACCATCATACTCCCCTCAAAATATCCCAGGAACCTGGCCATCTCAAATTCACCGGGATATCTAATCCTGGTTACGGCCATGAATGAATACTGTATAAAAAAGAGGACAAGTACCGAGAAAACAAAAAAGACAGCCAGTAAACGAAGATATTTATTGTTGACCAGGACCTTAAATCCAGTCTTGCTTTCTCCCGAAGATGATATTCTCCGTAAATCATTTTTATGCCTGCCTGTAATATTAACCTGGATTAAAACAACCATGAGTATACTTATGGCACTTATAAAAAGCATATTGTGTGTTTCAATACCCAGGAATAAGAGGAGGGGAACAGCAAAGCTGCCTATTATTAAGCCTGATATCAGTGCGGAATCAGTAAAGCCTGAAAGGCGGGACGACTCTTGCAGCTTAAGTAATTTCCCTGCTGTAGACCTCAAACCCATCAGTGCAATGATGAAAAGAGGCCCCAGCATAATGAAGAATGCATAAACCATCCAGGGTTCAGGATCTGAACGAACAATTATCCATAAAAGTACTGTAAGCACCAGGGAAAAAATGAGGTTCAGAACCGAGAAGAAGGAAAACCTGAGTTTAGATTGGAAAAAGGAGTAAAGCAATATTAGCGCGCTACCGACAAGACCGCTGAGGATGTAAGCCCTGGCCATGTCGGCTTCATCAAACCTGGACAGAAATACGGCATGGGCAGTAATATTGAAAATGCCGTAATACAGCCCGATAAAAACCGATTGAATTAACAGCAGTCCATTAATCCTGTGCCCATCCCTTTCTTTTCCAAAGAGTTTAAACATAGTTAATTCCATCCCGGCATCTTTTCAACTTACTAATTTAGCCAATTAATACAGACACATTTTTATGATAAATAATTTAGTTACCAACATATTGTAGCATATAATAAACAATATTACGGCTTTGCTTACTCTTTGTTTCAATCTGCCCGGTGTTTAAAGCCGGTCAAAACCGATGAGCTTCACGGTAAGGTGGATGTGATAGAATTATATCCATGAGTCTTCCCGGATCAGCCTTCAGCCCATCAATAATAAGACGCGCTTTGTTGTAATTTATTTCTCTCTCGGCCAGTTTTTTGCTTATATAATTCTCAAGGCTTTCACTGCTCATATCTTTGATAAGAGGGCGTACTTTTTTTGCCCGTGCTAATCGGTGTAAGAGTGTAGCAACATCATGTTTAAGGTATACTGTTACACCCTTGCTGTTCATATACTCCATATTATCCCTGTAAGACGGGGTTCCTCCTCCGCAGGCAATTACCATATTATTATCAAGTGGTATCTGCCTGAGGGTCCTGGCCTCTATATCCCTGAAGTATTCTTCTCCCGGATCCCTGAATATGTCTTCCACTGACCGTCCTTCGGTATTTTCTATCAATAAGTCAAGGTCAGCAAATTCCCATCCTGCCCTTGAAGCCATTCTTCTCCCGAATGTGGATTTGCCTGAGCCCATGAAGCCGATCAGGTATACTATCATAGCAAGGATTTTATCATTTACCCGCTTCGGCCGGGTAACTAAAGTTCCAGTGTCATCTGCGAATTATCACCGGGTTTTTTGTTTTCCGGGGGCTTGTTGTTCTCTTCATCCTCTTCATCCTCTTTCTTCCTCTGTTCTGCTTCCCTGAGCACAACCGGTTCTATCTCTTTTATATTTTCAACACTGTAATTGGTCAGGCGTTTGCCCTTTGCCCTGTAGCTCTTTACCCCTATAAATTCAGCCACCTCAATAATTTCATTTTCCCTTCCCTTGTGTTTACCCCCAAATTCAATTTCAAAGCGGGGATACTCCACTTCGGTCAGGCTAATAAGCTTTGAGTCTGGATGTTCACTTATGAAACAAACTGGTTTTTCAGTTTCTTCAACCGTGAATCTTTTTAAATAGTAATATTCAGCCTCGGCATCCCAGTAAACAGCCGAGTATACTACGCCCGGCCTGAATTTCTCAATGATCAGAATATTATCTTCGAAATGATTTGTAAGATCGAAATTGGTCAATCGTGCTGTTCCGTCTTTAGTTATTACCATAATTTTGTCATCCGCGCTGAATTCTCCCAGGTACCTGCCACGCGAATCGGCATTGAGACGGGAAACCGTATCGTCAAACCATAATTTTCTGCCTCCAAGGGTAGACACTCCCTTTTCCTTCAGGTTTATTTTCTGTACCGCATTACGCGTGAGGATATTACCTATTGATGATTTGCCCTTGATGGCCAGTTCACTGAAATCAAATTCAAAAGCAAGTTTCTTCAGCCTTGGCCTCGGGCGGTGATGCACCTTAACAACTTCAGCCTCACCGTTGGGATTGGCGCTGAAATACAATATCCTTGAATCAGCTGTCCCCCGGGTAATATCGTATTCCCTGTCCCGGGTTATACTGGTGATGGCACATCGTTTAACCATAATATTTCCACCCCTGCCATCCTGGTATACGATATTATAAATTGTTCGCTTATCGTTTTTCCTGAATACTCCTGCATATATTATATTTTTCCCCACAAATTGTTTCTCCGACACCTTTGCCACCATGTAAGTACCGTCTTTAAGAAAAACTATAATATCATCAATATCGGAACAATCGCATACGTACTCATCTTTTTTAAGGGATGTACCAATAAAGCCTTCATCCCTGTTCATGTAAAGTTTGGCATTGTTGGCAGCCACCTTGGTTGCCTCAATCTGGTCGAAGCTTTTTATCTCGGTCTTCCGTTCTCTACCCTTGCTGTATTTCTTCTTTATCTGCCTGAAATAATTAATTGTATAGGGTATAATGTTTGCCAGATGGGTTTTTACCTCATCCAGCTCAGTTTCAAGCCCTCTAATATGACTGTCTGCCTTTTTAACATCATATTTTGATATCCTCTTGATCTTTATTTCAGTCAGCTTTATAATGTCATCCCTGGTGACATCCCTTTTCAGCTTTGGCTTAAAAGGCTCCAATCCCTTGACTATAGCCTCTATAACGGCTTCCCAGGTTTCGCACTCTTCAATATCGCGGTATATCCTTTCTTCGATAAAGATTTTCTCGAGTGATGACATATGCCATTCTTCCTCGAGCTCATTCAGTCGTATTTCAAGCTCCTTCCCGAGCAGGTTTACGGTATTATCCACCGTACGACTCAGGATATCGCTTACCCCTATAAATTCGGGTTTATTATTAAAAATCACACAGGCATTGGGCGATAATGATATTTCACAATCGGTGAAGGCATAGAGGGCATCAATTGTTTTGTCGGGAGACACACCGCCGGCAAGGTGGATTACTATTTCCACGTCCTGGGCAGTATTGTCATCTATCCTTTTAATCTTTATCTGGCCCTTGTCATTAGCCTTAATTATTGAATCAATAAGACTGCCCGTAGTCCTTGAAAAAGGTATTTCAGTTACTACCAGTGTTTTCTTATCGAGCTTCTCAATCTTAGCCCTTATTTTTACATTACCCCCCCTCAGTCCATCGTTATATTTCGATACATCTATCATCCCTCCCGTAGGAAAGTCAGGAAATAATTCAAAGTCTTTCCCCTGGAGGTAAAGAACAGCTGCATCAATAAGTTCGATGAAGTTATGCGGAAGTATTTTTGAGGCCAGGCCCACGGCAATACCCTCGACTCCCTGTGCCAGCAATAAGGGAAATTTTACCGGCAGTGTAAGTGGTTCCTTGTTTCTGCCATCATAAGATTGTTTCCATTCCGTTGTTTTGGGATTGAAGACCACATCGAGGGCAAACTTAGACAGGCGAGCCTCTATGTAGCGGGGGGCTGCGGAGCCGTCACCGGTAAGCGTGTTTCCCCAGTTACCCTGTGTTTCAACCAGCAGATTTTTCTGCCCGAGCTGTACCAGGGCATCTCCTATTGAAGCATCACCATGAGGATGGAACTGCATGGTATGGCCAATGATGTTGGCAACCTTGTTAAACCTGCCATCGTCCATTCTTTTCATTGAATGCAGTATCCTTCTCTGCACAGGTTTGAGTCCGTCAGTAATATGAGGCACTGCCCTTTCAAGTATTACATAAGATGCATAATCAAGGAACCAGTCTTCATACATGCCCGAGAGGGCTGTTACTTTCAACAATTCCTCTGCTGACCGGCCGCTTTCACCGCCGGCTTTACCATGCTCAGTATCTTTTCTCCCCTTCTCCGGAGTATTCTTGCTCATACTACACAAATCTTTACCGTCAAAAATTAATTATCTTCAAGCAGTGGTGCTTCTTCCTCCAGGAGGTCTTCTTCAAACCTCAGGTTTTCGATTATAAACTCCTGCCTGTCGGGTGTGTTTTTACCCATATAGAATTCAAGGAAATCCTTAACTGACTCATTGCCTTTCAACCTGACCGGTTCGAGCTTCATATTTTTACTTATAAAATGCCTGAATTCATCAGGTGATATCTCCCCGAGACCCTTAAAGCGGGTTATTTCAGGATTGGCACCCAGTTCCCTCATAGCCTTCTCCTTCTCTTTCTCTGTATAAATATATCTTGTTTCCTTCTTATTTCTTATACGCCAGAGGGGTGTCTGAAGTATGTAGAGGTGTCCCTTGCGTATGAGGTCAGGAAAAAACTGGAGGAAGAAAGTAAGCAATAAGAGCCTTATATGCATTCCGTCAACATCAGCATCAGTTGCAATAACCACATTATTATACCTGAGGTTATCTATTCCCTCCTCTATATTAAGGGCCGCCTGCAGGAGGTTGAACTCCTCATTTTCGTATACTATTTTTTTAGTCAGTCCGTAAGTGTTAAGAGGTTTTCCCCTGAGGCTGAAAACAGCCTGTGTCTCAACATTCCTGGACTTGGTAATGGAGCCACTCGCCGAGTCACCCTCTGTAATGAATATTGTTGAATTAAGCCGGTGATCGTGATTGGTATCATAATGTATACGGCAGTCCCTGAGCTTCTTATTGTGAAGGTTAGCCTTTTTGGACCTCTCCTTTGCAAGCTTCTTTATTGAAGAAATGGCCTTCCTCTCTTTTTCAGATTCCAGTATCTTGTTCAGCAGGGCCTGTGCCACCTCAGGGTTTTTATGCAGGTAATCGTCAATCGATTTCCTTACATACTCACCTATAAAATTCCTGACGGAAGGACCCCCGGGAGCCATATTCTTTGACCCCAGCTTGGTCTTTGTCTGTGATTCAAATACAGGCTCCTCAACCTTTATGCTTAAGGCTGCAATTATTGATGTCCTTATATCCGAGGGCTCAAAATCTTTCCTGTAAAAGTCCCTGATCACCTTGACAAGCGACTCCTTGAAGGCCGACAGGTGTGTTCCACCCTGGGTGGTATGCTGTCCGTTTACAAAACTGTAGTAATCCTCTCCATACTGGTTGCCATGGGTGAGTGCTATTTCAATATCCTCTCCCTTTACGTGGATGATGGGGTAGAGCCCTTCCCTGGCCATGTTCTCATTCAAAAGGTCCAGCAGGCCGTTCTTTGACTGGAATTTTTCACCGTTGAAGTTTATTGTAAGGCCAACATTGAGGTATACATAATTCCTTATCATGGCCTCAACATTCTCGGAAATGTAATGATAGGAATTGAAGAGTTCCTCATCAGGTACAAAGACAGTGAGCACACCGTTGGGTTCTTCAGTCTTGAAAATATCTGTCTCTCTCACCAGGTTGCCCTTTTCAAACTCTACCTCCCTGGCTTTTCCGTCTCTTATCGATCTGACAAAAAACTTACTGCTTAGTGCATTTACAGCCTTTATACCCACACCATTAAGACCCACTGATTTCTTAAATGCCTTGGAGTCGTATTTGGCACCGGTATTCATCTTCGAAACCACATCAAGAAGCTTACCCAGAGGTATACCTCTTCCATAGTCGCGTACCGATACCTCATGATCGACAATACCGATATCTATCTTCCTCCCGTTACCCATCATGAACTCGTCAATCGAGTTATCTGTCACCTCCTTTATCAGAACATATATACCATCATCCTGTGATGAACCATCACCGAGCTTACCAATGTACATACCCGGCCTCAGCCGTATATGTTCCCTCCATTCAAGAGTCTTTATGTTCTCTTCCGAGTAATTTTCAACCATTTATTCCGGATTTTGCGCAAATATAATCAAAAGCGGGACTGCTTTGTAAGCGATTTTTCAACAAAAAAACGCAGCAAAAACAGCTCTTATTGCATAAAATTGCTTGAAAATGAGCTTAATGCCTGTTTTACTGGATGTTAAAAAATTCTATCCCTGTTTAAAAAAAGTGGAAGAAGGAATCAAATGATCCCCATTTGCTTCATAAGTATTGCAGCATTCATCTTTTCAGCAAGCCCGTCCCTCAGGATATAGTCAAATTTTACCTCATCACCTTCTATTTCGATTTCAAAACACCTGTTCTTTATACACTTAAAATTCCCCTCCATCCTGCCCAACAGTATATCATGAGTGGCAATAATGCCTGTTGCCTGGTATTCTGTTATTTTTTCAATGAAGCTTATAGCACCTTCACTCTTATCCTTTGAATTGGTGCCTTTAAGAATCTCATCCAGGAGGAAGAAAATATTCTCTTTCCGTTCCAGCCTTTCCTTCAGTTCCCTCAGCCTCTTAAGCTCGGCGTAGAAATATGATTCACTGTCCGACAGTGAGTCAGTCGTTCGCATGCTTGAATAAATATCGCAGGGTGTAAATGTAAAGCCTGCCGCACACACAGGTGCTCCGGCCATGGCCAGTACCAGGTTAACCGCCACTGTACGCAGGAAGGTGCTCTTACCGGCCATATTGGCGCCTGTTATGATATTGATCTCTCCCCTGCCGGCCACCATAAAATCGTTATTTATCCTTGTTTCCAGGGGTATGAGCGGGTGACCCAAAGCACTGGCCCGGAGGTAGACATCTCCCTGGGATTTCAGCGGGTAACAGAAATGTTCGTTATTCCCGGCAAAATTGGCAAGGCTGCAGAGGGCATCGGTGTGCCCCAGGTTCTCAAACCATTCCGAAAGGAGATCGCTGGCTGATTGTTGCCACGACTCAAGCCTGAAAATACACTGGATATCCCATAATAAAATACCGCTCAGGGGTACGGCCATCAACATATTCAGCCTGCTGTCAAAAGCCTGTATTATCTTCGACAGGCGCTTTATGCTCAGGGAGGCAGACTCCGAACCGGCAGACATGGACTTTTGCAACAGGCATATATATGAGGATTTAAAATCCTGGTCCTCGAAATGACTTACCAGGTTCCGCACTGTTTTAAGCATGTTATGTTTTCTTGTAACCATGGCATGCTTATTGTTTATAACACGCAGGTTTACTGATATTATCGCCAGGTTAATAAGGAAAACCATTATAAAAAACGAGTAATGAAGAATCCCTGCTATCGCAAGTATAAGCGCTGAAAGGGCAAGAGCGGGCATCAGCACCCTCAATATTTTGTATTTCATATTATGCAGGTAATAGGGCTTCTCCCTGAGCCATGCACTGAGGTCGTCCACATCCTTCTGTCCTGTAGTACCCATCATCCCGTAGGCATTGAATTCCTGCCGCCATGCCACCATGGGTGCCAGCTCCCTGACAGCCTCCTGCCTCTTCTCCATATCGCCGCTCAATCCGGAGGGCGACAAAAGCCAGTGTGCAAGCAGGTCCCTGCCCCTGCCGGTGCATGTCCTGTTCAGGTACTGGTAGAGGGAGTAATCCCCGAAAAGATCAATATCATGTGAGAAATCATGGTGGGGATCAATATAATTGTCCCCTCCATCAAAGGAACTGTGATCGTTATCCAGACCCTTCAGTTCCTTCTCATTAATGCCCTGCAGGTTTTCATAAAAGGATTTCCTGAAGCTCTGATAAGCATACATACGGAGCAGGAAAATGAAAATGATGAGTGCAGCAATAAAGCTTGCCACGGCAGCTGCCTGGCTTACTGTCCATAATAAAATAAGCAGCGTGACGCCGGTGATAAAGACAAAGAGCCTCATCAGGGAAAGATACAGGAGCTTCTTCCCTGTATGCTCTGCCATGCCCCTGTACTTTTCTGCCCTTTCTTTATATAATTTTCTCATGCTTTCCATTTCGCTCTTTAATAATTGACTCTCCTCGCAGCAAGCTGTGAGAAACCTTTAGCTCGGCGAAGCCAATCATCGATTGATTGTTTATTTTATTTGTTGTGCTCGCTTACCCCGAAGCAGAACTTCGGGTGTAGCGCTCGCGTAATTAATGTCTCCCATTTTACTACTGTGCCTCCCTTCTTAGGTCTTCCAGTGCCTTTTCCATCATTTTCCGCACCTGGACGGCCAGCTTATCAGGATCATCAGTATTAAATTCAGGGGGGAAAATTGGTTTAAGGACCCTCATTCTCAAGCTGTATCCTGAACTGAAAAAAATCCCCTTCCTGGGCAACACTTCCCCGGTGCCATCCAGAAGAACCGGCAGGACAGGCACATTCTTCTCCAGTGCCAGCCTGAACGCACCGCTCTTGAACCTGTGTATCTCACCGTCGGGTGAGCGCGTGCCTTCAGGGAAAATAAAGAGCGACTCGCCCCGTTCCAGGGCATCCCCGGACTTCTCCATCATCTTCATCACACTCTCCTTACTACCTCTTGCCAGGGATATATATCCGGCCAGTTGCATTGACTGCCCCAGGATGGGTACCCGGAAATTTTCAACCTTGGAGACCCACCTGAAATCAAGTCCCAGTGCTTTTACCACAGGGATGTCGAGCAGGGACTGGTGGTTCGAGATCATAACATAATTTGTTCCGGGAACATAGTTTTCCATCCCGTCTGTCTCCAGCTTCCACAGGGGGCTGACCCTTATAAGCACCCTGCCCTGCACCGAAAGCCAGCGGTGAACAAGCAGTGGACCCTTACCGAAGGGCAGGCCAATGAGCCAGATAAGTATTGTAAAGGGAAACATAAGTACAATGTAGAGTACACTGAAAACCCAGGTAAATATCGATTTTAGAATATCCATAGTGCCTACATGATAAAATTATAAATAAGATCCCTGTCCTCTACAGTCATTTTCGTGGTCAACAAGTTAGCAATATCATCATAGGAATGCCTTGTGCCGGGCAGTAAGCTTTCGATTTTCTTCCATGAAAAGGGCCCTGTAAACTTGCATATCCTGATCATCCCCTTTGACACCTCCAGCCTCACTGTGGCCTCTTCCTGTCCTATCCTGAAAGTCTTTGCGAAAGTATAATCAGGACCCCAGGCATAATTCCATTCCCAGCTCATGAACTTATTATTCTTAAGATCATTGATATTATTGTCATCTTCTTCACTTAATTCATAAGACTCACTATTGGGGAAGACGGTTTTGATATGTTCAATCAACTTCATCCCAAGATGTCCGGTGCTATTTACGCCTTCCATATACCCCTCCAGGTTAGCAACCCTGCTCCTGTTTGATTTAACGCCCCTGCTGGAAATTTCAGCATCCGGCTGTTGCAGGCAGCGCGACATCAGTTCAAGGTCGGCTGAGAAAAGCAGCGTGCCATGGTGAAGGACCCTGTTTTTAAAAACATGCTCTGCATTGCCTGACACTTTATAATCACCTGTTCGTATCTCATTTTTATCGCCCCTGTAAGCATCCACACCCTCCTTCTTTAAAAATGAAATGACAGGTAAGGTATATTCTGAAAAATTAGCCTGTTTACCGTCTTCCGTGTTTCTTATAAGGGTATAATTAATATTTCCCTCGTCGTGGTATACAGTGCCTCCTCCCGATATCCTTCTTATGAGTGGTATATTATTTTCTTCCAGGAACCTGGCATTTACTTCCCCGAGCGGATTCTGGTGCTTCCCGATGATAACAGACCTGGCATTAATATATACCATAAAGATGTCAGCTTCGAAATTCCTGAAAAGATATTCCTCGGCAGCAAGGTTAAACCAGGGATCAGTGCTATTATTATCAATTATCAGCATCTTTTTCCTTTCCTGTCCTGAAGAAATTTGAATTATTGACTATTCTCTCATCCATCAGTCGGAAGACCGACATGAAAGCATAGCCAATCAGCGCACCCAGCATTGCTCCCCCGAGCACATCACCGGGGTAGTGTACGCCAAGGTAGATCCTGCTGTAAGAAACCAGGGTGGCCCAGAAAAGAATAAGTATGGTGAACCATCTCTTTTTCATAAGGCCCAGGCTGAGAAAGGCAGCAGCAAAAGAATTGGCGGCATGTGAGGAAACGAAGCCGTAAAGGCCTCCGCACCTGCCGTTAACCGTGTGTACCAGTCCCTCGAGCAGGGGCTCATGACAGGGCCGCAGACGCTGAAAGACCTCCTTAAAGGCATGCACTGACAACTGGTCGGAGGCTGTGATTGTGAGAATGATAATAGGTATTATTATCAGGATTGCGCGCCTGTACTTAAGAGCCAGCAATACCAGTATAAAGAGGTAGAAGGGTGCCCATGTCAGCTTTGCGCTGACAAGGCTCATAAACTTATCCCACCATGGTGAATGGATGGAATTAAGAAAAAGAAAAATATCCTGGTCAAGCTTCTCTAACATAGCTTCGATAAGTGATTAACTGTTAAGTGATCGCCATAAAATATCTTTCAGGCTGTCTATTCCCTTCCCGGATACGGATGAAATAAAGACATGGGGCCTGACATCTATCTCCTTTTCCATCTCGCCCATCAGTTCGTCGTCAAGAAGGTCTGCTTTACTGATGGCAAGTATCCTTTTTTTATCAAGCAGTTCAGGGTTATATTTTCCCAGTTCGCCCAGCAAAATACGGTATTCAGTCATCACATCCCGGCTGTCAGCAGGAACAAGGAACAGGAGCACCGAGTTTCTCTCAATGTGCCTCAGGAACCTGTCGCCCAGGCCTTTGCCCTCATGTGCCCCTTCAATAATACCGGGTATGTCTGCCATTATGAATGACCGGTGATCACGGTAAGCCACTATACCAAGGTTAGGGACCAGGGTGGTAAAGGGATAATCAGCAATTTTGGGCTTTGCTGCCGATACAACGCTCAGTAGTGTTGATTTACCTGCATTGGGAAAGCCCACCAGTCCCACATCTGCCAGCACCTTCAGCTCGAGGATGAACCAGCCTTCACTTTCGGGCTCGCCCGGCTGTGCAAACCGGGGTGTCTGCCGCACGGAGGATTTAAAATGGACGTTTCCCAGTCCTCCCCTGCCGCCCTTGAGCAAAACTTTTTCCTGTCCGTCTTCCGTTATCTCAAGCAGTTGACTTCCCGACTCAGCATCTTTTGCCACCGTGCCAAGTGGAACATCAACATATATATCCTCCCCTTCTGCTCCTGTTTTCATTGATGATGATCCCGATGTGCCGTGACCTGCGAAAATATGCTTCCTGTATTTGAGGTGGATAAGTGTCCACAGCTGCTTATTGCCCCTCAGGATGATATGCCCTCCCCTGCCACCGTCACCACCGTCGGGTCCTCCCTTCGGGATAAATTTTTCCCTGCGCAGGTGTGCCGACCCGCTTCCGCCCCTGCCGGAGCGGCAGAAAATCTTTACATAATCAACAAAATTGCTTTCAGGCATATCTTATTCTAAAGACCTTCCTACTGCTTTGCACAGCCGGTCAAATATTTCGTCAATATCACCCATGCCGTTAACAGGCAGGTATTTGTTATCCTTTCTATAGTAATCAATTACAGGCTCTGTCTTTTCCCTGTAAACCTTTATCCTGTTTTCTATCACATCGATCTTCTTATCATCAGGTCTGCCTGATGTTTCAGCCCTCAGCAGCAATCTTTTGACGAGCTCGTCATGCTCAACCTCGAGCATCAGCATCTTACTGATCGATGTATTCTTCTCTTCAAGCACCTCATCGAGGGCTTCCGCCTGTTCGACGGTGCGGGGAAAGCCGTCGAAGATAAATCCTCCTGCAGAGGGATTGGAATCGATTCTTTCGGCAATCATCTGTATCACCACCTCGTCGGGCACCAGTTCACCCCTTTTCATTAAGCCTTCTACCCTTTTCCCCATCTCAGTGGCGGCCGCCACTTCCTCTCTCAACATATCACCTGTCGAAAGATGTATCAGCCTGAATTCTTCTGCCAGCGTAACCGATTGTGTACCCTTTCCCGATCCCGGGGGGCCGAAAATCAAAAAATTAGTCATTCCTGTATATTTATTTTATTTATTGTTTATCCCCTTCACCGGCAATCCTGTATATCGAACGCAGGTTACGTCCCAGGCCGTCCCAGTCGAGGCCATAGCCAATAACAAAATCATTGGGTATCTCAAAACCAAGGTAGTCAATCTTATAGCTGCCTGTATAAGCATCGGGTTTAAGCAGCAGGGCAGCCACCCGGATCTCCTTTGTCCCCTTATCATAAAGATCTTCAATAATACCATCCAGTGTTTTTCCCGTATCGATAATATCTTCAAGGATAATAACTGTTTTGTTTTTGATATCTTCGTTAACCCCAATCAGCCTCCTTACATTACCAGTTGATGCCAGGCCTTCGTATGAAGTTAATTTCATAAACGACAGTTTCACGTTCATGTCAATATTCCTCAGCAGGTCAGCGGTAAAAACAAATGAGCCGTTCAGTATACTTATAAAAAGGATTTCCTTTCCACGGTAATCATTTTCTATCTGTTGGGCCAGCTCACTCACCTTTGCAAGTATCTCTTTTTCTTCAAGATAAACCTCAAAGATCTTATTCCTGATTTTCAATTTATTCATAGTCAGGCCTGATGACGGTTTCAATTAATTGATGCGAAAATATAAAATATATACCTTATTTTTGTGTCAAATGAAAAATAAAAACAAGCTGATATGAAGCCAAAAGTAAGTATTATCATGGGCAGCACCTCCGATCTGCCCGTTATGGAGAAAGCAGCAGCCATACTGAATGACTTTAAGATCCCCTTTGAGATAAATGCCCTGTCGGCCCACCGAACACCTGACGAGGTTGAGAAATTTGCCAGGGATGCAGCAGGCCGTGGCATAGAAGTAATAATTGCAGCTGCCGGCATGGCAGCGCACCTGCCCGGTGTTATTGCCGCCATGACCACACTGCCTGTAATTGGAGTGCCTATTAAGGCATCGCTGGAAGGACTGGATTCACTGCTGGCCATAGTGCAGATGCCTCCGGGCATACCTGTTGCCACGGTAGGTATAAACGGAGCACAGAATGCAGGTATCCTTGCGGCGCAGATCCTGGCCGGAAGCGACAAGGATGTAAAGAGCATGCTCGGCAAATTCAAGGACGAGCTCAAGACCAAGATCGTCAAAGCCAACAAGGACCTGGCCGAGGTGAAGTATGAGTATAAGACGAACTGAGATTACAAGGGGAGAATACAAGCGGTTTTGTGGGAACAGTGTCCTACCACTTGTTTGTTCCCTTCTACTTCTTTAATAATGCCATATCCTTCAAATCGACGCATAATGACACTGTATATAATGTGACGGGTGATTCAATAAAACCGGAATACCTGGTTGACCTCCGGAAGTATCAGCTTCCACAGGAAGACAGGATCGAAGTGCCTTCCTCTGGAGGCTTCGAGGGATTTGCCGAAAGAAGTAAAGGCTACAGGTTCTGTTCAGTATTTGAGGTTGGTGACTGCATTTATTCCCGTGTGTTACTACGGAAAAAAGGTTCGCACCCTTTATCACACTACCTGAGGCTATGATTAACTTTAATCCTTCAAAAAGAACTCAATTAAAATGTCATTATCTTCTATTGTCAGGGTGTCAAGCAAAGCAATCCTGAAATTTGACACGTGAAACAATTTTTAATAGATTTATATTTCTGTTTGAATTACACATCCAAAAACAATGAAACTGCAACCCAAGCTAAAACAAATCAATTACCTTTTCACATTATTGATAGCCCTCCTCGCTGTTATTATTTCTTTTGCAGGATGCAAAAAAACAGATACTTCCGATCTTATTTCCTTCGATATTGAGAATACAAAGCCTATAACTGTTAATTTCGATGATATTTTTGAAATTGATAGGATAGTGATTCTGGAAGAAACGGTTATTTTTCTTTAATTCTGTTCTTTAAATCCATTTGTTCATGGAGTATTCTTATTATTTCTATATTATTATCGTGACTAAGCCTATAGAAAATGATGTGTCGGCCCACTTTAAAACCTAATATATTATCCATTACAGCTGAATAGGATTTCCCCAAACCAGTATTTCCTGCTAAGCAGTCAAAATTATCAATTAACATTCGATAGTAGCTGTCTGCTTGCTTTTCAGACCATTTTTCAAGAGTATAATTCCAGATATCAGTTAGATCTTCAACGGCTTTATTTGTCAACTTATACCCGGGCATTCTATTTTCTATTTGCTTTGAGATCCTGTAAATGTGATTTGGGATCAAAATCATTTGCAATGCCGCTATCTATACCTTCCTGGACTGCATTTCGCAAGGCAAGCAATTTATTTTCCTCTTCTTCCAATAGTCTTAATCCAGCCCGGACTACTTCACTTGCATTATTATATCTCCCTTCCGAGATTCTACTTCGAATAAAGCTGTCAAAATGTGTACCTAATGATATTGAAGTGTTTTTATTCATAATTTTCTTAATTTTCATCAAATATACCAATTATTGGTACATTTATCAAGGGTGCTCCTTCTATTTTAATCTCACATAACTTGATTTATCATCGAAAAAAAGGATTTGCTTATATTTCTAATGTGCCTTCACCAGTACAGCCTCCACTCATATTTCATTTAACATACTCAATCTATCATAATAATGTGTGAGGTATTGTGATTTGGTATCATTATCAAGAAAGGAATTTTCTACCAGGACCTCAACATTTTTTTGTTTAATAAGAAAAGGCTCAAGTAGTTTATTTACCCGGTTTTCGTTTAAGCCGATTTTTTTGCCGAAGACAATAAAATCATCTTTGCACGGATGGTGCCGGGTATTGTTAATCCTGCAATCCGACCAATTCCATTCTTTGAATAATTCATCATCTAACGCGAAAAACCCATCTTCCTCAACATGAATGCCTGTGTCTACCAGATCATATGCAGGGCTTAAAACATAATCCCCATCCCTGGTTTCCAGCAGTGAAAAATTTTTCAGGTGAGCATCCCCGTTTGAAAATAAAAAGTTAAAAACTATCAGATTGTAAAATTTCTCCATCTCAATTTTCCACGGACCTACATGTTCTTTAATTAGTTCGGCTATCCCCTCGTAAGAAAAATCGTATTTAAAGTTATTACCTGCATTTACTTCTGTTTTTCCGGCCAGTGATGCAAAATCTTCCATAGCTATTTTGATGCCAGACTCACCTATATCAAAACGTTTGGTAAGATATGCTGCTTCGCCATTTTTAAAGAACACCAGGCCATTTTCTGCTGTTCTGATACTGTAGATCTGGCTGGCAATTTGCATGGTTAAATGTTCATTAGCTGGTACCATAGCCGTTTTCTGCAATCCCTGGGGTTTGGGTTTAAGGATATACGTGCCCTGTTCTTTTTCTTCTGTTAACCGGAGATTGTTTTTCTCTATTAATACTGAATATTTCTCCTGTACGCCGGATATTGAAATTCTTTTCCTGTTTTGCATGAACTTTTTCTGGTCTTCTTCATCAATTTCCGGAGCATTATAAGGTAAGATATGACTGACCTTACGTCCACCAAACATTCTGCGCAGGAAAAGGGTACTATATTCTGAAAAGCCTTCCAGTAACAATCCCGGACAGTTTTTTATTTCCATAATAATATCCCTTAATTTATTTCCTTAACAGTTATTGCACCAACCGTATCATGCTGTGCAGTGGCCAATAGCAAACCAAAGAAATCATTCTCATCTATTTTTAACTGCTTTGATTGAATTACTCTGTTTGCTCCTTCGGAAAGCATGTTGAAAAAGAAAGGAAATAAATGCTCCGAGGTATATTCATGTTGTTTCTTTGGCAGCGTTAAGCTAATCCCCGGCTTCGTTTTATCATTAAAATATTCAGTGTCATATGTGAAAAGATATTCCCCACTATCTTTTTCAGTTAACACCCCTGCCATAATACCATTCCTATATACCGCGGCTTTTCTCATCAATTAGGTTTTTTAAGTTCAAGTTTGATTTCCAGTCCCAGTACATCAGCAATCTTTTGTAAATTGTTTAATGTTATATTTCCTTTTCCGCTTTCAAAGCGTTTTAAAGTTGCAAGACCTACCTCTGAAATCTCTGCAAGATATTCCTGATTTATTTCAAGAATCTCCTTTCTTTCTTTTATCATTTTTATAATCTCATCGTTTGTCATATCTCAACACATATAATATGGTACCATATATGATACTTTTTAGCAAATATAAAATAAATTTTACTAAAAACAATATAAATGTATCATATATGATACCAATATGTGTCAAATTGCCTGAGTCAGCGAATTATCACCCCTAACCTCAAATGGAAAATCAACCAAACCTAAGATATTAAAATGCTCTTTACAGTTTATTTCCAGTTTGAATCGCATACGTATTTCTACAATTGAATAAACAACTCTTTTAAAAATCCAGGAGCGGGACATCAGGTGGATTCGGTTTGAACAAATCGCAACAGGGTGTCATTCATTAAAAAATATCTTTACCAGTGCCGGGTTATCATTGGGTTTTATCACCCCATCCTCCCGGGAATTATTACAGGATGTAAATGCACAAAAAAGTACTCCAAAACATATTTGCAACAAATGATACCGTCTAATCATTTTGTATTCAATTTGGATGTACAATCCGTTTAAATGCATCTTACGAAATTCCTTTTTCAGGCATGGTACTTTTGCAATCAAATAAGTGATTCTATGTCGGATTTTAGTTTTGGGAGATTGTTCATCACTATGGCCCATATATTCTCATCAGAGATGTTGTCATATGCATGAATAATCTGATTTCGAAGTCCGACAATCCTTTTAGCATTTTCAATTTTAATATCTGGCTGCTCTTTTATAACTCTGCTGACTGCCTCTCCAATTATTTCAAGATTTCTTTCAATTGCTCTCTTCAAAAGTGGATTGTCCTTATACTCTTCAAATGACTTAGCCTGATTAATTCATAAACCCAAAATTAACCGTAAGAATCCGACTTTACAACCCTTCCATAAGCACACACTGTGTTTTTTTCTCAGATTTGTGATTCTGATTCTTGGGTTGCCACGTTTCGATTTCCTGTTTTTCCCGGAAAAATTGCCAACAATCCTGTAAAATAGTATAGCCAGGGGACAGGTCTCCCATGCATATAGTTGATTAATAGGTTATTTGAAATTGATGTTGGAATTGGTTGCGTCTAAATCCGAAGTG
>JAVVEL010000023.1:0-42008 GCA_032260385.1 Bacteroidales bacterium | reverse complement strand
CCCTTCTTCATTACATGATTGAGCAGATCGAGATATTGTTGCATGATGTCAGTTTTTCGTGAGCCTTGCCACAAAACCTCCTCCGGGGGCCATTTTTATTTTAAAGCTTCCTCCTTTTGACAGCGCATTCTCAGTCCTATTGTAATCCTGTGCATACCTGTCAGCATTTATACCATCATTGAAAATTACCGCCTTATATTCTCCCTCTCCAAGAAATGAAAGATCAATTTCAAATTCCCGTCCTTCCCAGTCGGTCATAGCCCCGATGAACCATTCGTCCCCGCTGCGTCTTGCAATAACCAGGTAATCTCCCACAGCTGCCTCAAGCACCCTGGTCTCGTCCCATACGACAGGCACCCCGGCAATGAATTCAGTACATTCATGTTCTTTCCTGTAGTTTGAGGGATTATCTGCGAGCATCTGCAGCGGACTTTCATAAACCACATACATAGCCATCTGGTGGACCCTTGTACCCATGCTTGCCGGGCGGGTATACATAGGCTTGAAATAAATACTGTCATAGTTGACCATAGCTCCCGGTGTATAATCCATTGGTCCGGCTACCATCCTGATAAAAGGGATAGTCAGGTCATGGTCAGGGTTTATATCATAGCTCCACTTGGTGTTTTCAAGCCCCTTAACTCCTTCCCTGGTCAGCACATTGGGCCATGTACGCCTCAGTCCTGCAGGTTTGTAGGAGCCATGAAAATCGACGAGCAGCTTATGTTCGGCAGCTTTTTCGGCAATGCGCCAGTAATAGTTAACCACTTTCTGGTCATCGCGTTGCATGAAATCGACCTTGATACCCTTCACTCCCCACGCCTCATATTGTGGCAGGGCTGTATAAAGCTTATCATCAAGCGTGTTCCATACCACCCACAGGATAAGCCCCACACCCTTGCTTTCAGCATAAGCACACAGATGTTCAATATCTATTTCCGGCACCACATCCAGAACATCACCCAGCCGGTACCATCCTTCATCAAGAATGATATATTCAAGTCCGTATTCAGCTGCGAAATCAATATAATATTTATATGTTTCAGTATTTATTCCTGCCCTGAAGTCGACCCCGTAAATATTCAGATTATTCCACCAGTCCCATGCCACCTTCCCGGGTTTGATCCAGCCCGTATCTTCCATCCTGCATTCACCGGCCAGCAGGTAGGTCAGGTTGCTCTCAACAAGGCCGGCATCGTTGTCTGTGATTACGAAGGCTCTCCATGGGAAGGACCTTACTCCCTTTGTTTCTGCCATAAAATCCCTTCTGGATAAAACCCTCAGATTACGATCGCCGTACAGCCTTTCTTCATCGGGATAGCAGGGAAAGGTGCCTCTGAGTGAATTGCTGCCATTTCCCCTGAGCCACATCCCGGGGTAATCTTCAAGGTCTGATTCCGTTACCAGGATATTTACACCACCTGTCTTAAAGAGAGCGGGCAGGCTTGCCAGGTGATCTTCGGATATAGTATCAAGTGCAGTATGAATGTAAGTTCTTTCATTGTGAGACATAAATGCGTCTTCAAGGGGATACCAGGCAGTGGTTCCCTGAGGGAAGTTAATCTCGGCCTTTTCATTCAATACAATCACATTACCCTTAAAATCAGTGATAAACCTGTATGCCACACCATCATCGTATGCCCTGAAAACCAGTGTAAATCCTGATTTGAACTCCATTGTCATCTGGTTATATCTCTCCGGTATTTGTGAGTCCTTGTGCGGTACTACCGGCCTGACTAATTCATCAAAATTCATTTTCTCAACCTTCTTGATCCTGTCTTTTTCACCGGGAAATTTCTGTGTTGCCATTTCAATACCTATCTCCGATGGCAGGATAAGGTCTTTATCCCCCATTTTCACCTGCCACTGAACCCTGGTATCATAGGTCACTGTCAGTTCAATATTACCATCGGGTGAAGTGACGGTATTTTCCTGGGCTGAGGCATAAAAGCCTGCCATCAGAAAGATTAGTAAGATAATTGTGCTGCGCATTTTTATAATGTTTTATTTTTATCCGAGTATCATTCCTATTATGGTTGCTGACATAAGCGATGCCAGGGTCCCTGCCAGCAGGGCCCTCATTCCGTATTTTGCAAGCAGGACCCTCTTGTTGGGTGCCAGTGATCCTATGCCTCCTATCTGTATCCCTATTGAGGCAAAATTCGCAAAGCCTGCCAGCATATAAGTGGCCATTATTATGGATTTATTATGAACAAAAGCTCCTGCAGTTTTCAGTTCGGCAAGACTTATATATCCCACGAATTCCGTCATTATTACTTTTTCCCCAAGGAGGCGTCCGAGCAAGGTAATGTCTTCCCCTCCAACACCAATCAGCCACATTACAGGGGCGAAAATATAACCGAGCATAAATTGAAGCGATAATTCATTATAGCTGCCGTTTGTCGCTTCGGATATAAGATCATTAAGATTGGTCCACTGTCCTATTTTCAGGAAGATATAATTAAAGAAGGCTATGAAAGCTATAAATGAAAGCAACATGGCGGCTACATTGGCTGCAAGTTTGAGTCCCTGGGTGGTGCCATTTGATATTGCATCAAGTATATTATTCCCCACCTTATCTTTTGTAATCTCTATATCCTTAATTATTTCATCTGTTTGCGGTACAATAATCTTGGATATTACCACGGCCCCCGGGGCAGCCATGACCGATGCTGCCAGCAGGTGCTTGGCAAAGATCAGTCGCTGCACCGCATCACCGCCCCCCAGGAAGCCAATGTAGGCTGCCAGCACACCACCTGCCAGGGTAGCCATCCCCCCTGTCATTACAAGCATTATTTCAGACCGGTTCATACGCGGGAGGTATTCCTTAACCATCAGGGGCGACTCGGTCTGGCCCAGGAAGATATTGCCGGCAACAGAGAGACTTTCGGCCCCGCTGAGCTGGAGGGATTTGGTCATCAGCCAGGCCAGTCCGTATACTATCTTCTGGATTATACCAAGATAGAAAAGAAGGGAAGTAAGTGCAGAGAAAAAGATAATGGTTGGAAGGATCTGGAAGGCAAATATTGAACCCAGCTTATCCACATCCATCAGTGAGCCGAAGAGGAAGGTGCTACCCTCCTTTGTAAAATCAAGGATCTTTACGAATATTTTACCCACAAAATCGAAGGAGACCCTTACGAAGGGGACGTACAATATGCTTACCGCCAGTATTAGCTGGATGGCGAGACCAATTATTACCGTTCTCCACAGGATAGCCTTCCGGTTTGTGCTGAACACCCATGCGATAAGGATCAAAACAATCATACCCAAAAGACCCCTCAGAAGTGTCATAAGGCTGAATCCCCCGCTCATTGAAGGATCAATTATATTTCCTTCCTGGAGGATCCCCTGGCTTTCCGAACCCTGCGGCAGGGTAATTATTTTACCCTTGTCATGTGAAACCGCTACCGTATCCTGCTCCCCGGGTATTGCCTGTGCAAAGACGGAAGTGTACGACAGGGGTATCAGCAGAAGGCAAATAAAAAAGAGGGTCCTTTTCATATATCAAATGGTAAATAATTATTCCTTCTCTTCCCTCTTATCTATTTCATCCTTTATGAAGGCCGCCTTTTCATAATCCTCTGCCTTGATTGCTTCATCCAGTTTAAGCTTCAGTTCCTTAAGGGTCATTTCTGCCAGTCCGGGGGGAGAGGCTTTTGGTGGTTTGGCCTGCTTTTTTTCGTCACCCTCAATATCTTCATATTCATTCTCTTTTATCACTATGCCCGCCTTATCCATTATTTCCTCATCAATGAAGATGGGACAGTTAAACCGCAGGGCCAGTGCCACGGCGTCGGATGTCCTGGAATCCATAAGAATTTCCTTCCCGTCCTTTCTTATTACCAGCTGCGAATAAAATACTCCTTCTTCAAGCTTATGGATAAAGACTTCTTTGAGATCGGCCTTCATCAGCTCGCTGAAATTCCTGAAAAGATCATGGGTGAGGGGACGGGGTGGATTAAGATTTTCAAGCTTGATGACTATGGCCTGTGCCTCAAAACCTCCTATTATTATGGGCAGACGGCGGTCACCATTTACTTCTGACAGTACCAGGGCATAAGCACCAGATTGAGTCTGGCTGTATGATATTCCCAGTACGTTAAGCTTTATTTTCTTCATATCTCCTCTTTAATCCAGGTGTCGTAGCCTTAGCACAAATATAAATATATTATTTAGCATTGCCAGAGGGGAGGGGAAAAATGCTTGCCCGTTACCGGGTACCGGTTAACCGGGTGCTGGGTAGCTGGGTAACTGGGTGCTGGGTAGCTGGGTGCTGGGTGCTGGGTAACTGGGTAGCTGGGTAACCGGGTAGCTGGGTGCCGGGTAGCTGGGTGCCGGGTCCGAAAGGGGTAAAATATCATTTCTGATCCGCTTAAGCACATCTCAACTTTATAAACCTTATAAACTTTATCAACCTTATAAACTTTATCAACCTTATAAACTTTCTTTTGCCCTTTGTCGTTTGCCGTTTACTCGCTCCCACCAGCCACAATCACTATCCGCTCGTGAGCTCGCCTCGATGACTCGAGGCTCGGTTGTCGTTTGCCCTTTGTCGTTTGCCGTTTGCCTTTTGTATTTTATTCTTTTTTCTTATCTTTGCAGTCCGAATTTCAGAATAATCCGCCGGGGCATTGAAAAAGTGGCATATAGTCCGCCTCACGGAGTAATATAAATGATAAAGAAATGTACGCTATTGTAGACATCGCCGGACAACAGTTCAAGGTTGAAAATGGAAAAAAGATCTTTGTTCACCTCCTCGATGAGGAAGAAGGCAACAATGTTGATTTTGATAAGGTCTTACTTATTGATAACGACGGTAAAATAATTATTGGTGAACCACATATTGACGGAGCCTATATTGAGGGCAAGGTTCTTGAACACACCAAGGGTGACAAGGTAATTGTTTTCAAGAAGAAAAGAAGGAAGGGATACAGGGTTAAGAAAGGTCACAGGCAGCAGTTCAGCCATGTAGAGATACTCTCAATCAACGAGAAGGGTTTCGAAAAGAAACCGGCTAAAGCCGGGGCCGTTAAAGAAGACAAAGCTAAAATAACTGCAGCTAAGGCTGAAGATAAAACTGCAGAAGCAGCAACAAAAAAACCTGCAGTAAAAACAAGGACTCCCAAAGAAAGTGCTGCCAGCAAGAGCGAGGCAGTAAAAGAACCGGCTGCCGTGAAGGAAACAAAAACTACTGCAGCAAAAAAAGCAGCCAAAGGGAAAACAGCGGAAGCAAAAACCGCTGAAGAGAAAAAACCGGCTGAAAAAGAGACAGCAACAGCTAAAAAGACTACTGCTGCCAAAAAGACTGCAGCAACAAAAAAACCTGCAGCAACAAAAAAACCTGCAGCTGAAGCTAAAAAAGACAGTGCAAAAACTACTGAAAAGAAAAGCACTGCTGCCAAAAAAGCAACAACAGCAGCCAAAAAAGCAACGGCTAAACCCAGAACAAGTACCGGGACAAAGGGTACTGGCGACAAGAAAGCCGATAAAGAATAAAAGCAATAAAAACATTAAAATTTATATACCATGGCACACAAGAAAGGAGCAGGTAGTTCCAGAAACGGTCGCGAATCAGAAAGCAAACGGCTTGGGGTTAAACTATATGGTGGCCAGGTCGCCAAGGCAGGCAATATTATAGTGCGCCAGAGAGGGACAAAACATAATCCGGGCGAAAATGTGGGTCTTGGTAAAGACCATACCCTCTTTGCACTGATCGACGGAGTGGTTGAGTTTCAAAAGAAAAAGGACGACAAATCATACGTCTCAGTGAAGCCCCTGGAGAACTAGGAGAAGCGTCATAAAATATTCAACTCCTGTAATGCTTTTCCCACGGAAAAGTTATTACAGGAGTTTTTTTTATCTTTAGGCAGCCTTATCTTGTGGGGCTGTGAACCATACCTTAATATAAATGCTTATGCTGACCCTAAACTTTATCAGAGAAAATAAAGAGCTTATAAACGAACGACTGAAGGTTAAAAATTTTGATGCTTCAGGCATTATAAGCATGATAATAGAGCTGGATAACAAGAGAAGGGAGACCCAGCAAAAAACAGATAGTCTGCAGGCTGAACTTAACAGTATATCGAAGGAGATCGGACAATTGTATAAGGAGGGACAAGGTCAGGAAGCCGACACCCTAAAACAGAGAACAACTACGATAAAAGAAGAGGCCAGGGAACTTAATGCACTTCTGGGAAACATAGAGAAGAAGCTTAACGAGGAACTTATAAAGCTGCCTAATATTCCAAATGAGCTGGTGACCCCCGGGAAAAGTGAAGAGGATAATGTTAAGGTGAAAGAAGGTGGTAAGCTTCCTGAACTGCCGGAAAATCCCATGCCGCACTGGGACCTGGCAAAGAAATATGACATAATAGATTTTGATCTGGGAAACAAACTGACCGGGGCCGGTTTCCCGGTATACAAAGGGAAGGGAGCAAAACTCCAGAGGGCATTGATCAGTTTCTTCCTGGATGAGGGTGAAAAAGCAGGCTTCAGCGAGGTCTTACCTCCAATACTGGTGAATGAAGATTCTGGCTTTGGCACAGGCCAGCTACCCGACAAGGAAGGTATGATGTACCACACAGAACTGGATAATTTTTACCTCATCCCAACAGCCGAAGTACCGGTAACCAATATCTACCGTGATGTAATACTGGAGGCTGAACAATTACCTGTAAAGAATATAGCCTACACCCCCTGTTTCAGGAGAGAGGCCGGCTCGTGGGGCTCACATGTGCGAGGGCTGAACCGTCTCCACCAGTTCGATAAGGTGGAAATAGTGGTAATTGCCCATCCTGATAAATCGTATGAAGCACTGGATATGATGCTTAAGCATGTTGAAGGGCTGGTTCAGAAGCTCAATCTTCCCTACCGCATCATGAGGCTCTGTGGCATGGATTTATCATTCACTTCGGCACTGACTTACGACTTTGAGGTTTTTTCAGCTGCCCAGAAACGCTGGCTTGAAGTAAGCTCAGTATCCAACTTTGAAGCTTTCCAGTCGAACCGACTGAAATGCCGCTTCCGTGAAAAGGGCGGTAAAGTGAATAAGCTGGTCCATACTCTGAACGGTTCTGCCCTGGCCCTGCCCCGGATACTGGCTGCCATACTTGAGAACAACCAGACGGATGAGGGGATAAAGATACCTGAGGCCCTGGTTAAATACACGGGATTTAAAGCAATCTGAGCTTCTCCTGAGACACATGAGCGATAAGAGCAAATCATACTTACTGGCCTCCCTGGCAGTCCTCTTCTGGTCTACTATAGCCACAGCCTTCAAGATTGCCCTTAAAGAGCTGAGCCCGGGCCAGCTGCTCTTTATAGCATCATGCACAGCAGTGGTGGTTCTTGCCTTAATAAGCATCCTTGAAGGAAAATTAAAAATTATACTGCAGGCAGGACCCTCTGATATATTTATGTCAGCCCTGCTGGGCCTGCTCAATCCCTTTGTTTATTATCTTGTCCTGCTGAAAGCCTATACACTGTTACCGGCACAGGTAGCCCAGCCCCTTAATATGATATGGCCCATAGTGCTGGTCTTTCTTTCAGTGCTTATGCTGAAGCAGAAAATCCCGGCAAGAAGTTTCGTTGCACTCCTTATCTCTTTCGCCGGAGTCTACCTTGTATCATCACAGGGTCAGCCCTTCAGTCCCGGCAAATCAGACTGGCTGGGAGTTCTACTGGCAACGGGGAGCTCTGTCTTCTGGGCACTGTATTTTATAATTAACATGAAGGACAAAAGAGATGAATCGAATAAATTATTGCTGAATTTTATTATTTCCACCATTTATATAGGCATATATCTTGCTGTGACAGATGGCTTTGGACATGTAAGCACCAAAGGGATGCTTGCCGGCATATACACAGGCATTTTCGAGATGGGGCTTACCTTCTACCTTTGGCTTAAGGCCTTAAAACTGGCCGAAACATCCGATAAAATCTCAAACCTGGTTTTTCTTGCCCCCTTCCTTTCCCTGATCTTCATATCAGTTTTCCTTGGTGAACATATCTATTACACAACATTAATCGGCCTGGTGCTGATTGTGGGCGGGATTCTTTTCCAGAGGATAAGAAGATCACCACGATAGGCACGGCGAAAGTCAGGAATGACAAATCCCCTATTGGCTTTGCCGGGCTCACAGGCCTCGCTTGCCTATGGCAACTCACCCTGCCCGTTTCAACGATTTAAGGGTTCAACAATTCAACATTTCCTTATCTTTGCCTTAACAAGTCATTATGGATTATGATAAAATAATACTGGGTATTGACCCCGGCACAAATATTACCGGCTATGGGCTCATAGGCATATTGAATAAGGAGCCACAGGTAATCAGTCTTGGTGTGGTTGATCTTAAAAAGTACGGTGATCATTACCTGAAGCTCAAGCATATATTTGAGCGCACCCTTGGACTTATTGATGAGTATAAGCCTGATGAGATGGCCATTGAAGCTCCTTTTTACGGTAAGAATGTCCAATCGATGCTCAAGCTGGGCAGGGCCCAGGGTGCATCTATCTCTGCCGCCCTCTACCGTTCAATCCCCATATTTGAATATGCCCCCAGGAAAATTAAGATGTCAATCACGGGTGTTGGTGCGGCATCCAAGGAGCAGGTAGCTGCCATGCTGATGAATATCCTGGGATTCAAAGACAAAGACATAATCCTGGATGCCACTGACGGGCTGGCCGCTGCTCTCTGCCATTACTACCAGAGCAACAGACCGGCAGCCGGTACAGCTTATAATTCATGGAAGGACTATATGAGAAAAAACCCGGGCAGGATAAAATAGCCTTTCACTTTTCAGCACATGCAATGGCTGCAACCGATACTTTCACGTCTTTTATCTTAAGTAACTCGTTTGCACAGGCTTCTATGGTCGACCCTGTTGTAATCACATCATCCACAAGCAGCACATGCTTACCCTCTATAGCTCCTGGATCGCATACCTCGAAGATGCCCGCCACGTTTTCCCACCTGTCATACCTGTGTTTATTTGTTTGCGTGTCTGAAGCTTCGGTTCTTCTCAGCACATTCCCGTAAAAAGGCAGATTCAGTGCAGCTGCCATTCCCCCGGCAATGAGGCTGCTTTGATTAAAGCCTCTCCTGCGTTCCCTGGACGAATGGAGCGGTACAGCCAGGATACAGTCGATATTACTGCAAAAGTCAGATCCCTTTAAAATATTGCCATACAGCCTGCCCAGGAAGGGGCCAATGGGTTTAACCTTCCCGTATTTAAGCCTGTGTATTAGCTTTCGGGCTTTGCCTCCCTGCCTGTAGTAAGTCCAGGCGGCAGCATTCTCAATGTAACATCTGCCGTAAAAGCTCTGCTCGAGCCTGTTATCCCTTTCAAGATGGTAATTTGTCCGTGGAAGCTCCAGCATACACCGGGTACAAAGGATGTCTTCGTTTCTCACCAGGGGTTCACCACAGGCCTGGCATAGCCTGGGAAACAGCAGTGAAACAAAATCATCGGCAATAAGTACAATTTTATTCCAGCGAGACATATTATATATGATGACAGGGCTTATCTTATTTCCCTGCGTATACTTTCAGCAATATCCCCGAACTCTTCCTCCGTCAGCTTTACCCTTGGATTAGAGAACCTTACATCGGCTTCTGAATCGATGGGTATTAAATGGATATGTGCATGTGGTACTTCCAGCCCGAGCACCACCACTCCTATCCTGTTACACGGAACGACTTTTTCTATTGCCAGTGCGATCTTTTTTGAGAAAACCATCATTCCTGAAAGAGTATCTTCGTCAAGATCAAATATATAATCAAGCTCTGTCTTTGGCACTACCAGGGTATGGCCCTTTTTCAGGGGATTTATGTCAAGGAAGGCAAAGAATTGCTCATCTTCGGCGATTTTATAGCAGGGTATTTCCCCTTTTATTATCCTGGTGAAAATACTTGGCATTACGGAAATTGATTATAATGAAATATTGATAATTTCAAACGCTATTATCCCTGAAGGTACTTTTACATCAACCACCTCCCCGACTTTCTTTCCCAGCAGACCCTTTGCTATGGGTGAATTCACAGCCAGTTTCCCTTCTTTCAGGTTAGCTTCAGACTCCGGCACCAGTGTATATTCCATCACGGTACCGTTGTTTTTATTCTTTATCTTGACCTTATTGAGAACCTGGACAGATGATGTATCTATCCTTGATTCATCGATAAGCCTTGAATTGGCTATCTTGTCTTCCAGCACGGCTATCTTGGCCTCAAGCATACCCTGTGCTTCTTTGGCAGCAGCATACTCTGCATTCTCGGCAAGGTCTCCCTTATCCCTGGCATCGGCAATCTGTCTTGAAATTTCAGGTCTCTGGACTGTTCTCAGTTCATCCAGCTCCCTTCTTAACTTCAGCAATCCTTCCTCTGTCAAATATACTTTATCCGACATTTTCTTCTCTCTTAAAGGTTATAAAAACAAAAGAATCCCGGGTTTGACGGAACTCTTATGTAACAAATATACAATATTTTTCCGATAATGAGCCTGATATTATTAAAAAAAACCTCTTAAATAATTGCTAAACAAAGTCTTTTCGTTTGAGTATTTCTGAATAGACTATTGCAGCCGGAAGATCAAAATCATCAACCAGGCCTCTTGCCCATGAACTTTGCTCATCAAGGGAAGTGTCAATATATGTTCCCACTTCTGTATGTTCGACAGTCAGATCCGTAACTGCCACACCTTCCATGGAAAAGTCATCCGCCAGGGGTTCGGAATACCTTCCCTCATATTCCGCTCTCATCTCAAGGGCCTGCTCCACAGAAGATTTCATCATTGTGTTTTCATAGCGCGAAGCTGCAGTTTCCAATGCATCTTCATCAATCATCTCATATTGGGTGCTTGCCCTGCCTTCTCTGCTCCGGGGACCGGCCTCTTCCTCCCTTTCGTAGGAAAAACTGTCATCGTCCGAAGCCGGTATCCCGCTTTGTGGTGAGGGCCTTTGCGCATTCCTTTTCTTCTTATTGGCTATTGCACCTGCTATACCGAAAACGGCTAACAAAACATAAAATAATATGTCACCTATATCTTCCATACTTCTAGTTTTTATATTTTTTCCTGGCCTTCCTTCCTGCCTGTCTCACAGCCTTACGCCTGGCCTTCTCCCTTGCCTTAATTTCTTTTTCGTTTTGTTTCATTCTCTCCTTTACCTCATCAGACTGTATATCGAAATGTCTTTCCCTGTTATCCTCCACCAGGTTCTGATAGTCCTTATTCAGATCAGCTTCCCGTTTTGCCTGTTCCTTTTTAGCCCTGGTCACCGACCGTGGTTCCCGCAGCTTTTTCTCTTTGGTTACCTTCCGTTTGCTCCCGCTTATTTTCTTTTCAGTTCTCCTCGCCTTCCATCTGTCAAAAACAGAGGTTTGAGCCACCGCTGCACTCTCTCCGGCAATAAGCATAACAAAAACAATAAGCAGGAGGCTGCAGTATTTTTTCATAAAGAGAAGATTTATAATATTATTTGTTTAAATGCGTTAAATCTAATGATTGTATATTTGAATTCCAATAATACAAAATATGCCGGGACCAGGATCAAAGTTAAGGATTTTTTTGCTTATATGCATTATTTCCGTGTTTCACAATTCATGCAACAAGGAAAAAAATGATGTCATTCCTGATGTTCTGGTTGATTTCTATATAGACCTCAATGACCCGGAGTTTTTTGCCCTCAATGCCATTGGCAACCATGTACTTGTAAACAGCAGCACCAATAATTTCGGTTACAGGGCTTCAGGTTATGATGATAACGGCATAATTGTCTATCGTGCCCAGGCTGATGAGTTTATAGCCCTTGACCGCACCTGTCCCCATGATTATGTGCTTGATGGCAGCAGCATAGCCGTCAATGTTGACGGCATTTACGCTGAATGCCCGGTATGTAAAAGCACTTTTGCCCTTCCCAGTTTCGGCACTCCTACCTCAGGTCCCTCAAAATACCCCCTAAAGATGTACAGGGCAAGCTTCACAGGCCAATTTGTTCACGTAACTAACTATTAAGAGCAAGGGGCCACCCTTCGCTAAAGCTTCGGCTGGTAAAACAGGGAGCCCACCTGCGTTCTCCGACTACGGCGGACAAAGCCGGTAGCTTTTTTCAACTCTCGTTCAACTCTCGTTCAACTCTCGTTCAACTCTCGTTCAACTCTCGTTCAACTTTCCTTTAGTACCTGTAATGATCAGGCTTATAGGGTCCTTCGGGTTTTACGCCAAGGTATTTTGACTGTTTTTCCGTGAGTGTGGTCAGTTTAACGCCCAGCTGTCCCAGGTGTAGCCGTGCTACTTCTTCATCAAGATATTTGGGCAGGGTGTATACTCCCACCTCATGCTTCTTGTTCCAGAGATCAATCTGGGCCAGTGTCTGATTGCTGAACGAATTGCTCATCACAAAGGAGGGGTGGCCCGTGGCGCAACCAAGGTTCACCAGCCTTCCCTCAGCAAGCATGAATATCGAGTGCCCGTCCGGGAACTTGAATTCGTCGACCTGCGGCTTTATGTTTATCCTTTCAATACCGGGTGCTGATTCAAGCAGATCAACCTGTATCTCGTTATCGAAATGACCGATATTGCACACTATAGCCTGGTCTCTCATTTTTGACATATGCTCCACGGTAATCACATCGGTATTACCGGTGGCCGTAACATAGATATTGCCTGTTCCCAGTGTGTCTTCAACCGTCTTCACTTCAAAACCTTCCATGGCAGCCTGCAATGCGCATATGGGATCAATCTCAGTAACTATTACCCTGGCGCCGTATGATCGCATCGACTGGGCGCAGCCCTTACCCACGTCACCATAACCGCAAACCACAACAACCTTTCCTGCGATCATAACATCAGTGGCACGCTTGATACCGTCGGCCAGTGATTCACGGCATCCGTAAAGATTGTCGAACTTTGATTTTGTTACCGAATCATTCACGTTAATTGCAGGAGCAAGCAGGGTACCCTCTTTTTTCCTCTGGTATAACCTGTTAACCCCTGTCGTTGTTTCCTCGGAAATTCCCCTGAGGTCAGCAACCACCAGGTGCCATTTTTCAGGATCCTGGCTTAAAATACCCTTAAGGGTAGCATTCACAATACCTTCTTCCCTGCTTGAAGGCCTGCCGTCCAGGCGTGAAGGATCTTCCTCGGCATAGTAACCCTTGTGCACCATAAGTGTTGCATCGCCTCCGTCATCCACTATCAGATTCGGTCCCTTGCCACCGGGGAAGGACAGGGCCTGGGCAGTGCACCACCAGTACTCCTCCAGTGTTTCTCCCTTCCAGGCAAATACGGGTATGCCCCGTTCAGCAATAGCAGCCGCAGCATGATCCTGGGTTGAAAAAATATTACAGCTTGACCATCGTACGTCAGCTCCCAGTTCAACCAGGGTTTCAATCAATACGGCAGTTTGTATTGTCATGTGAAGCGACCCGGTAATACGTGCCCCTGCAAGTGGTTTATCTGCTGAATACTTCCTCCTGATCGCCATGAGTCCGGGCATCTCCTTTTCGGCTATCTCTATTTCTTTCCTGCCAAAGGCGGCAAGATTAATATCCTTAATTTTATATGGTAGTGTTTCTATTAATACTGACATGATTTTAAAATTTTAAGTATGCAAAGATACAAAAATTACGCTGCAAGGGCAAAAGTTAAAAAGAGAGCAGACGTATTGATTCGGCTTTGTCCTTTTCGATCTGGTCAAGTAATTTCTCCCTGGAGCTGAACTTCCTGTCACCTCTCAAACGGTGCCTGAATATAAGTGTAATATCTTTCCCGTAAATGTCCCTGTCAAAATCAAAAATGTTAACCTCAATGGTCCTGATGCCTTTATCTCTTTCGATTGTTGGTCTGGGACCAATATAAAGCATGGCATTATGCTTAAGCGAATCGAGTATTACTTCTACTGCATATACACCATCCGCAGGAATCAGCTTATAAGGATAATCCGGGGCAATATTTGCCGTTGGGAAACCAAGCAGGCGCCCTATCTTCTTCCCTTCCACAACCTTACCCTTCAGCATGTAAGAATATCCAAGCAGTTTATTTGCTTTCGCAAGGGATCCTTCTTTCAATAAGGACCTGATCGTGGTCGAACTTATGGCTTCATCTCCTTCCTTCAGTGCCTCCATCCTGTCAACACCAAAACCATATAAGCCGGCACATTCAGTTATAGTTACCGCATTGCCATAAGCCCTGTAGCCAAAATGGTGATCAAAACCAAGGATAAGATGTTTGATATCCATTATCCCAACAAGGTATTTCTTAACAAAATCACAGGATTCCATCCTGCTCAGTTCACCGGTAAATGGTAATACAAGCAGTTTGTCTATCCCTGCTTCTTCCATCAGCTGACTCTTTTCCTCAAGGCTGGTCAGAAAACGTAATGTACTGTCTCCTTCCGACAAAACTATGCGTGGGTGTGGATCCAGTGTAAGCACTACCGATTCGGCTCCCAGGCTTTTTGCCTTTCTGATAAGTGCATCAAGCAGGGCACGATGACCCCGGTGAACACCATCAAACATGCCCAGTGTTACCACAGGCTTATCCGAACTGAAACTCTTATGTCCAAAATAAGTTTCCAATGATAAAGGATTTTACCCCCGCAAAAATAGTAAAGGCCCTGATATCCTGAAATTAATTAAGCCCATCTGTTCAGAAATTCTTATCTTTAAGCAAAGATGGGAAAATTTTTACTTTGCTATACTGCTGTAAGACAATTATTTAAAATATGATGAAGACAAAATTCCTTTTACTGCTCCTTATCACCCAGTTGACGGGTCTTACATATGCCAAGGAGGCAGATAAGACAGAAAAGCTGACCGAAGGGCTTGTAATACAGAACGGGGTAATTTATGGAAGAAATATTTTTATCATTGATCCCCAGGCAGAAGACATTATAATGGACAGGTTTGAAAGACCTCGTGACGGGATGGCTTCGGGTAAGAATCCTGGCGGTGAAGAAGCACTATGGGAAAAGATAACTGCTGATGAGGACGGGTATTTCAAATCCGGCAAACTCAGGGGAGGTGCGCTATATATTGAATATAACAGTCCCCGTAACAGGATTATGCTTCTTAATGCCAGCGGCCATACCATGGTTTTCGTAAATGGAGAGCCAAGGGAAGGTGATCATTATGACTTTAACTATTCCCTTCATCCTGTTATGATAAAAAAAGGCCTGAACCAGTTTTATTTCACCAATGGCAGGTTTCCAAGGATCAGGGCATCACTTGAAGAAGCCTCCTCGGAGATAATAATCAAGAAGAAAGATCTCACACTGCCCGACCTGGTAATTGAAGAACCCGGCTTCAAGTGGGGCGGGCTAACACTTATAAATGCCAGCGATAAATATAAAGGTGGACTCAGTATCAAATGCACCGTGAAAGATACTGAACTTACTACCACCCTCCCAGGAATTGAAAAGCTCACTTCAAAGAGGATGAACTTTAAAATCCCCGTTCCGGAAAATATGAAAGCCGGTGAAAGCGAGGTACTCATAGAAGTGTTTTCCGGAAAGGGACTTCTATATGACAGCTACAGGTTTAAAATAAAAATCAAACCTTTTGCCGTCAATCACGACCGCACCTTCATAAGTAAAATTGACGGCAGCGTACAGTATTACAGCGTAACACCCTCAACCAGGCCATTGGAAAAAGATCAGGCCCTGTTTCTGTCGGTGCATGGTGCGGGGGTGCAGGCCAGGAACCAGGCATGGACCTACGACGCCAAAGACTGGGGACACGTTGTTGCCCCGACAAACAGGGGTCCCTTTGGTTTTGCATGGGAAGACTGGGGAAGGCTTGATGCCCTGGAAGTACTCGAAGAAGGTAAAAAGCTGTTTGAAACAAGACATGAAAAAACCTTCCTCACAGGACATTCAATGGGAGGCCACGGAACATGGTACCTGGGTGCAAGCTACCCTGATAAATTTGCAGCAATAGCACCATGCGCCGGTTACCCTGACCTGCTGATGTATGCCGGAGGGGATGCCCCCATGCAGCTAATGAATGATATGTCCTATATGTTTTTCAGGGCAGGCAGGTCGTCCCGTATCCCTGATCTGGCCCGCAACTACATACACCATGGTGTTTACGTTTACCATGGTGATTCCGATCCCACGGTAAGCGTGGAGATGGCCCGGCTGATGAGAGGCATACTCGGTGACTTCCATCCTGATTTCACATACTATGAATATCCCGGAGGAACACACTGGTATGGAGATATATCAATGGACTGGCCTCCCATCTTTGATTATTTTAAACTCCATGGCATACAGGCTTCCCGCGATCTCAGGAAACTGGAGTTTCATACCGCCAATCCCGGTATCTCCGCCTCATCCCACTGGGTAAATATTCACCAACAAATTAAACCCTTTGAAATCAGCAGCATAGAAGCACATATAAGCAATGACTCCTCAAGGGTAATTATAGATACCAGGAACATTCTCACCATGGGATTAAAAACAGGTGAGATGGGCATTAAGAGTCAGGTGGTTCTTGAAATTGATGCGACGGAACTGGTAGTTGACAGAGCTGAGGATACTGCTTACCGGTATTTCAGATTTACCAATGGCGAATGGTCTCCCTGCCAGATGCCCGGTGAAGGAGAAAAAGGCCCTCACCGCTACGGTGGCTTTAAGGATGCCTTCAGGAAAAACATGATATTTGTATATGGTACCAGTGGGGGGCCTGAGGAAGACCGATGGAACTACCTGAAGGCCAGGTTTGATGCAGAGACATTTGCATACCGGGGTAACGGTTCGGCTGATATAATTACAGACAGGCAATTCAGGGACGGTAATTTTGAAGGAAGGAATGTTATCCTCTATGGTAATGCCGACAATAACCTTGCCTGGGATATGCTACTCACAGAAAGCCCGGTGCAGGTATTCAATAATAGTATAGTCATTGGTGACAGGACAATCACCGGTGATGATATTGCATGCTACTTTATAAGACCCCTTAAAGGATCTGAAGATAATTCGGTGGGCATAATTGCGGGTAGCGGACTGAAGGGTATGAAATCAGGCTATCCCAACCAGTATTTCATTGCAGGCCCTGCCTTCCCTGATCTTGTTGTATTCAGGATGACAGGGGATGCAGATGAATTCAGTGCTGCTGAATGTGCCGGTTTCTTCGGGAATGACTGGAGCATAACAGGGGGTGAGCTCACCTGGAAATAGAAATAAATCTATTACTTAAATGAAAGAAAGCGAATTTTTTCTCAACGACCCATGGCTTGATCCTTACCATAATATACTGAGGGACAGGCATAATGCTTACAGGCAAAAGCTCAGCAGTCTTACCGGGGGAAAAAATCTGGTAGAATTTGCATCAGGTCACCACTACTATGGCATGCATGCAGGGGATAATTCACTTGTTTTCAGGGAATGGGCACCAAATGCAAAATCGATCTACCTGATAGGCAATTTTAACAACTGGGAAGAAAGAAAGGAGTTTGCACTGAAACGCCTTAATAAAGAAGGGGACTGGGAGCTTGTCATGACACCCGGAACTATAAGGCACGGTGACCTATATAAACTTTCAATTCACTGGGAAGGCGGATCAGGGGAAAGAATACCCTCTTATGCTAGAACACTTATACAGGACGAGGATACAAAAATATTTTCATGCAGGCACTGGCAACCCTCGAAAGAATACATGTGGCAATATCCGGATTATGCCCCCGGCCCTGAGCGGGCAATTATATATGAATGCCATGTGGGCATGTCTTCCGAAGAGGAAAAAACATCAACCTTTGATGAGTTCAGGAAGAACGTGCTGCCCAGAATAGCAAGGAACGGTTATAATACCATACAGTTAATGGCCATACAGGAGCATCCTTATTATGGCTCTTTCGGTTACCACGTTTCAAATTTTTTTGCCGTATCATCCAGGTTCGGAAGCCCGGATGACCTCAGGGCCCTGGTTGATGAAGCTCACAGGCTGGGGATATCGGTGATAATGGACCTGGTACATTCACATTCAGTGAGCAATATTAATGAGGGGCTGGGCTTATTTGACGGCGATCCGGGACAATATTTCCATGCAAATGAAAGACGCCTGCATGTGGCCTGGAATTCACTGTGCTTTGATTACGGGAAGGATCATGTTATACATTTCCTTTTATCAAACATCAGGTACTGGATGGAGGAATACAAGATCGACGGGTTCAGGTTTGATGGTGTTACAAGCATGATATATTATGATCATGGACTTGAAAGGAATTTTACCTCATATGAAATGTATTTCGATGGAGGACAGGACGATGATGCCCTAATTTACCTTAAGCTTGCCAACGATCTTGTCCATACTATCAAACCGTCGGCCATCAGCATTGCCGAAGAGATGAGTGGCATGCCCGGCCTGGCCTGCAATCTCAAATCCGGTGGCACCGGCTTCGACCTCAGGCTGGCTATGGGGATACCCGATTACTGGATAAAGCTCATTAAGGAGCAGCAGGATGAGGAATGGAATATGGACGGTCTCTTCCATGAGCTGACAACACACCGGGCTGAAGAAAAAACAGTGTCTTACTGTGAATCCCATGACCAGGCCCTGGTAGGAGATAAAACCTTGATCTTCAGACTTGCCGATGCAGAAATGTACTTTAATATGAGCAAGCGCATCGAAAGCCTTAAGATTGACCGGGCTATAGCCCTGCACAAAATGATAAGACTCATTACCATTTCAACAGCCAATGGCGCCTACCTTAATTTTATGGGAAATGAATTTGGCCATCCTGAATGGATCGACTTCCCCAGGGAAGGGAACAACTGGAGTTTCAAATATGCCAGGAGGCAGTGGAGCCTGGCCGACCGTGATGATCTTAAGTATCACTATCTCAATGACTTTGATATAGAAATGATTAATTTCGTCAAAGATACCGACCTCCTGTCAAATGAAGTTACTGAAAAAGTATACAGTCATAACACGGATAATATTCTTGCCTTCAGCCGCGGTAATTATTTCTTTGTCTTTAATTTCCACCCATCTACCTCGTTTACCGATTACAGAATTCCGATAGCCGGAAGATTCATTATAGTGTTTGACACTGACAGGAAGGAATTCGGGGGTTATGACCGCATCGACAGGGATATGATATATATAGCATCACGTGCCCCGGGGGAAAAACTTAACTCACCGCTTAAGCTAAGCCTTTACCTGCCATCCAGGACAGGCATAGTGTATAAAATAGCGCCTTTGAAACGTATTAATCAATCCATTTAAGCAGGTAAAAATCCTGGCGGTGCGGCATATCCTCACTCTTTGGATATAGCCTCAATCCGTAGAAAAATGTACCCGCCTTTTCAGGTACCATCTCGAGACGGTAGAGCGATCGGCTGTTCTTTGAGCTTATATACTTGAGGTCATACTTGGCAATAAACTCGTAATCACCGCTCTGTGTCATCTGCGTTATTATAAACTCCACTCCCACATTTTCCGGAGGAATGCCATTTACATTCAGCATCACGTCACCCCTGTAGGTAACACCCGCCTTATAGATATTCTCACCGGGTTTTTCAAAGCTATATGTAAGTATTTCGAGTTTATTCCATTCGGAAGCCATCCAGTTTTTCCATGCTGCCAGGGAAATTGCCCTTGCATAATTATCTTCCTTGAGTGATATCGACCTTTCCCACAGTTTGAGGTAATAAGCTTTGTAATAGTCGTCAATCATTCTTTTCATGGTAAACTGGGGAGCCACCTGGACCATTGAATTTTTGACATAACTTATCCATTCAACGGGTACGCCCTGGTCATCCCTGTTATAATAGGCCGGTATTATTTCATACTCAAGCATATTGTAAATAGTCTCGGCATCCACATCATCCTGAAGATCCTGGTTGGCAAAGGTGCGTTTGAGGGGAAGGGCAAAGCCGGCGTAGGCCCTGTAACCTTCAACCCACCAGCCATCGAGGACACTGAAATGAATTGTGCCGTTCATCACCGCTTTCTCACCGCTGGTTCCCGAGGCTTCGAGAGGCCTTGTTGGAGTATTCAGCCAAATATCAACCCCGCTTACCAGTTGTTTTGCCATTTCAATATCATAATTCTCAAGGAAAATGATTTTGCCCTCGAATTCAGGCATGTGCGAAACCTCATTTATCCTCTCAATAAGGCTCTGTCCTCCTCCATCGTGGGGATGTGCCTTACCGGCAAAAATAAACTGAACGGGTTTGTCAGGGTCGTTTACTATTTCATTGAGACGATCAAGGTCTTTAAAGAGGAGGGTCGCCCTCTTGTATGTTGCAAACCTGCGGGCAAAACCTATTGTAAGGGCATCAGGGTTAAGATGGTTACTTATGTTGATGAGCCTCCTGGGGCTAACCCTTCTGTTCATCATATCTTTCTGTATCCTTTTTCGAATCCATTCAAAAAGGTTCTGCTTCAATGCGTTCTTTATCTCATATATATCCTTGTCGGGTACTGAATAAATAGTCTCCCACTTCGATTTATCTGTCTGGTCAAAATGCTTATCGCCTGTCAGTTCACGGTACAGGTTTTTCCATCGTTTGTGCAGCCAGGAAGGATAGTGTACCCCATTGGTTACATGGCCAATGAATAGTTCTTCCTCAAGGTATCCTGGCCAGAGCACGTTGAACATTTTACGGCTCACTTCACCGTGCAGTTTACTCACTCCGTTAATTTCCAGAGACATACGGGCAGCAAGATAACTCATATTAAACTTGCCGGAGGTGTCATTATAAGCCCTGCCCATACTCATCAGGCGTTCCCAGGTAATATTGAGCCGTTCCGGGTAATGAGGGATATATTTCCTGAGCAGTCCCTCTTCAAATGAGTCATGTCCGGCAGGCACGGGGGTATGGGTTGTAAACAGTGTGGATGACCTTATTGCCTCAAGTCCCTCATCAAATGTAAGATGTCGTTTCTCCATAAGGTACATCAGCCGTTCAAGGCCAATAAATGCTGAATGACCCTCATTGCTGTGATAGATGTCAGGTTTCACCCCGATGGCCCTCAGGGCTCTTATGCCTCCTATTCCCAGAAGCAGTTCCTGTTTAAGCCTGTTCTCAATATCTCCCCCGTATAAATGGTGGGTTACCATCCTGTCTTCATGGTTGTTCTCATCAAAATCAGTATCCAGGAGTAAGAGTTTTACCTTACCTACTTTTGCCTCCCATACACGTGCCTTAACGGTACGTCCCGGCCAGACAAGGGATATTTTCATCTGCCTGCCCTCTTCATCCTCAACGGGAATTACCGGAAGCTGTGAAAAATCCTCTGCCTCGCTCACCACCATCTGCTGTCCTTTGGGCCCTATTTGCTGCCTGAAATAACCAAACCTGTAAAGCAGACCAACACCCACCATATTGAAGTTGGAGTCGCTTGCTTCCTTGAGGTAATCCCCGGCAAGAATCCCAAGTCCCCCGGAATAGGTTTTCAGGGAATGGTGTATACCGAACTCCATACTGAAGTAAGCAACCTGCGGCGACTTCTCACTGGCAGGCCTGTCCATATATTTCCTGAACTCACTATAAACAGCATCGAGATCCCTTATAAATTCCTCATCTTCGTTCAGAACCTTCAGCCTTTTATAATCAACCCTTTCAATAAGTATGCAGGGATTGTGGTTTGTTTCTTCCCAGAGAGAGGGATCGATCCTCCTGAAAATACCCTGTGCTTCATCATTCCATGACCACCATAGATTACAGGCCAGTTCCTTTAGAACGGCAAGACGCTCAGGGACATCTGATTGTATATATATATCCTTCCAGACAGGAACCTCATGCGGCTTGCGGGCCACAATATCTTTTCTGAGCAAAACTTCTGAGAGTTCCCTTGGCTCATCCCTGCGTTTCTTAGACCTCTCAAGAGCTATTGTATAAGCTTCAAAATAATAATCAACCAGCGTATTCCAGTTAGCTATTCTCGATACCCGGTATGCCTCTTCCCTGGCTTCCCGGGCCTGGTCATCATCATAAGCATACAGTCTTAATATATAGTCACTTATATCGTCTGCCGCCTTCTCCCGGTTGGTGTCATTCCTGTCAATAACACATATGCCGTCACCATGATCGGGATGGTGATTCCTGACCCATAAACCAAAACCGGCGAGTGTTGTGGTTACCGTTGGGATTGAAAACATCAGGCTTTCCAGGGGAGTATAGCCCCAGGGTTCATAATATGAGGGAAAAACCGTAAGGTCAAGGCCTATCAACAGGTCGTAATATGACCTGTTGAATATCCCATCATTACCATTCAGGTAAGAGGGGACAAATATTGTTATGACATTGTTGTCCGGGCCGTTGTTTAGTTTGTTACTCTCCAGGGCATTTATTACAGGGTCACTCTCACGGTTGTGAAGGCCATGTGACAGTAGCTTATCACCCGCCGGCAAATCGCCTGATACCCCGTTAAGGTAGTCTGCTATATCTTTCCTTGGTCCCTTATGGTATGCCGGAACCATTATGAAAGCCACTATGTTTCTATTGGATTTTATCTCCCTGTCTATCTTTGCCAGCGATTCGATAAATATGTCGATCCCCTTATTATTGTATTCATATCTTCCTGAAGTAGCTATAATCATAGCATCATCGGCTATCTCCCTGCCCGAGATTATACGCGCGGCATTAAGCAGTATCTCCCTGGCTTCCTTTCGTTTTGCCTCATACTCATCCTTTCCGGGGACAAAAATATCCTCAAAGCCGTTGGGCGTAACTATGTCAACATCTTTTTCAAGGAAGGCTGAACATTCTTTTGATGTTATCTCACTTACAGTGGTAAACACATCAGTAGCATGTGCCGCTGTTTTTTCAAGTGAGCGTTTTGCAACCACATTGAATTCACGTGCCACCTGCTGGGGATTATAATCATTCAGCTTACTGTAGAGGGGGCGGTTGTTGCCTGCTATTGTTCTTCCCAGTACTGTTGCATGAGTGGTAAAGGATGTACTCACCCATGGGGCATTTTCCTTCAGGTAGAGTACTCCCACACCGGTCATCCATTCATGGAACTGGGCTATTATATCCTGGTATTCAGGGTAGTACCCCGTAAAACTTTCAACCACCTTGCCGGCAGCGTAGCCAAAGAGGGCAGGCTCTATATAATCCCACTCACCTGAGAGGCTGTCAAGCTTGTACTGCTCCCATAATTTGGCAAATATTTCATTCTTTTCATTAAAATAAGGTGTGAAATCGACAAGAATAACAATAGGTTTTGCAGTTATATTCCACCTGCCCGTACGAACCCTTAATCCTTCGTTTTCAGCCTTCGCCTTCCACCCGCTGAAGAGGCTGTCATCAGGTAAAAACTCGGGGTTTTCTCCCTCATCCCTCCAGACATCAGGCCCTATCAGTATATAATTATCACCCAGTTCATTTACAATATTAAGTGCTTTCGTTGATATTACCGTATGTATTCCTCCAACCTTGTTACAAATCTCCCAGCTGGTTTCAAACAGCAGGTCAATCGCCTTTGCTCCTTTCATCTTGTTCCTTATTTCTTTTTAGTTTTTTATTTCTTCTTTGTCTTAACCGCCTTACCGGTTCTTGTTGTTTTTTTCTTCTGGACCCTTTCCTTGCTTTCAGTTCTGGATGTCCTGGCTGCCGGTGCAGATTTAGTTGTGGACGCTGTCATGGATTTAATTTTCGCACGCAGGCTGCGTACTTCCGTTTCACGTTTATTCAACTCTGTTTCGATCTGCTCAATCTTATTCCTGAGATTAACGACCTCCTGTTTTTCCAGATTTTCCGGGCTGACTGAATCGAGGCGAATCTCAAAATCACTGAGCACATTCATATAATTCATAAAGGCATCATATGGTGATTCGTAGGGATTGAAGTACTGATGAACGGCACCATCCGAGAAAAACTTGGTACACATATAGTAGAAATGGTCGCTTACTTGCAAGAAATCCCAGTCTTTTCTGATACCCTCATCATTGCATCCGTTAACCCTTCCGTTTAATGAATAAAGTTTATTAAAGGCAGCATCCTGGAGGTCATTACCCAGCCAGGCTGTCAGATCTCTTTCCTCATCAGCCCAGGATATTGGATTGGGCACTTTAATGGCTGATACCGGCTGAAACTTTTCTGCCACCTCGGAAGGTGTCATAAATGCATAGGCTGTCTTTTTCATAATGGCAGCCGGTAAAGCTTCAAGGAAATTAAAAATCCCGCTTTCTGCTTTTTGATGCTCGCCGAAAGTCTCATAATCAATAAAGAGATTGATAAGCTCTGCATCCTTGCCTCTCTTTTTCATCCATGAGGTGAATTTATCGGCAGTAAGAGGCCATTCACTCCAATTCCAGTTACCAAATCTGAAAGCTATATCATCACTCAGCTGGAAATTGCGGAGCAGGACCTTAAGTTTAGGATTGATATTATTGCAATATAGAAAATCGGGGCTCCTCCATCCCAGTATATGCTTTGCCCCTTCTGTGAGCAGGGCTGAGAAACCCATATCAGCCACCCAGCTTCCTATCTGGTCGGAATAGACCATTTCGGTATTCCTGAAAGATACAGGTTTAATGCCGAAACATTCTTCTATTTTCTGACTGTGCCTGGCAACCTGCTTTGTAAACTCATCCTTGTCAGCCATGCAGGCCAGTGAATGAGAATAAGTTTCAGCCAGAAACTCAACCTGGCCTGTTGTGGCCAGTTCTCTGAATGAGTCCAGCACTTCCGGGGCATAAGCCTCAAGCTGCTCAATGAGCACTCCCGTCAGGGAAAAGGATACTTTAAATTTATCCTTATGCTTTTTTATAAGATCGAGGATTATTCTGTTTGCAGGCAGGTAACAATTCTCAGCTACATTCCTGAGGATTGTTTCATTCGTGTAATCATCATAGTAATAATGATCATTACCAATGTCAAAAAAGCGGTACCTCCTCAGTCTCAAAGGCTGATGTAATTCGAAAAACAGACAAACTCCTTTCATATCCAGGTTTTAAATAATTACTTAATTTAAGGCATCCAGGTATACGTTCCTGACATTTCGCGCCGAGTTTTCCCACTTAAGTGTTTCCACTTCCTTCCTGCCTTTCTCAATGAACATCCTTGACAGAGCAGGATACGTCAGGATAGCATGTATTGCATCGGCCATGGCATCAATATCCCAGAAATCAATCTTAACGGCATGAGTTAATATTTCAGCCACACCGGATTGTTTGCTGATAATAACGGGAACATTTGATTGCATGGCCTCCAGTGGAGATATGCCAAATGGCTCTGATACCGAGGGCATTACATAAACATCGCTCATTCTCAGCATCCAGTACACGTCCATTCCCCTGAGAAAGCCGGTGAAATGAAACCTGTCAGTTATTTCCAGTGCGGCCGCCCTGCGCATCATTCTTTCCATCATATCGCCGCTGCCAGCCATTACGAAACGAACATTATCCATTACCCGCAGTACCCTGTATGCCGCTTCAATAAAATACTCAGGTCCCTTTTGCATTGTTATCCTGCCAAGGAAGGTAACGATCTTGTCATTTATGGCCCGGCCTCTGTACTCATCGTAAACCCCGCCCACCGGCTCCACCGCATTATAAACCGTTGTCACCTTAGCCGGGTCAATATGATACTTATATATTACTGTTTCCCTGGTCAGGTTACTGACTGTGATAATCCTGTCGGCTGCATCCATACCCGATTTTTCAATATTATAGACTACCGGGTTAACATTACCCCCGCTGCGATCAAAATCGGTTGCGTGCACATGTATTACAAGGGGCTTGCCCGACACCATTTTAGCAGCTATACCTGCAGGATAAGCCAGCCAGTCATGTGCATGTATAACATCAAAATCATTCTCATTGGCAATAACTGATGCTACCAGCGCGTACTTTTCTATTTCCTGTATCAGATCTGCGCCATAAGTTCCTGAAAACTTAAGCCTTCCCTTATTGTCAGCCTCAATGAAAAGCCTTCCTGTACTTTCGTTTTCCCTGGTCATTCTCCAGAAATCTTCAGGATCGGTATAAGGAATAATCCTGGAACCAACTTCAATTTTATCGAAGGTCCTGGATTCGCCCTTGTAGTAAATTTTCTTGTAGGCAACCTCTATATTGTTAGCTCCTATAAGCTTCATACCCGTCTGGTCTTCATCTCCATATGCCCTGGGAACCACAAAGAGCACCTCCATGTCGGGTATTGAGGCCATACCCCTGGTCAAACCATAGCTTGCCGTTCCCAGTCCCCCGCTTATGTGCGGAGGAAATTCCCAGCCGAACATTAAAACTTTCATCCCTTAACTTTTTTTTTCACAATTACCTGGTCAATGAGGTCCATAATCCTTAAAATCTCAGCAACACTCCATGCCTGGGAGATTGCTCCTCCGGGCAGGTGAGGGGGGTTACCGTCATAAACCTCTGAAATGGTACTTACCCCATGCTCATCCATTACCTCTTCAAATTCTCTTATCAGCCTGCTTATCCTCTTAACCCCCTTTTCTTCATAGAGGCACAAATAAGCTTCAGCAAAGGGACCCAGAAGCCAGGGCCAGACGGTACCCTGGTGGTAGGCCGCATCCCTCTCTTCCTGTTTGCCCCTGTATACCCCCTTATATAGCGGGTTTTTTGGTGATAAAGTGCGCAGGCCACGAGATGTTAAAAGCTCACTCTCAGCAACATCAAGTATACTCTTTATCATAGACCTGTCAAGCATGGTATGTTCTAATGATGTGGCTATTAGCATATTGGGTCTTACAAACATATTTTTGCTGCCATCATCTTCCACGTAATCTGCAAGGTAGCCTCTCCCCTGATCCCAGAAAGCTTCCAGGAAACTTGATTTTACTTTCTCAGGCAATTCAAGTATCAGTTGTTTCAGTTCTTTATCCATTATTTTCCTGATATTTTCTTTTGCAAAACACAGGGCGTTATACCACAGAGCATTAATTTCAACATTATAACCTATCCTCGGTGTTACAGGCCCGCCTGAAATTACCGCATCCATCCATGTGAGAGCCTTGTCTTCAGTACCGGCGTAAATAAGTCCGTTTTCACGCATGCCTATGTTAAAGGATGTTCCTTTTATACAGGCCTTGATAACCTGAATAACATGCTCACCATACCTGGTCCATCCATCTCTGCCGCCGGCGTTTATGTATTGCTGGACAGCCCATATGAACCACAGGGGAGCATCGACGGAATTAAAGGCATAATTTCCTGCTCCTCCCATATTGGGGAAGAGACCTTCTTTCATTTTACCTGTCTGGGTATCAAGAACTTCACGACATGTATTCAGGTCGCCCCGGCTGAGGGTTAAGCCCGGGAGGGAAATAAAGGTATCCCTGCCCCATGACCCGAACCAGGGATAACCTGCAATAATATCAGTTTTGCCCTGCCTTTTGACAATAAACTGTTGAGCAGCATTTAGAAGGCAGTTCCTGAAACTGTCACGCGGCACTTTAGTCTTCAGCACATTGGAAAACCTGGTTTTAAGACCCGTAGGATTAACTTCCTCCGTTGAGGCGGAAAAAACTATGCTTTCGCCCGCCCTCATCTGCAATTCAAAATAACCAGGCCTGAACAGATCCTCCCTGTAATCATAACCCCTCCTCTGCTCTTCAGGATATTCAACACCATATATCCAATCGGGTACTTTAACAAATTCAGGCTTGCTGGAGAATTGCATGTTAAGGAAGGGGAAGCCATCGTAGAGCCTTACCCTGATCCCGTTGTTTATATAATTAACCCTGGTGTTTGCACTCAGGTTAGCCATGGTAAGCTCGTGTATGTTCCTGAAAGCAAGCAGGGGCCTGAATTGCAGTGTGACAGGCTCCTGTGCCTCCTCTATGGTAAAGCGTATCATGAGCTGGTCGCTCTTGTCTGATAACAATCTTTCCTGCCTGAGCTTCACTGTACCAACCTGATATGACAGGGCAGGAATGAGCTCGGTTGTAAAATCCTTCAGGTATTTATGCCCTTTCGGACTGAAATGATCACCGTCAAACTTATGTATACCAAGGTTAAATACCTTCCCCCCCTCGACAACCGAAACATCAAGGGAAGAAAGAAGCACATATCTCTCCCCGCCAAAATTGTCGACCGGACAAATAAGCAAGCCATGATATTTCCTGGTATTGCATCCCACTATTGTGGTTGATGAATAGGCTCCTGTCCTGCTGGTCCTGAGAATCTCCTTTCCAAGGGAATACTCAAGGTTAACAAGCATGGTTTTTTCGAAATTTATATATGCCATAGAACTAAATTATTTTTCTTTTTTTAACCGGTTCCCTACCTACTCTTAATTACGCGGATAATGTTTACAAATGATTTTAAACCTGATTACTAAGTTAATTATAAGTTCTTTCATATAAACATTTAAAGGAAAAAATAGTAAGTCTGTAATAATCTCGGGCAAAAGTATAACTTTGCAGCGACAAAAATGTTAAATTTTAAGAACAATATACTAAAATAAGCGAAATGATCAGAAGACTTACAGCACTACTATTTCTTGCTATCCTCTTTGCCGGTTGCGGGGAAAAAAAGTTTACGATAAAAGGCAAACTGGATGGCGCCGGGCCCGATACCTATGTCTACCTTGACAGGCTTGGTGGTATGAACCTGGAACCTTATGACTCTGTTATGACAGGCGAAAACGGATCATTTGAGTTTAAGGGCGAGATTGAATACCCTGAATTTTTCCTGATCAGGTTAAATGAAGCAAACTTCCTTACCACCCTTATAGAACCCGGTCAGAAAATTAACCTGACGGCTGATGCCGACTCGCTGGGATTTACTGCCGAAGTAAAGGGCTCACCGGGTACCGGTAAAATGATAGAATATGATATCAGGCTGCAGAAAGCAATGAAAGATTTGCAGGAACTGGGTAAAATATACGAAGAGAACCTCAACAGCCCGGACCTTGACAGTATTCTCGCCGAACTTGACTCCATGGCACAGCAGATACTAAATGAGATGAATGAATACACCAGGAATTTCATAGACGAGAACCTTGAATCGATGGTAAGCCTGATCGCCCTGTACAAGCAGATAACCCCACAGGTTTATATCTTGAATATCGATAAAGATCTCGCTTATTACCAGCGCGTGGATTCAACCCTCTATGCACTCTACCCGGAATCAGAGCCTGTCAGGACACTCCACAGCCAGATGGAAACACTTATGGCCAACATGGATGCTGATGCTGCCAGGGCAGCAAAAACAGGTATGGGAGCTCTTGCCCCCGAAATAGCACTGCCTTCCCCAGATGGGGATACCATCAGGCTTTCTTCAACAAGGGGAAATTACGTCCTGCTGGATTTCTGGGCTGCCTGGTGTGCCCCCTGCAGAAGTGAAAACCCCAACCTGGTGAAGGCATATAATAAATATAATGCAAAAGGTTTTGAAATATTCCAGGTCTCACTTGACCAGACAAGGGAAGCATGGCTTGAAGGTATAGGTGAAGACAAAATAGGTGACTGGATTCATGTGAGCGACCTTAAATACTGGAGCTCGGAAGTGGTTCCCCTCTACGGGATACAATCAATACCAGCCAATTACCTTCTTGATACCGAGGGACGCATAATAGCAAATAACCTGCGAGGAGAAGCACTGGCTCAAAAACTCGCTGAAATATTTGAATAAATAACTTCTGCTTTAATTGCCACAGGATGAAAAAACCAGGTTTTATTATTCTGATTTTATTATTTTTTATCGTTTCATGCAATAATGAAAATGTCACTGTAATAACAGGTAAATGCCCCGGTGTTAAATCTGAATATCTGCAGCTCAACAGGGTAAACCTCGATAATACAGTTTTCATTGACTCTGTCAGGCTAAACCGGGCAGGTAAATTCAGGATTAAACTGGAAGACACCGAACCGGCATTTTATACACTGGGCTTAAGTACAGATGAATTCATTACTGTGGTGGTTAAACCCGGCGACCGGATTAACCTGGAATTTAAGGGAGAAAAATTGCAAAATGACTATGAGGTTGAAGGCTCGGAGGAATCCGATAAGGTCAGGCTGCTCGATAAAAAACTTGGTGAGACTATCATTAGCCTGGACTCCCTGTCTGCTGAATACCAGGAAGTAGTGGAAAAAGGGGATGAACCCGATAAAATATCCGAAATAGCACAGCAATACAATGATATTCTGAATGAACAGAGGAAACATAACATAGCATTCATACTTGATAACCTCAACAAGCTGTCAGCAGTGAAAGCTCTTTACCAGAGATTGGACGAAAATACCTATGTCTTATTTCAACAGCGAGATCTGCAGTATATGAAACTGGTGGCAGACAGCCTGGGTAAGTACTACCCTGATATCGCTCTCACAAAATCGCTAAAGGACAATCTCAAGGATGAGCTCAACCAGATGTACCTGAGCAGGATAACCGAGGCTGCCAGGGAGATTGAAGCCAGTGATCTTGATGCTAACCTGATGGATATTAACGGGAAAAGGAGAAAACTGTCTGATCTGATACAAAAAAATTACGTCCTGCTCAGTTTCTGGTCGGCTGAGTCAAATGAGTGCATAGCCTATAATATTTTCCTTAAACAAATGTACCAGTTATACCACAGGGAAGGATTTGAGGTTTACCATGTCAACCTTGATTCGGATGAAACCCTCTGGAAAACTGCTGTGAAATTTGATGAGCTGCCCTGGGTGAATGTCAGGGAGGACGATCCGTCGAACCCCTTGACGGCAAGAATTTTCAATGTTACCAGCCTTCCTGCAAACTACCTCTTCGATATGAACGGAGATATAATCGGTAAAGACCTCTTCGGGAGATCACTTAAAATTAAACTCGGACAGTTATTTGACTGATCAACGGTGACAGCAAGAAAAAAGATATACTTTGCATCCGACTTCCATCTTGGACTGGAAGCAGATACTGACCCCCTGGCACGAGAGAAGCATGTTGTTGCCTGGCTCCGGTCAGTGGCCGGTGATGCCGCGGCAATATACCTGGTGGGTGACATATTTGATTTCTGGTGGGAGTATAAATCAGTTGTGCCCAAGGGGTTTACCAGGTTCCTGGGAACAATATCCGAACTGACTGACAGGGGTCTGGAAATACACTTCTTCACCGGCAATCATGATATGTGGATCTCTGACTACCTGTCAAAGGAATGCGGGATGATATTACATACCAAACCTTTAAATACCACACTGCTCGGCAAAAAGTTCTATATCGTACATGGAGAAGGACTGGGCACCAGGGATACCTCCTACAAAATATTGTTATGGATCTTCAGGAACAGGCTGCTGAGAAAGATATATTCATTCCTTCATCCCCGCATAGGTCTTGCCATAGCCCACAGGTGGACCAAACAAAGCAGGCTTGCAAAACATTATGCAAGTGAATTAAAGTACCCGGAGAATGAGAGCCTGATTAGACACGCAAAAAAAATCCTGGAATCAGAGGAAGTTGATTATTTTGTTTTCGGGCACAGGCATATCGCCCTGGAATACGAAGTGGGCCGGCAGGGATCAAGAATCTTCTTCCTGGGAAACTGGTTCAGTGCCCCATGTTATTTAAGCTGGGATGGCAGTAAAGCTGTGCTGCATGAATTCAATTATCGCTGATATCAACCTGGACACTCAAGAGATAATAGGAATAATCTCCATCTACGGGCTGAAAATCATAGTCCAGCTTATGTTCTGACCTGCGGGCTATATCGATAAGACCGAGAAAGCCTGTTTGCTCCGCCTTTATTTCATCGCCGGCAAGAGATATCCTGAATAACTCCTTCAGTCCCTTTTTATCATATTTATTCACCGTCTTTAGCTTGTCTCTCAATACCGGGATCCTGCTATTCTTTACGATGTTGCCTGTTGTTATCCTCACCCTGTGACCCTCATTGACTATTATTGCCACGGGCTTACCAAGTTTCTTTTCAATCTCCGGTCCCGGATTGTACTTGGAGATATTCTGTAAACATTCAACCATGATATTGAATATTTTTCGCTGTGCCCTGAGTGCAAGATCTTCCTCAAGCATCCTTGTTTCGGCAAATGAGAGAACTTGCCGCTCAATATCTGTGGTAAGGTGGCCTGACCAGACTGAAGTTATATTATTGCCGGCCATCATTTTCTCCAGCCTGACAATATTATCTCCCTTGAAAATTGATCTTTGTTGCCCGGTATTCATACTCTGTCCGGAGGCATCAACTGATTTGCTGAGAACAAAATACAAAAGTTCTTCATCTAACCTTAAAAAATCAAAATCAAGCTTATTCCCGGTTTTTCTGGCCATCTCTATTAATCCAAGTCCTGCTCCTCCTTTGTCACTGAGGCTGGTGCTTCCAAGTTTTTCACGGTATAAGGCTCTCAATTCATCCTTTGCCAGAGTGTTTAAAACAACAAGCTGCTTCCTCAGCCCCTCTTCTTCCTCATTATGTATTACGTTCCCCGTGCTTACGGTATAACCTGAATCATTCTTTGAGTAAACAACAAGAGACATACAGGCATGCTCTGAGGTGTTAATATGCCTGCTAACATTCTGCAGACTCTCAAGGACAAACATGAATAGCCTTTTCCTGCCCGTTAATCCAAACTCTGAATTCAACATCTCCTTCTCAAGCAGGGATAGCAATGCTACGGAATTCTGCCCTGTTACCGCACCCCGGTAGACAAACAAAAGGCTATCTTCCATCATTATATGCCTGACCTTTTTTACCAGCTCTGTATGGTCTGCCATGGTGGGATTAAAGGTTTTTGAGCTTAAAAGGTTTCTACAAGGGAATAAAAATAAGAAAAAATAAATACGACAGTCAAGAATAGTCTAAAAATAAGACATCCCGGTAACTGAGTAATAAATTGAACCAATGTTAAACATTTAAACCCAAAACATGATAAAACGTGGCCCGAGTACCGGGATGTCAAAATTAATAACGTTAACCGTCCTCCTTTGTTCAGAACTAAGTCTAAATACTTAATTATTACTCCCTGATTACTGTTATTTTCAGGTGGCTCATTGCATTTTTAAAAAATTGCTATATTGGCAGCCGAAACCTAAGAAAGAACCTTGTTGATAATAAATACATCAATACTGCCATTGTTTTTTCTCAAGCCCCAAACTGGTATTAATTAAATCCTGAATCATGAGCATCCAGATCATCCTACTGATTGCCTTTTTCCTTATAGCACCAGTTCTGATTATCATCCTTGAGGGAAAATACAGCGCGGTAAAAAGAATTGGTGCAGTTCTAATCTGCTATGTAATAGGAGCAATTGTTGGCAATATTGGCATCTTCCCTGACCCATCGGTCAATTACCTCACATTAATGAAGGAAATGGGTTCAGCCGCTTTTATACCCTTTGAAAAGATAAAGGAATTTCAGGCCCAGGGATTGATAACAGATCAGGATGCCCTGAGAAACAGCATATCATTTATACAGGACTGGTTTACAAAACTTACCGTACCTATTGCACTGCCGCTAATACTTTTTTCGATGGATGTAAAAAAGTGGCTTAAGCATGCACGTTCAGCAATAGCATCCCTTATACTGGGACTCTTTACGGTAGTTGCCATGATATTTCTGGGATTCTGGATTTTTAAAGGCAGCATTGATGAAATATGGAAGGTCGCAGGTATGCTCACAGGTATTTATACAGGCGGGACCCCCAATATGGCAGCTATGAAGACTGCCCTGAACGTCGATACGGAAATATATATCATGACCCATACCTATGAGGTTGCACTTGGCGCCCTTTACCTTGTCTTTATCCTTTCGATCGGCCAGAGGGTCTTCCTCCTCTTCCTGAAACCATTTAAAAAGCCGGAAACCGGCACCATAGAAGTTGGAACGCTCACCCTTGATGAAGACTACGATTCCTATGAGGGTTTCTTTAAGAGAAAAACATTTTTCCCCGTGCTGGCAGCCTTTGGACTTTCACTGCTTATCTTTGGTGTAAGTTTTGGCCTGAGCACACTCTTCCCTGAAGATTTTTCCACTGCAGCAATAATATTGCTTATAACAACCTTCGGGATAGCAGCCTCTTTTATCGCTAAAATCAAGAACATTAAAAAAACTTTCCAGACCGGAATGTATATAATCCTGATTTTCTGTATTGTTGTCTCATCGATGGCCGATGTAAGGCAGCTTGTCGATATCTCCTTCGACCTTTTCTGGTATGTAGCCCTTGCAATGTACGGGTCCCACTTTTTGCACGCCCTGCTTGCCAGGTTTTTCAAGATCGATGCCGACACGGTTATTATATCAGGGAGTGCTCTTATCTGTTCTCCTCCCTTTGTCCCGGTTGTGGCAGGAGCCCTGAAAAACCGGGATGTGATCCTTACAGGCCTTATAGTGGGAATAGCAGGTTACGCTGTCGGTAATTACCTTGGTGTCTTTATTGCCTACTTACTGAAATAAAGCGGCTAACTAATAACTTACTTAAGTGCTCTGCAATCAAAACTTATGTAATTCCCCTTAAATACACCACCTTACCTTATAAACTTTATCAACTTTAACTTTATCCTTCATAAACCATTAATAAAATCTGCCAGCCTGACAATATCCTCCTCCCTCCTGGCCTTAAGCCTCTCCTTCTTTATAAAGTCCTTAAGCCTCCTGCCTTCTTCGGGAACAAGTCTGGCTATTTCATCCAGCTTATTGAAATAAACTATAGTGCCATTCTTCAGTTCAATAAAATAATCGGGGCTCCGGGAGCTGAATTTTGCGGCCTGTGCTTCAACATATCCCCTTGTTGGCTGGGGAGCGGTGTATATCACCCTGTGTTTCTTAAAGAACCTGTAGTCTCCGTCAGCTACCAGTTCAAGGTATCCCTTGATTTCAGCTGAATTATATGTATAGGTCATATAATAAAACTTCCTGTCCCCCACGCTTATATAGTTTACCAGGTCATTATTCCCCAGGGAATAACTGATATTTTCCATCTTATATTCAAAATCATCATTATGAATATTATAATTCATCGGTATGGCCTCGTAGCCACGGCCTTCTTTCAGGTGAATGTCAGCCCCGGTAAATTCTTCGAAGAGGTATGGAGTGCCTTCATATACCGGTGTGCTGCCTTCTGCAGTGGATCTTGCCTGCTCAAAATCTTTCTGTAACCTCCTCAGGTCGATAACAGTAATAGGAGTAATCTGGGATAATACTGTTCCGCTCAGGCAAAGCATGAATGTCGACAATAATAAAATCTTCCGTCCCATAAGTTTGTTTTTTGTTTCTATAAAGATATGAATTTTTATCCTGCCCATCCCTCACGATCCAGGTTTCTGTAGCCTATAGCTTCTGACACGTGGGCCGGCCCTATTTCAGGGTTTTGCTCAAGGTCGGCTATGGTGCGCGATACTTTCATTATACGGTCGTAGGCTCTGGCTGACAGGCCCAGCAGGTTCATGGCATTCTTCAATATGGCAAGACTTTCTGATCCCAGGCTACAGAATTCATGTATCATTGTTGAAGTCATCTGCGCGTTGCAGTGTACCTTCTCAAGATTTTTAAAACGCTCTGCCTGCCTTTTGCGTGCTGCCACAACCCTGTTTCTTATCCTGGATGAAGGTTCGGAATCTTTATATCCGGTGATGCTCTCCACCGCTACGGGCACCACCTCGATATGTATGTCTATCCTGTCGAGCAGGGGGCCCGATACCCTGTTAAGGTATTTCTGTACCACCCCCGGTGAGCACACGCATTCCTTACCGGGATGATTATAGAAGCCGCAGGGGCAGGGATTCATACTGGCCACCATCATAAAGCTGGCAGGATAATCTACGGTAAAGCGGGCACGGGAAATTGTTATTGTGCGGTCTTCAAGAGGTTGCCGCATCACTTCAAGCACTGTCCGTTTGAATTCAGGAAGCTCATCCATGAAGAGCACCCCGTTGTTAGCAAGGGATATTTCACCCGGTTGCGGATTGGAGCCCCCGCCTACAAGGGCTATATCACTGATGGTATGATGAGGAGCCCTGAAAGGACGCTTTGTCATCAGGGACGTATTATTCCCCAGCTTGCCTGCAACGGAATGTATTTTTGTCGTCTCAATGGCCTCGGCAAGTGACAGAGGAGGCACTATTGAGGGCAGGCGCCTGGCAAGCATGGTCTTTCCCGAACCCGGAGGACCAACCATTATTATATTATGCCCGCCGGCGGCAGCTACCTCAAGGGCCCTCTTCACCCCTTCCTGTCCTCTCACATCACTGAAGTCGACATCATACTTGTTGGCTGTTGTTCTGAACAGTTCTTCCATATCAGACTCAACAGGCTCAAAATGCTTTGTTTTATCTAAAAAACCAATTACATCACCAAGGTGATCCATGCCATAAACCCTTATACCCCTTACCACAGCTGCCTCCATGGCATTAGCGGATGGCACTATAAGACCCTCGAAACCTTCTTCCCTGGCATTGAGGGCAACAGGCAGTATCCCCTTAACAGGTTTCAGGCTGCCATCAAGGGATAATTCACCGAGCATGACATAGTTATCCAGCCCGCGGCTGGTTAACTTTTCACCTGCAGCCAGAATGCCAATGGCAAGAGGAAGGTCAAAGGATGATCCTTCCTTCCTTACATCAGCAGGAGCCATGTTTATGACAACCTGCTTACCCGGCCATCGCTGGCCTACTGCCCTAAAAGCCGATTCAATCCTCTGCTGGCTTTCTTTTACAGCCACATCGGCCAGTCCGACAAGAAAGAAGCGTACGCCCTGGGATACATTAACCTCTATCGTTACAGTGGAAGCATCAATGCCAAAGACAGCACTTGCATAAGTCTTAACCAGCATATAAATGATTTGAGCGAAACATTTTTCTATCACTAAATTAGTTAATCCAACAAAAAAATGCAAGGTATATCCGCACAATTTTTTGTAACTTACATTCCGTACCAATAATACCGGAACTATGGATCCAAAAATTAATCTGCTTTACACCGAGTATAAAAAGGGAAGCCTTGACCGGAGGCAGTTCTTAAAAAAACTTGCCCTCCTGGCAGGTGGAACGGCGGCAGCTTATTCATTGCTGCCCGTCCTGGAAGGGAGCCAGGTCCTGGCAGCATCGCCCCCGGGCCGGCAGGCTGAACCGGAGACCGGGATGATAAAATACCCGGGAGCTTCAGGCGAAGTCATGGCTTTTATGGCAAAACCATCAGGCAATGAGAAATTGCCGGCAGTTATTGTCATCCATGAAAATACAGGTCTGGTGCGACATATAAAGGATGTTACAAGGCGTATGGCAGCGGAAGGATTTCTGGCCCTTGCGCCCGATGCAAATTCGCCTCTCGGTGGAACACCGGAAGATGACCCGGCTAAGGGGAGAACAATGATGAGAGAACTCGACCGTGAAAAAACCATTGAGGATTTTGTTGCCGCGGTGAAATACCTTGATACCCATCCTCTCACAAGCGGTAAGGTTGGATGCACCGGTTTCTGCTGGGGTGGTGGCATGACTAACCAGCTTGCCGTGAAAGCCCCGGAACTGGATGCAGCTGTGCCATACTATGGCAGTCAGCCCGACCCGGAGGATGTGCCAGAAATAAAGGCCGCCGTGATGGCCCATTATGCGGGTAATGACGAGCGGATAAATGCCGGGATCGAAACATTTGAAAAAGCAATGAAAGAAGCGGGGACTGAATACAAAATATATATGTATGATGGAGCATCTCATGCCTTCAATAATGATTCAAATCCCGACAGGTATCACGAGGAGGCCGCAAAACTCGCCTGGGAAAGGACTGTAAAGTTTTTTAAGGAAAAACTCGAATGATAGAAGATTTAAGGTCAACCCTGTCCAGGCATGGTCAATAGTCAAATTTTAAATCTGCAATCTTATATCTTCCAGGTTTTTTCCACCGTATCGCCGAAAGAACGTATATGGTTGAATATCATTTTATAGCCGGGGCAAAGGTAATTCAGGCCGGGCCTACCCTCAGGTGTTCTTTCAAACCTGTTCTTAGGGCAACCTCCGTTGCACATATCCCTTACCCCGCAAGCCAGGCAATATGCAGGAAGGGTAGTTGATTTATTTTCTCCGAATTCAATCTGCTCACGGCTGTGGAGCATCTCTGACAAAGGCTTTTCAGTAATATTGCCCAGCAGGTGGTCCTTATCAACAAAATGATCACATGAGTATAAGTCGCCGTTAAGTTCCAGCACCGGTACACCGCCACAGGTCTGCCTGAAAATACATAAAGTGTGATCCTGCCTGAATGCCGTACGGAGAGCCTCTTCAAAAATCTGGACTTTTATCCTGCCGATATCATTATTTTTCCACAGGTCAAAAATCGTACAGAGGAAGGCCCCGTAATCTTCAGGCGCAACAGAGTAAGCGGCCAGACTTCCATCATCTTCTCTCTCAACAACCGGGATGAAGGTGATATAGCCGGCTCCCAGGGCTCTGAAGAACTCATAAACCTGTACAGGGTACATTACGTTTTCAGCATTCACAGTACAAAGAACTTCGGTTCTGATACTATAATCAGCCAGCAGCAGGTAAGCTTCCTTGACTTTGCTGAAGGTAGTACCGCCATTCACCTTCCTGCGGTAAACATCATGCAGAAAAGAAGGGCCGTCCATGCTTAATCCGATAAGAAAATGATTATCGGCAAAAAAGCGGCACCACTCATCATTTATCAGCAAGCCGTTTGTCTGTATTCCATTTAACAAATGCTTACCCTCCGGCAGGTGGCTTTTTTGCAATTCCCTGATTTTTTTGAAATAATCCAAACCCGCCAGCAAGGGTTCTCCCCCGTGCCATGAAAATTGAATGATATTACCCGGGGTGGCAGCAATATGCTGTTTGATATATTCCTCAAGGATATCCTCCGGGATTAAAGGTCCGTACTTTTCCCCGTATAAATTCACCTTGTCAAGGTAATAACAGTAAATGCATGACATATTGCACCTTGCACCCACCGGCTTGACAAAGACCTGGAATTCCCGGCTTGCTTCTTTCATATACCCAAGATAAGATGCTTTGTCGAAACATAAAAATTAAGTTTCCCTGTATTTTATCATTTACCGTATATTTGCACAACATACCGGAAAATAATGTCAAACAACTTAATTTTAATATATTCGCTCACTTAAATTCAAGGAAAAGGATGAAGAAAAGGTATGCTAATACAATAATGGCTTTTGTTCTGCTTCTTCTTTCTCCCTTGCTCAGTGCACAGGACAAAGTTACCACTGACAGCCTGAGGCAGAACGCGGTAAGAGTCTTTATCGATTGCTGGCGATGCGACATGGACTTTATAAGGAGGGAGATCCCTTACGTCAACTATGTAAGGGATGTGAAGGAAGCACAGGTTTATGTGCTCAGGACAACACAATCCACAGGAAGCGGAGGAACGGAATACACTTATACCTTTGTAGGCCAGAAAGAGTTTGCAGGGATGAATGACACCCTTGTATATCACAGTAACCCTGATGAAACAAGTGACCATACCAGGGAAGGTACCACCAAGATCCTGAGTATGGGCCTTATGAGATATGTTGCCAGAACACCCCTGTTCAGGGAAGTGGAAATAAACCATCTGGGTGTATCAGAAGAAACAGAGGTGATTGACAACTGGGATTACTGGGTCTTTGAGCTCGAATTTGACCCGGAATTTGAACTGGAAGAGTCATTGAAATCGATAAGCTGGGATAATTCTGTTGAAGCTTCCCGTATTACGCATGCCCTTAAGTATGAACTCAGGGCCGATATGCAGTTCCGGAAAACAAAATATACCTACGAAGACACAACATATGTAAGGGACAGAAATTCATGGTCTATAAATAACCTTATTGTCGGTAGTATATCCGATCACTGGTCGGCAGGTTTAAGAGCTGACCTTACTTCTTCTACTTACAGAAATCTCAATTCAAGACTTGATATCGTGCCTTCAGTTGAATACAACATCTTTCCTTATTCCGAGTCTACAAGAAGGCAGTTGAGAATGCTTTATGGTATAGGTTACTCTTATAATAATTACATAGATACAACCATCTATAACAAGATGGAAGAGCACCTCTTTGAACAGAGCCTCGATATAGCATACCAGGTCCAGGAAAAATGGGGCGAAATAAACATCTCTCTTCAGGCTTCCTCTTATTTACACGATCTCTCGATGAACAGGATAGAACTGGATGGTTTTGTCAGCATCCGGATTATAAAAGGTCTTTCATTGATGATAAGGGGAAGTGTGGCCCGCATTAATAACCAGATTACCCTGCCCAAAGGGGAGCTCAATGAGGCTGATATACTTCTGCAGCTCCAGGAACTTAGAACCGCTTACAGTCTTGATGGCGGAGTAGGCTTTACATATACCTTCGGCTCCATCTACAACAATATAGTAAATCCAAGGTTCGGAAGCAGGAATTACCATTGATTCATAACATCCAAGAAGACAGAATACCCTCCCCGGTCGCAGCGCCGGACTCGTCACCTTCTCCCTAAGTCTCTGGATCAGGTTCCTCTGTTCCATTTTTCCACCATTCCGCTATTCCAATATTCCATTTTCTGATTATCTGCAAAATTATTTGCATTAATGAAATCTTTGTCTTATTTTTGACTGTTTGGTTATACTGTTTAGTTTATTCATTTAATTAAACCTAATAGCTAAATACATGACAAAGGCAGACAGGCCAACAGAAGAAAGAATTTTTGATGCTGCCACCGAGATATTCGAGGAGAAAGGCCTGGCGGCAGCCCGCATGCAGGATATCGCCGACAGGGCAAACATAAACAAAGCCCTCCTGCATTATTACTTCAGGAGCAAGGAAAAATTATTTACGGCCGTCTTCGATAAGCTTTCAGACAAGATGTTTGCAAAATTCGCCGCCATATTTGAAGAAGACATGCCCCTTGAAGAAAAAATAAGGTACTTCTTTAAAGAACATATCAGCTTTCTGCAGAAGAATCCAAAGCTTCCCCTGTTTATACTTACCGAGGTAAACAGGAACCCGGAACTCCTTCAGAAATTTCTCAGCAGGGTTAATATTAAAAAGATAAAGGCAAAAATGTCAGGCGATCTTACCCTCCGGCTTCCCGAAGAAGCCATACCCCACCTTATGGTAAGCATCGTCTCCCTCTCAGTCTTCCCTGTAGCTGCTGAACCAATTATTAAAGGAATATTGCAGCAGGAGGGAATTGACTATGACAGCTTCATAAATGAAAGGATGCATATAGCTCCCGAGTTTATTATCAGCGCCCTTAAACAATACATGGTTGAACCCAAAAACAAGTCCGTACAATGAAAAAGTATATCCCGATGATCCTGATAATGTTTATAGCCTGCTCTTTAAATACTTCAGCCCAGGACCTGATAAGCCTGAAGACATGCTATGAGAACGCCCTGGACAATCACCCCCGGGCAGGGGAAAAGCAGTTGCAACAGCAGATATGGCAGCTTAAGCAGGATAATTTGAATTCAGCATGGTACCCGAAAATTGAAGCCGGTGCCAGTGCCCTCTATAACTCCAATGTAGCTGACCTGAGTATGTCCCTGGGCATGGCACCCCTTCCCGGAATAGAAAACTATCTGCCCTCAATGTCTCACGATCAGTATAAACTGACAATCGATATTAACCAGCTCATTTATGACGGGGGGGGCAGGCAGGGGCAAGCGCCTCCAGGAAGATGCAGCCCTTGAAGTAAGCAGGCAGGAAGTCGAAGCGGAATTGTATGCAATAAAAGACCAGGTAAATAACTACTATTATGCCTTCATCCTCCTTCATAAACAGAAAGAACAACTCAATATCTGCCTTCAAACCATTAAGGAGCAGATACTGAGCCTTGAGTCAGGTATCAGGAACGGCATCCTCCTGCCTTCTGACAGGGATGTACTCAAGGCAGAGAAAATAAGGATTGAACAGCAGATTGGCGAAATTGAGATACGGATTAACTCCACGGCGGCTGCCCTGTCGCAGCTTACCGGTATGGATATTAACAATACTACCGAAGCTATCGTCCCGGATGTTTATATAAGACCCGGCGAAGAACTGGCACGGCCCGAGCTGAAGGTCCTGGACCTGAAGGGTCAGGAACTGGAAGCAGGCAAAGCACTGGTAAAAAGTGAAAGGATGCCCAAGGCCTTCGCCTTCGGAACACTGGGCTACGGGAAGCCGCCGGGTAATGATTTTTTC
>JAVVEL010000022.1:0-45760 GCA_032260385.1 Bacteroidales bacterium | reverse complement strand
GTTGAATAAAGTTGAATAGGGTTGAATAAAGTTGAATAGAGTTGAATAAAGTTGAATAGAGTTGAATAAAGTTTAATAGAGTTGAATAGAGTTGAATAAAGTTGACAAAGTTGATAAAGTTTAGAATGGCTTTGTTACCATTCCTTCACCACATTATACAGGGTGTCTCTTTCAACCGGCTTAAAGCCTGCTTCCCTTATTAAACTGCATATATCCTCTGTTGTCATTGAGGGGTTCCGGTCTTCTGCTCCGGCCATCGAATATATTTTTGTAGTGTCATCAATGGTACCGTCTACATCATCCACGCCGAAGGACAGGGCCAGCTGTGTTGCTTCTTTGCCAAGGGCTGGCCAGTAGGCTTTTATATGGGGGAAATTATCCAGGAAGATACGTGACACGGCATAGTTTTTCATATCCTCGATTATATTCACCTCTCCAAACTTTCGCATCCTGTTATTTTCCTTTCTGAACTTCAGGGGAATGAATGAATTAAACCCGCCGGTCCGGTCCTGCAGTTTACGCAGCCTTACCATATGGTCGATCCTGTGTTCATATGTCTCCATATGACCGTATAGGATGGTGGCATTTGAAGGGATGCCTGCCCTATGGGCCTCCTCATGAATTTTCAGCCACATGGCTGAAGAGGATTTATCCTTGCAGATTATTGCCCTTATCTTTTCATCAAATATTTCAGCTCCACCGCCCGGTATTGAGCCCAGTCCACATTCCTTCAATTTAAGCAATCCCTCGCGTATGCTCAGTCCGGATTTACTTATTATGTATTCTAGTTCAATAGCTGAAAAAGCTTTTATGTGCAGCCCGGGCCTGTGGTCCCTGATCATTTGCAGCATCCTGCAGTAATAGTCTATAGTATGATCGGGATGCACTCCTCCGACAATATGCACTTCAGTTACGGGTTTATCGTCGAAGCGGCTCACTATATCCAGTATTTCTCCGGCACTGTAATTCCATGCTCCCTTGCTTCCTGCCGGTTTGCGGTACGAGCAGAATTCACAGTTATAAATACAGATATTGGTTGGCTCAATATGAAAGTTGCGGTTGAAAAAGGCCCGGTCATCATTCTTTCTTTTTCTTACGATATCTGCCAGGAAGCCCAGCAGTCCCGGGTTGTTTGAATTATAAAGCATCAGTCCTTCTTCCGGCCTTATTCTCTCATCATCGATTATTTTGCCGTAAATGGCTCTGAATTCCCTGGGTATATATTCTTTCATGTTATAATAAACAATTATAAGCCTGTAAAGTTAGCAAGAAATGCCGGAAAGACGTATAACAAAAAAGTGCCCCGCAATCCGCGAAGCACTTTTTATTGTAAGGTGGGAGGTAAAATTATCCTTTATGTTTTGGTTCGTCCGAGACACTTAATTTCTTCCTGCCTTTGGCACGACGCCTTGCCAGTACCTTCTCTCCGTTTGGCGTGGACATCCTATGCCTGAACCCATGCTTGTTGGCTCTTTTTCTTCTCGATGGCTGAAATGTTCTTTTCATATTATATATAGTTTCTTATATTCTTTCCCGCTTATTATTGAGCTGCAAAAATAATGATAATTTTTGAAAAACAAAAAGTAATTTGATAATGCAGTAAGCCCCCTCCGGCAAGCCTGCGGAAGGGAATGCAGAACGCAGAATGCGGAATGAAGAATGCAGAGCGCAGAATGCAGAACGTAGAATGCAGAATCAAGAATGCAGAATGCAGAATGCGGAATGAAGAATGCAGAACGCAGAATGAAGAAGAAAGAATGCAGAATGCAGAATGCGGAAGGCGGAATGAAGAATGCAGAATGCGGAAGGCGGAATGAAGAGGAAGAATGCAGAAGGCAGGAGGAAACTGGGGATGGCAATTCTGGAATTATACCGGCATATAAACAATCTTTTTTTCCCGGAAGTATTCCTCGTCAAAGAAATCGCAGATATTATATATTCTGCAGGCAGGGTGGTTTCCTAGTTCCCCGGACAGGTCACCGCCTTTGAGTGCTATTATGCCGTTTGGCAGGCTGTTAAATGATTGACGGTGTATAAGTTTTCCGGACCACCCGGCCAGATCGGGGAAAGGTGCCACAGCCCTGCTGATAACGAAATCAAATTTATCCTTTATATCTTCGATTCTTGACCATAGCGCTTCAACATTCTGAAGCTTCAGTCTTGCCCTGATATCTTCTACGGCATTTATCTTTTTCCTGACCGAGTCAACAAGTGTAAAGGATGCTTCGGGAAAAATTATGGCAAGAGGTATGCCCGGCAGCCCTCCTCCGGTACCTGCATCCAGGATTTTCGTTCCCGGCATGAATTCGATAATTCTGCTTATGCTGAGGGAGTGTATTACATGGTGAAGTAAGAATCTGTCAATGTCCCGCCGTGACACGAGGTTTATTTTAGTATTCCAGTCTGCGTAAATAGCTTCAAGACGGTATAGCCTGTCTTTCCCGGCAGGGTATAAGGAGGCGAAATATTTTTCAATGGAAGTGTTCACTACAGGTTCTCTGTCTTGTTCAGGATATTATACAGTAATTCCTTTGCCCTGAATATCTGGGCTTTCACAGTTCCCAGGGGAAGATTCAGTTCATTGGAAATTTCTTCATATGAATATTCCTTATAATATCTCAATTCAATGAGGCGCCTGTATTTTGGTTTGAGCTGGCTTACAACGTTAGTCAGGTGCCTGATTTTCTGTTGCTGCATCATTTCTTCTTCAGGTCCGGGCATCTCGGATTGAAGGTTAGAGGCCGGATCATCCTGTTCGTCCTGCTGTTGTTCCATTGCAGCGGGAGCTGATTTTTTCTTCCTGATAAAATCAATACAGTTATTTGTGGCTATCCTGAAAAGCCAGGTGCTGAAGGCGTAATTCGGAGTGTATAACTGGATGTTTTTAAAAGCCTTCCCGAAGGCCTCGATGGTAAGGTCGTCAGCATCGGAAGGGTTATTGACCATTTTCAGGAGCATATAATAAATAGAATCGCGATACCTGTTCATCAGTTCAGCATAGGCTTTCTCATTGCCGTCAATAGCAAGATTTACCAGTCTTAAATCGTATTGTGCTTTTTCTGAAAGTTCAGGTTTTATTTCCATTCGTAATACGGGTGTCTTTTACAAGCAACGTTTAATAAAAAGTAAACGTTTAAAAAAAGTGAAATGATATCAAACAGCAGCGAAAATACTAATAAATCTTTTTCGTTCAAATTGTTTTGGACCAGTGCATAGATTATTATTTTACAGATTATGACAGCTGCGGCTGCCATACCGAGGGCAATGTAGTGCCCGGTTAATATCAGCAATATAGGAAGAAGTGAATAAAACAGGACTCGTGCGCCTGGTTCAGCAAGCAAAAGGAATTTTGTAAGCCTTTTATAATGGGAAGCCGTGGACAGGTGCCTGGTTTTTTGCATGCGGAATTCCTTCCATGTTTTAGCGGGAATTGAGCGGGTGAACGACTCTGGTGCCAGGTTTACCCTGGTATTTTTTTTTACGGCCAGTAAATTAACAAAGAGATCATCATCACCCGACTGAAGGTAGAGGTTAGGCCCGAAGCCTTTGTTATTGAAAAAGACGGATTTCCTGTATGCAAGGTTCCTCCCCACACCCATATAGGGGAGTCCGGCCATGGCCATTCCGGCATATTGCATGGCAATGAACATGGTGTCCCACCTTACATACTTATTAAGGAGGCCTTTCTGTTTTAGGTAGCCCCCATAGCCCAGTACAAAATCAACAGACCCGGCGAAAGATGAGGCGAAACTTGAAATCCAGTTTGCCGATACCGGCTGACAGTCGGCATCCGTAAGAAGCAGTAATTCATTTTTGGCTGCCTTAATACCCAGGAAGAGAGCCATTTTTTTGCTGTGTCTCAGGCTCGACTCCTTATGTATTTTGGTAATCTTCAGCTTATCGTATTGCCTGGCATATTTTTCAAGGATATCTTCGGTGTCATCCTCAGAACAGTCATTAACCACTATGACTTCAAAATCAGGATAGTCCTGTTCAAGCACCGACGGGAGGAATATTTCGAGATTTTCAGCTTCGTTCCTGGCACAGATAATAACCGATACCGGCCGTTTTTGACTTTTTCTTTTTTCCTGTCTGTATACACCTGTGCGACGGTAGAAGATAAGGTAATATGATAACTGTACCAGGACTGAAACTGCAAAAATGATCAGTAATATGAACTCAATAATAGTAAACTGAAACTCAAACATGGAATCTTTTTTGTGGCGGTAATATTACTAAGTTTACTTAATCCTGCAAAGGAATTTTTTATAATACGCTTTTTTTCCGGCTTATTTTCAAAGACAATATCTTAGCACTACATTTGTGCAATTATATAAATAAATTACAGGTGTTCGAGATTCAAAAAAAGGACCCCTCTTCAGGAGCAAGAACCGGAATTATCCGGACAGATCATGGGAAGATAAACACACCAGTTTTTATGCCGGTCGGGACGGCAGGAACGGTAAAAGGTGTATTGCAAAGAGATCTTAAAGAGGAGGTTAAAGCAGGTATAATTCTCTGTAATACCTACCACCTTTATCTGCGGCCAGGCACAGGCATACTCAGGGAGGCAGGGGGCTTGCACAAGTTTATGAACTGGGATGGTGCCCTGTTAACAGACAGCGGAGGCTACCAGGTGTTTTCCCTTTCAGATAACAGGAAACTGACGGAAGAAGGCGCTCTTTTCAGGTCGCATATTGACGGGTCGGCACATACATTCACCCCTGAATCGGTTGTTGATATACAGAGGATAATTGGTGCTGATATTATTATGGCATTTGACGAGTGTACACCTTATCCCTGTGATTATGATTATGCGCTTAGATCCATGGCGCTTACTCATGGGTGGCTCGACAGGGCAGTGAAGAGATTCAATACAACAGATGAACTTTATTCACACCGGCAGGTTCTTTTTCCCATAGTACAGGGAAGTATATATGCTGATCTCAGAAAGCAATCAGCTGAATATATAGCTGAAGCCGGTATGCCGGGTAATGCCATAGGAGGATTATCAGTGGGAGAGCCGGCTGATCTGATGTATGAAATGATTGAAGTGGTTAATGCCATACTGCCCGGAGAAAAACCCCGTTACCTTATGGGTGTTGGTACACCTGTAAATATCCTGGAAGCAATAGATCGCGGAATCGATATGTTCGACTGTGTAATACCAACAAGGAACGGGAGAAACGGCATGCTTTTTACCGGCGAAGGAATAATAAACATAAAAAACAGTAAATGGGCAAATGACTTTACTGTCATCGACGAAAAGGGCCCCTCGGATATCAGCCGTTCCTATTCAAAAGCCTACCTCCGCCATCTCATCATCTCGGGAGAGATGCTGGGGGCACAGATAGCCAGCCTGCATAACCTGGCCTTTTATTTGTGGCTTGTTGATGAAGCCCGCACCAATATAGAAAAGGGTGAATACCGGAAATGGAAAAACCGGATGATTGTTGCACTTGCACAGAGGATATAATGAAGATTGAAAAGAAAACACTGGATGTTTTTATCATTAAAAAGTTCCTGGGAACATTTTTCATGGCACTTGTCCTTATTATGGCCGTGGCAATAATATTTGACTTCTCCGAAAAAATCGATGACTTTCTTGAAAAGGAAGCACCCATGAAAGCCGTAATCTTTGATTATTACTTAAATTTCATTCCATATTTTGCCACCCTTTTTTCCCCCTTGTTTACCTTCATTGCCGTTATTTTCTTTACTTCAAAAATGGCTTACGATACAGAGGTCATAGCCATCCTGAGCAGTGGGGTAAGTTTCAGGCGAATGATGTTACCCTATTTCTATTCCTCCCTCCTTATTGCCATCATAACTTTTTTTCTCACAAATTTTGTAATACCACATTCAAACAAAGAGAGAATTGAATTTGAGGATAAGTACTACCGGGGACGGAGCTCATATTTCATGGCAAGGAATATTCACAGGCAGGTTTATCCCAATGTATATGCTTTTATGGAAACCTACCGTTCGTCTGCCCAGATAGGAACCGAATTCAGCCTTGAACGTTTTAATGAAAACGGAGAACTCGAGTCCAAACTTATGGCTACACATATTACCTGGGATTCTACACTTAATAAGTGGAGCGCCAGAAACTATGTTATACGGGATATTGTGGACGGACAGGAAACCATAAGGAAGGGAAGGAGGATCGATACAACCCTTACGATAACACCGGACGACTTTGAAAGAGGAGAGGATTTTGTTGTTACAATGAACCTTTTCGAACTGAATGATTACATCGATTTATTGAAGCTCCAGGGATCTGAAGAGGTATTGCTGTGCCTGAATGAGAAGCATAAACGACTGGCAAATCCATTTTCTGTCTTTATCCTCACACTTATCGGCGTTTCACTGTCGTCAAAAAAAGTGAGGGGAGGCATTGGCGTGCAAATAGGTTTTGGCCTGGCCCTGAGTTTCTCATATATATTCTTTATGCAGTTTGCCACACAGTTCTCGCTCAAAGGGAACCTGAATCCCATGTTTGCCATGTGGCTGCCTAATATCCTCTACCTCAGCATAGCAATATTGCTCTACAGGAGGGCCCCGAAATAACCGTTCGAAAAATACAGCCATTCAATATATTGCATAAGAATGATATAGATACCACTAATCTTCATGTTCCTATTTCTGTTCGAAAAATATTTACAGGTGTTCTTTATTTATTCGTATGATTTTATTAATGTTGTACCCTAATTATTTTAACTTTAGTTGGTAGATATTCAGGATAATAACAAACACAACTCACTATGCCTATAGATCAGAAGATCCGTGAACTCCAGGAAAGACGCAAAAGAATACTTCTTGGAGGAGGTGAAAAAGCGATCCAGAAACAGAAAGCAATGGGTAAGGGAACAGCCAGGGAGAGGATAATGATTCTTCTTGACGAGGGTTCCTTCAGCGAATATGATATGTTCGTTGAACACGAAGCCCGCGATTTTGACATGGATAAGAAAAGCCTTCCAAGTGATGGTGTGATAATAGGAACAGGGACGATAGAGGGTGCTCCCATAGCCATTTATGCACAGGATTTTACTGTGGCAGGTGGTTCACTGGGGCTTATGCATTCGCGAAAGATCACAAAAATAATGGACCATGCCCTGAAAATGAGAATACCTCTTATAGGTATTAACGACTCGGGGGGCGCGAGGATACAGGAAGGAGTAAACTCACTTGCAGGTTACGGGGAAATATTCTTCCGGAACACTCTCGCAAGTGGTGTTATACCACAGATATCGGTAATCCTCGGACCCTGTGCCGGGGGAGCTGTTTATTCTCCTGCACTTACGGATTTTGTATTCGTGGTGCAGAATATTTCAAAAATGTTCATTACCGGGCCTGAAGTAATAAAGACAGTGCTGGGTGAAGAAATTTCAATGGAGGATCTGGGTGGTGCCAGGGTGCATGCCGAAATAACCGGTAATGCTCATTTTTATGCTGAGACGGAAGATGAATGCTTTGCCAAGATCAAGGAACTGGTAAGTTATATACCCTGGAATAACCAGAGGAAGGCTAAGGCTATGGAGCCTGCTGAACCTCTTGATGATTGTCAGATAGATAATATAGTACCTTCAGACCCGACACTGCCCTACGACGTCAGGGACGTTATAAAAAGTGTCACCGACAAGTCAGAATTCTTTGAAATACAAAGGCACTGGGCAAAAAATATAGTGATAGGATTTGGAAGGATAAACGGTGCCACCGTTGGCTTTGTTGCAAACCAGCCCATGGAGCTCGCAGGGGTTCTGGATGTTGATTCTTCTGATAAGGCGGCCCGCTTTATACGCTATTGTGATGCCTTCAGTATACCGCTTATCACCTTTGTTGACCTGCCCGGCTATCTTCCGGGTGTTGACCAGGAACATGCGGGTGTGATAAGACACGGGGCCAAAGTGCTGTATGCCTACAGTGAGGCTACAGTCCCGAAGATCACTGTAATAATAAGAAAGGCATATGGAGGAGGATATATAGCCATGGGTTCAAGACACCTGAGGGCAGATTTCGTATTTGCATGGCCGGGGGCTGAGATAGCTGTGATGGGACCTGAAGGGGCTGCAAACATTATTTTCAAAAAGGAAATAATGGCTTCCGAGGATCCTGAGGCGACCCGCAAAGACAAGGTGGAAGAATACAAGGCAAAATTTGCAAATCCCTATGTTGCAGCAACCAAAGGATACGTGGATGCCGTCATTGAACCCTGTGAAACAAGACGATTGCTTATCCATGCCATTGAGGTATCAGATAATAAATCTGTCTTCCTTCCTCAAAAGAAACATGGAATTCCTCCTTTTTAACAGATGTGTTTTAATACCCGGTACATATAATGGAAAAAAAAGATAAGAAGCTGGAAAAACTTAACATAAACTATTCGGAATACACAACCAGGCTGAGCAACAAGTTTAAAAACAGGAAAGTCTACGAGCCGGCTGACAAATCCAGGTTGCTGAGTTTTATTCCCGGAACCATTATTGAAATAATGGTCAGGGAGGGCGACAGGGTTAAAAAGGGTGACGAAGTGCTTGTACTGGAGGCAATGAAAATGAAGAACAGGATAAAAAGTCCCCTCAACGGACAGGTAAAGCATATTGATGTAAAACTAAATGAGGTAGTCCCAAAGGGTAAGCTTATGATTGAATTCAGTCCTGAATCATAATCTTCACAGTTTTCCCGCCCATGTCCAGTGGCCATATCCCGGATCGTAATCAGCCGGTAATCTGTCAAATATGCCGTAAACAGCTGAGCCACTTCCGCTCAATGAGCAGTATGTGGCACCATGGTCATAGATGCTGTCAATAATGTCTCCAATGTGAGGATGAACTCTTTTTATGACATCCTGGAAGTCATTCCTGATATTGTTTCTCCATGAAGCAGGGGGCAGCTTAATTTTCTCCTCAAGGCTGATTCCCGGATCGCGCGGTGTGACCATTGTATAAGCCTGTGTTGTATTAATGTTTATACCGGGATAAACCAGCAGCAAGTATTTCCCGCCGAGGTTCAGAGAGCTTTCCCTTATCAGCTCGCCTCTTCCGCTTATAAATGATGGTTTGTTAGCGATAAAGAAGGCGCAGTCGCTCCCAATCTGTAAAGCCATCGCGGTAAGCTCCTCATCATTAATTCCAAGCTTGAAATGCCTGTTTAGGTACCTGAGCATAAATGCTGCATCCGATGACCCTCCCCCAAGCCCAGAACCGGGTGGTATAGCCTTATGGAGGTGAAGCCTGAGTGGGGGGATGGTGTATTTTCCCCTTATGAGGCCAAGTGCCTTCATTACAAGGTTCTCTTCCATCCTGCAATTTGTTTCAAAGCCTGTGGTTCTTAACTCATCTGATTTTCCCCGGCCTTCCTGAACCACAAATTCAAGGGCATCCCTCAGGCAAAGAGGATAAAATAAGGATTCAATATTATGATAGCCATCATCCCTTTTTGCTTTTACGTATAAGCCTATGTTTATCTTTGCATTCGGGAACAACGTCATGATCTTGTATCTGATTTGGATGCAAATTACAAAAAAAAAATTGCCTGACAGACTGTTCTCCGGACTGCAGAACCTATCAACAAGATATCAACATAAAATGTTTGTAATATTTATCCGGGGCGACTGGGCTAACAGTTTCTATTTTCTAACTTTGGAGCGGTTTGGGACCACCGTATATGAATAAGTTATAACTAATAGTTAAACAGCGCTTTATGGCTGACAAGAAAACCAAGACAAGGGCTGTGGCAGGCTCTTTCCCTGATATAGGAAGGGTACCGCCCCAGGCTATGGATATGGAGGAAGCTGTTCTGGGAGCAATAATGCTTGAAAAAGAAGCAATAATAACGGTACTTGACATTTTGAAACCGGAGAGCTTCTATAAAGATGTTCACCAGAAAATTTATGAAGCCATACTTTCTCTTAACCAGAGGGAATTACCTGTCGATCTTTACACGGTGACTGAAGAATTGAGGTCCGGAGATGAGCTTGACAATATAGGCGGCCCCGTTTATCTTACACAGCTTACCTCAAAGGTAGTATCAGCGGCTCATGTTGAGTTTCATGCTAAAATTGTGGCACAGAAATTCATCCAGAGGGAACTGATAAGAGTTACCTCTGAAATTCAGGCGCGTGCCTTTGATGACTCAAACGATATAAATGAACTCCTTGATTATTCAGAGAATGAGCTTTTCCAGATCGCCGAAGGAAATATAAAGAGGGAGGTAGCACTCCTGAATGTGGTACTCAAGGAAGCCATACATGAAATAGAAGAGGCAAGTAAAAGGGAGGATGCTCTTGTTGGCGTACCTTCGGGCTTCACCAAGCTCGACAGGCTCACATCGGGATGGCAGAAATCTGACCTTATAATAGTGGCTGCCAGACCTTCAATGGGTAAAACGGCCTTTGCCCTCTCCATGGCCAGGAATATGGCTGTTGACCATAAGAAATCAGTTGCCATCTTTTCTCTTGAGATGTCGGCCGTCCAGCTGGTTAACCGACTTATAGTGGCAGAGACCGAATTGCCTTCAAACAGGATCAAAAACGGACGTCTTAAAGAAGATGAATGGAAACAGCTTGAGACTAAAATAAAAACCCTGGAAGATGCCACTATCTATATCGATGATACACCTGCCATATCGGTTTTTGAACTGAGGGCAAAATGCAGACGCCTTTCTGCCCAGCATAAGCTCGACATAGCCATAGTGGATTACCTCCAGCTGATGTCGGGTCCACGGGATGCCGGTAGCCGTGAGCAGGAAGTATCAAGTATATCACGCTCACTTAAAAGTATTTCAAAAGAACTGAATGTGCCCATTGTAGCACTCAGCCAGCTCAACAGATCTGTGGAAGTAAGGGGCGGAAACAAAAGGCCTCAGTTGTCTGACCTGAGGGAGTCGGGGGCTATTGAGCAGGACGCTGATATGGTAATCTTTATTCACAGACCGGAAAAATACGGATTCACAACACTGGATAATGATATGTCCTCCAAGGGTATAGCTGAAATAATACTGGCTAAAAACAGGAATGGTCCTGTTGATGATGTGCTCCTGAGATTCAGGGAGGAAAGAGCCCAGTTCATAGATGTGGAGGATCTCGATTATGAAGCTATAGCATCACAGAACATTTCGGATTCATTCACCGTGAGCTCAAAAATGAATAATGACCTTCCCCATGACGGTAATTCGCTGAGTACCGAAAATGGATCTGATGATGAACCTATATAAGCATTATGAATCTAAAAGCTTTATTACATGCTTGAAAATAGTATCTATTTTCTGACAGGACTGGCAGCAGGAATCTTACTGCTTGTCATTATACAACTGCTCAGGAGGAAAACTGCCCGTACTGCCGGAGAAGTCCATATGAACGATCTGAGGAATACAATAGCTGAGTATAAGGTCGAAATGGGAGATAAAGAGGCAGAGATACGGAAGCTGACAGCCATGGTTGCATCCAGGGAAGCAAATATTGAAGCCCTTGGAGAGAGGCTGGAAGGCCAGAAAAAAGAGATTGAAGAGATCCAGGAAAAGATGAAAAAGGAATTCAGGCTGCTGGCAGATGAGATAATGGAGGAGAAAAGCAGGAAATTTACCAGGGAGAATGCAGAAAGACTGGATACTATACTGAAGCCTTTCAATGATAATCTGAAAGATTTCAGGGAAAAAGTCGAACGGACCAGGCTCGAAAGCAGTAAAGACCGTGCTTCCCTGATGACAAAAATTGCGGATCTGGAAAAACTCAATACCCGCATCAGTGATGAGGCCAATGCACTTACCAGGGCCCTGAAGGGAGATTCAAAGGCCAGGGGCAACTGGGGAGAGATGATACTTGAAAGCATTCTCGAAAAATCGGGGCTTGTGAAGGGCAGGGAATTTTTTGTCCAGGAATCATATACAACCGGTGAAGGAGGACGATTACAGCCTGATATAATTGTTAAATATCCGGGTAACCGCAGTATAATTATCGATTCAAAAGTATCCCTGATTGGATATGAGCAATATGTAAATGCTGAAACTGCTACCGAAAAGGACCAGGGTATGAAAGCCTACCTGCAATCGGTGAGGACACACCTGAACAAGCTGGCGGCAAAGGATTACCAGGATGAGTATAAACTTGCTACCGTTGACTTTGTTATGATGTTTATGCCGGTGGAGCCTGCATACTTCCTCGCCTTACAGGCCGATAACAGGCTCTGGTCCGACTCATATGAAAAAAGGGTACTTCTGATGAGCCCCACCAATCTTATTGCAGCCTTAAAAATGGTGGAAAGCATATGGAAACAGGAATACCAGAGCAGGAATGTTATTGAAATTGCACGGCAGGCCGGAGCACTCTATGATGATTTTGTTCTTCTTCTTGAAAGGCTGGAGAAACTGGGCAGGAAGCTCAATGAGACGCAGAAGCAGTATGACGAAACACTGATAAAGCTTACAGGCCGGGGTAACCTTATTAACAGGGTAGGCCACCTGAAAGAGTTGGGAGTTAAAGCAAGAAAAGAAATGCCCGATTCATTCAGGGATGACGAACTCGGTGAAGGGCCTATTGAAGAATAATGGTAAACCTCAGGCCGGCCATTTTGTAAGTCAGGTCCTCGAAACCCACAAAGACACCTATTTTGCCCAGGAGGAAGACTTCACTAAGTCCATAACCAAGCTCATAGTAATTTCCAGTATGCGGACTGTACATATAAGCCAGGCTTAAATTTTCCCTCATCAGGCTGTTACTGAGAAAGGGAAGGAGTTTGATCAGCAGGTAAGGTGTAGTATACCTGAAATGAGCTTCAACATAGTATTCCGGGGTAGCCAGGCTGTAATATGCAGGAAGCATGAAAACATCCTGGTGATTGCGGATGAGAAGGGGCAGCGATTGTATATTGAAATGCTTGAAATCCTGGAAGGGAAGCTTATCATTCTTCAGGTAGCTACCTGCCCTGAACCGCCACGAGTATTCACTAAAAGCTCCTATTGAATTATCCTGGTTTGCTTCAAACTGTATATGGTCAAAATGCCGGTATTCATTGCCGTTAATAATGTTAATGCCGTGATCATAGTAGATCTTAAAAGTGGGATAATCAGAACCGGCTGAAGATTTTTTGCCATTATTAATCCGGTAACGCTGCCTTGGTATGTATGACACCACAGTTCTGAACTGGTGATGCACATGGTTAGCCAGCAGATAATCTGCTTCCATATCCCCCGGTGCACCAATGTAATTGTTGACCGGGATGTTATCAGTGTAATCTTCTTCCTTCCTGAAGAGTGAAAAGTTGGTATTATTATCCAGCAGGCGGCGGTCATCATAAGCATACCTGAACTCAATGTAGAATCCGTTAAAATATTCGCTGCGCTGGCTAATTGTAAGGTACCTGCTGTCATACAATCTCATATAGTTATCCTTGAAAAACAGAGATGACACCATGTTTACGAAAGGGCTTATCCCTGCTGAGTTCGTAAAATCTTTACTGCCCATCCCCATCCAGAAGATCAACCGTGACAGGTGCATGTGATCGTAGGTGATCATGCCGCTCAGGTTCCAGTTTATACTTTCCTTTGCAAAGTCCCATCCCAGCTCAGGGCTCAGTGAAACCGTCATGCCCGAATCCGAGGAATGGTAATAATCGAAATCTAAACCATATTTAAAGCCATCGACACTGTTAAAGCCAAAGTTGGCCGGATCAGCCAGTCCGCCTAAGGTGTAGCGGTTGTTATTGTTTTCACTGTACCATGTTTCTCCAAAGAAGATATTGTTTATGGTCATGGCGAACCTGCTTTTTGGTTTAAGAGCTATTTCGCCGCCGGTGCTGTCCTGCCTGCTTCTGCCTTCCCGCAGGCCCTCTTTCATGTTGATGCTGTCATTAAGCCTTATGCTTCTGCGTTCTTCTTCAGACAGAGGTATGGGACGAACTTCTGTCCAGTATTCCCGGCTTTTTTTTGCAGCATCTTCTTCTATAGTATAACTGGTTGTTTTCTTTATTTCCAGGTCGTCTTTCCCGGGGTTCGATTCCTCAGTTTCCTTTTCCATAAGCCTTGAGAGTCTGGACATGTCCCTGTTGCTGAGCTCATCCTTCTGGAGTATCTCTTCAATTTTCTGCTGTGTTCTTGATGCCTCGCGTTGTTCTTCAAGCATTTGTTGCTCGGCTGTGGGATTAAGTGCCAGCTCGGCAGGTTTCGGCAGGTCCTTGTTTGGCTCTACACTGTTATAGGTAACAGAGGATCCGTATGTGCCGTCAGCATCAACACCCACAATGGATACCTTGACATCAAAACTATGGCTTACAGGCATCCAGATATCATCCTGCACCGGGGTGTAGACCTGTTTAATTTCAATTGAACCTGCCATATTATCATTTGTCAGGTCAAGGCTGTGTATACACCAGAGGTCTTCAATAATATAAATGGTGCCTGCGAAGACCTGCTGGCTTTTTCTTTTTGGTGTTACTTTTATTTTATTGACAATATACTTACCCTGGGGCGTTGACCCTTCATAGCTGAACCTGTAGTGCGACATGGCGTTTGGCGAAAGGGGGCTTATGGCTATATCGGCCAGTACCGGCTGGTAAAAACTTGCCTTAACTACATCGAGCGGAGAAATGTCAGTTTCCCTTGTGTCGGGGAAGGTGCTGTGCTGTGCAATTACCGTCTGCCTGTATATATCAGGAGCATCATATTCTATCCTGTTCAGCGATTCAATAAGATAACTGTCGCCTTCTTTAATGTCCAGGTCATCTACACTTAAATTCCTGGTCACTATCTTCGGGATCTTATTAACCACCACGCCACCTTTGATGTATACTTCAGCCTCGTAATGTTTTACCCTGTTCAGGTGGTAGGAAGCCATACCTATGGCTTTTCGCATTATCCCGTAAGCAGGGTCTTCACCCGTGGCAGTGACCCTGACCTCGGGGATCTGGTAGTACTGTATGCTGAGGGTGATGTCCAGGTTTTTATCTGACTCTCCCATGCTTATGTTCCTGACCTCAGGCGAGAATCCCAGGCTCTGGTAAAATAAAGTATACTCGCCGGGTTTAAGCTTTATTTCATATTCGCCCCTGGCATTGGAAGTGGTACCATGCTTCAGTTCATCCACATAAACCGTTGCATACCTTACCGGTTCTCCCCCGGTATCCCTTATTATGCCTTTCAGGCTCTGGGCTTCTGAACTTAAAACAGTCAGTGTTAAAATATATATTGTAATCAGGAATTTCTTCATAGAGCTTTTTATATAATAACGATTATCCCCTTAAAAGTTTTCAAACACCGGCTACAATTAATACATATTCCCCCCTTGTTTGTGTCTCTTTAAGCATGATTGCAATTTCCTCCAGGCTTCCCCTGATATTTTCCTCGTGTATTTTTGTCAGTTCCCTTGACAGGGAGGCCTTTCTTTCACAGCCGAAAACATCAATGAGCTGGTCAATAAGTTTTATTATCCTGTAAGGCGATTCATAAAAGACCATTGTCCTCTCTTCCTTTTCAAGGTTTTTTATCCTTTTCAGCCTGCCTTTTTTCTGGGGCAGGAAGCCTTCGAAGCAGAACCTGTCACAGGGGAGGCCTGAATTTACCAGGGCAGGAATAAAAGCCGTGGCCCCGGGAAGGGTCTCCACGTCCAGCTTATTTTCAATGCATGTTCTTACAAGTAAAAAGCCGGGGTCAGATATACCGGGGGTACCGGCATCGGTAACCAGGGCTATGTTTTTTCCGGAAGCTATTTGCCTGCATATCTTCTCTGCTTCCCTGTGTTCATTGAATTTGTGGTGCGAGATGAGCGGAGTGTCTATATCAAAATGCTTCATCAGTATACCTGATTTGCGGGTATCTTCCGCAAGGACCAGGTCAACATCCTTGAGTATTTCAACAGCCCTGAGGGTAATATCCTTCAGATTACCTATGGGAGTGGGGATTATATACAGCCGGCTCATTTTATTTAACTGATAGTTTCCTTTCAACCAGTTCAAGCAACTGGTGGGCAGGTTCCGAATCTGCCATCTCTTTTACTGTATCATCGAGAATGGCTGAAGCTTCCTCCCTGGTGGCAGCATTGTTAAGCTTGTTGATTGTTTCCCTGAATGAGTCCTCGCGGCCATCGAAAAGCTCCCTGATAAAATAGAACCTGTCATTAATTCCTATTGCCTTGTTCAGGTCAGTTACCGGCAGGCTTCGCGTCTTCCCCCCTGTCTTCTTGCTGTCGCCCACTTTCTCATTTATCCGGCTGGCAAGATGTGCAAATTTGTCCGCAACGATTTTATCACCCTTCCTTATTTCTGCTGGTTCAACTTTTTCTTCCGGCTCTTTTTCCGGATATAAAATTTCCTCTTCCATCTCAGGAGATGCCGGCTCTGCTATTTCAGTTTCATTTATTTCTGCTTCTTCGAGTTCCTCTTCCAGATCAAGAATATCATTATCAATTAAATCCGCCTGCCTGTCAGTTTCGGTGGGCATGGCAGACATCTCTTTCCCGGGATCTATATTGTTATCATGCCTGGCTTCGCTTATTATTTCACCAATAAGCCGTATTAATTCTTCCGCACTCCTGCATTTTGACTTTGCGAGCTCAATCTGGAGCTCCGGTAATTCAGGCTTGTTCCTGAGGTCACCGATCAAATCACGGGCTTCCTTAAGGTCCTTCAAAATAATATCTACAGCTGATTTCAGATCCATGAAATTGGTTTTATTTAAAGTCAATTTTCTTTACCTTGCAAAGGTAATTAATATTTATCGTGACAGAAATTATCCCGGCTTCATAAACAATTTGGTAAATGCATTTTCTTGAAAATTCTGTTGACCATGTAAATAAACGGGGATCAATAGAGGTTATTGCCGGATCAATGTTTTCAGGCAAGACCGAGGAATTGATCAGAAGGCTCAAGAGAGCCAGAATAGCAGGTTTGAAAGTTGAAATATACAAGCCTGCACTGGATAAGAGATATTCAGATACACTGGTTGTATCACACGATGAGAGGTCTATAACTTCAACCCCTGTTGAGAACGCTTCAATGATACTCCTTTTATCGTCAGGGGTACATGTTGTAGGTATAGATGAGGCACAATTTTTTGACCATGGCATAGTGGATGTATGTAATAAGTTGGCCGACAGGGGAGTGAGGGTTATAGTAGCAGGTCTCGATATGGATTATAGCAGAAGGCCTTTCGGCCCAATGCCTGATCTGATTGCCATAGCCGAATACGTTACAAAAGTGCATGCAATTTGTGTTGAATGCGGTAACCTGGCCCATTATTCCTACAGGAAGGCTAAGGATAAAAGTGTGGTATTGCTGGGTGAGAAGGATATCTATAAACCCCTTTGCAGGAACTGCTATATTATGTTAACGGAATCAGGGGAGGAAAATTGAAAACAGATGTCAGGACAATAGCTGAAATCACAGGATCCTCCTTTACGGGCGACCCCGGACTTGAGGTCATCGACCTTTTAACCGATAGCAGGAAGGTTTCGGCTTTATCTGAAGGGACCATGTTTATAGCCCTGAGAGGAGAAAAAAATGATGGTCATACTTTCATAGCCGCCATGTACAGGGCAGGAGTAAGAATCTTCCTTGTCAGCGGTAAATATTACGAGGCTAAGGAGGATTACCCGGGATCAGCCTTTATCATTGCTGAAGACAGCCTGTCAGCACTGCAGTATATTGCTGCATGGAAAAGAAGAAATTACAGGGGATTACTGATTTCCATTACAGGAAGTAACGGGAAGACGATAATAAAGGAGTGGCTTTCGGATATCCTGGCTAAACACAGGGATGTGATACGCAGTCCCAGGAGTTATAATTCGCAGCTTGGTGTGCCCCTGTCGCTGTGGTACCTCAGTAATGATTATGATACCGCCGTGATAGAAGCAGGAATGTCTCAACCCGGGGAAATAGAACGACTGGAAAAGATGATAAGGCCACAGATAGGTGTCTTTACTCATATAGGTGAAGCACACCAGGAAAATTTTACCAGCCTGGAGGATAAAATTCATGAAAAGCTTGGGCTCTTTGTAAATTCTGAAGTGATCATCTATCCTGCCGATAAGAAGCAAATTCACGAGGCAATAATAAATGACAATCGCCTCAGGGGTAAGCGTCTTTTCAGCTGGACGGCGGAGGAGAATAAAGCTGATATCATCATCAGCCCCGGATTGAAAGCTGTGGATGGACCGGAGCTGAGAGTTAAAAGTCCTGAAGAGGACTTTATTTGCAGGATACCATTCTCCGACAAGGCATCGGTAGATAATATTTCAACCCTCATTGCCATCCTCCTTTACCTGGGACTTGACGGAAGGATGATATCAGAGGGTGTTAGAGGTCTTAGCCCCCTTGCCATGAGGATGGAACAGAAAGAAGGAATAAATAACTGTTTGTTGCTCGAAGATTTTTATAATTCCGATCCCGGCTCGCTGCGCATAGCCCTGGAAGCTCTCAAGGGTATTTCAGATAAAGACATGACACTTGTACTGTCTGATTTTGTACAGGGTAGAAGGAACAGGGACCAGCTTTACAGGGGAGTGGCTGAAAATATTAAGAAAAGCGGTGTCAGTAAGCTGATGGCCATTGGGGATGACCTGCAGAAATACAGTGGATATTTTGATGTTGACAATGCAAGCTTCTTTAAGGATACAGATGAGTTCATAAGGTCCTTCCTGCCCGGGACATTTAAAAATGAAGCCATACTGCTGAAGGGAGCCAGGAAATATGAATTTGAACGCATAGGACGCCTGCTTGAATTAAAAACACACCAGACCAGGCTCGAAATAAATCTTAATGCTGTACTCTCCAATCTTAATACTTTCAGGTCTTATCTTAAGAAGGGTACACGGATTATGGCCATGGTAAAGGCTTTTGCCTACGGGACAGGGCCAAGGGAAATATCTGAATGGCTGTCATATAATGGTATAGATTACCTGGCGGTTGCCTATCCTGACGAAGGGATAAGCCTCAGAAAAGAAGGGATAACAAGCCGTATAATGGTGATGAACCCTGATCCGTTTTCACTCCGGTCACTTCTGGAATATGACCTGGAGCCTGAAATATACAGCCACGATATCCTGAGCAGTTTTATAAATGAGACAAAACGTTACGGGACCAGGGATTATCCCGTGCATATAAAGCTTGATACAGGGATGCACCGTCTTGGTTTTACTGAAGAAGATATCGAGGAGATGGCTGATAAACTGGTCAGATGCAGATCAGTTAAAATTGCTTCTGTATTTTCACATCTGGCAGCAGCCTATAATAAGGATATGGATAAGTACAGCCATGACCAGGCAGTTAAATTTGTGGAAATGAGTAAGCTTATCAGAGAAATGACAGGCAGCGATTTTATAAGGCACCTGCTCAATTCAGCGGGCATTGCCAGGTTTCCCCTTTACCAGTTTGATATGGTACGGCTCGGGATAGGCATGTATGGAATCAGTGAGGTTGAAATGAATGGACTTAAGCCTGCCGCAGCCTTTTATACAAGAATATCGCAGGTGAAAATAATCAATGCAGGTGAAGGCCTGGGCTATGGATTGAAGGATGCAGGTCCAGAAAGCAGAAGGATTGCAATATTACCTCTCGGCTATGCCGATGGACTGAGGAGGATGATGGGCAGGGGCAGGGGATACGTTTATGCAGGGGGCAGACATCTGCCCATAAGGGGTAATGTATGCATGGATATGTGCATGGTTGATATAAGTGGAACAGACCTGAAAGCAGGGGATGAGGTTGAAGTATTCGGTGAAAATATATCCATAAATGAGGTGGCAGGAATATGTGAAACAATTCCTTACGAGATTCTTACCGGTATCCCGGTGAGGGTAAAGAGGATTTTCCTTTACGAATAACTAGCCCAGTGTGCTTATCCTGTTTAGCTTGGGCGGATCAAGAATCTTTATTTTCCTGCCGTCTATCGAAATGACCTTCTCCGCTGCAAATGTTGAAAGTGTCCTGATGGCATTTGAGGTGGTCATGTTCGACAGGTTCGCAATGTCTTCCCGGGAAAGATAGGCCCTGATAGTTTTACCGTCCGGTTCAAAGCCGTAGATATCTTTCAATACAATGAGGGATTCGGCAAGCCTGCCCCTGATATGCTTCTGTGTAAGTGACACCGTGCGGTTGTTTGAAAATCCCAGTTCTCGTGATAACATCTGAATTATCTTAATTGAAAGATCGGGACTGTCTTTGACAAGATTAAAGAAGGCATCTCTCTCAATGATGCATATCGTTGAATCTTCAATTGCAATTGCTGAGGCCGAGTAGGCCACACCGGCAAAAAGCGCCCTGAAGCCAAGCAGACCTGCAGGCTTTGCCATCCTGAGGATCTGCTCCCTGCCGCCAACCCCTTCCTTGAAGATTTTGACTTTACCTGCAGCCAGGCTGATAAGACCGGGAGGTTTCTCTCCTTCCTTGAAAATAACTTCCCCCTTCCTGTAATGAGCATAGGAATGGTTTCTGACCAGTACCTCCCTCTCATTTAATTTTAGATTTTTGAAAATAGAACCGGGGCTCTCTATGCAGTTCTGGATGTAGTGATTTTTGTACAATGTTGTCTTCATTTAGAATTATGTTACAAAACATATACAAAAATAATAAAAGAAACTTACAAATGCTAAATTAACATTTTTTAACACATTCATTAACAGCATGTTGTAAAGCTCATGATTACAGCATATTACTTATTATGTTTTAGAACATATTAAATTCGCCGGGGATGATTAGTATCATTTTTTTTCTGGGGGAAGCTTATCCGGAATAATTCCGGATAACAATTAATACACACCAACAAGGGGCATTCGTCTGCCCGGGCCGAAAGCTTTGCCTGAGATTCTCAGGATTGGTGGTGCCTGGTAACGTTTAAATTCATTCTTGTTTATGAGCCCTATGATTTTCTTCACAAGGGAAGGATTGATATCAGGGCCTTCAATATCGGCTATCGCTTTCTGCAATTCAATGTACTGGTAGAGTATTGAATCAAGTATTTCATAGTCAGGCAGTGAATCGGTATCTTTCTGGTTGGGGCTCAGTTCGGCCGACGGGGCTTTGGTGATACTGTTTTCAGGTATGATCTGTCCGTTTCGGTTTATATAGGCAGCCAGCCTGTAAACGTCTGTTTTATAGACATCGCCTAGCACCGATATACTGCCTGCCATATCTCCGTAAAGGGTACTGTAGCCGACGGCTGTTTCGCTTTTGTTGGATGTGTTCAGCAGAATATTTCCAAACTTATTTGATACAGCCATCAGTAAGAGGCTTCTCAGGCGAGCCTGTATATTTTCTTCTGTTACATTCCTGGACCTTCCTTTCATTATTTCTGCCAGTGATCTTTCTATTGCCAGGTAGGCTTCTTCGATATTGATTATATCATAGTTCACTCCCAGATTATTGCTGAGCGTGATGGCATCATTCACCGAATGCTCGCTTGAATACATGGAAGGCAGCAGGAGTGCTCTCACATTTGCCGGACCAAGAGCGCTTACGGCCAGGCAAAGGCAGACAGCAGAATCTATTCCACCTGAAAGTCCAAGAAGGGCTGAACTGAAATTCATTTTTTCAAAATAATCTTTCAGGCCAAGGACAAGGGCTGAGTGGATCATTTCGATCTGCTTTGTTTCAACTTTTATTGTTGTTTTGTTATTAATCACATCGGAAAGCTCGTAGCTTGCCATATGTTCTTCGAAAGCCGGGAATAAACCGATTATATTGCCCCCGGGGCCTGCTACCAGTGAGTTGCCTTCAAAAATAAGGTCGGTATTTGCCCCAACCTGGTTGACCATAAAAACAGGGAGCTTATGCCTGGCAGCTTTAACTGTGAATATTTTTCTTTTACTTTCCGTCTTTGTATATGCAAAGGGAGATGCCGAGATATTAATTATCATATCAGGGCCCAGTTTGGCCAGTTCATCCATTGGTGACACTGCATACATCCGTGAGCTGCTGAAATCATTTTCAAAGCTCTGTTCATCCCATAAATCTTCACATATTGTCACGGCCAGTTTTTTACCTTTCAGTTCAAGGAGCTTAAAATTTGTTGAAGGCTCAAAGTACCTGTATTCATCAAAGATGTCATAAGTCGGGAGCAGGCTTTTGTGCACCCGGTCTCTTATTCTCCCTTCAGCAAGCAAATAAGCTGCGTTATATAGTTTTTTGCCACTGCTCTTATCATTAATGGCCGGTGCTCCCACTATAGCGGCTATGCCCTGGCATTCGGCTGCAATTATGTTAAGGTAATCAAAGCATTTGTCAATGAAATCACGATGTTCAAGCAGGTCAAGGGGGGGATATCCCGGCAGCGAGAGCTCTGAAAAAATTACCAGGTCTGATTTATCCTTTTCTGCCTCCCTGATAGCATCAATTATGAGCCTGCTGTTCTTGTCAAAGTTGCCTACATGGTAATTGAGCTGAGCCAGTGTAATTTTCATCAGGTTTATCGTTAAAAATTCATCCCCAACCTGATACGTATGAGGTGTTGAGTGATCTTATCATCCGGCTGGACGTCATGATCTTTTGTAACATCGGTGAAAATATTTTCATAGCCCAGGCCTGCCGTAACAGCTGTTCTGCCGCCAAGGGGGTATTCGGCATTGATTGTAAAAAAGAAACCAAGGGCAAAGAGCTTCAGCTCCTGGGTAATACTTTCTTTTTCAATGTCCTGGGAAGGAATGCTTCCCTTGCCTCCGATGATTATTTTAGGACTAAGGCCCATGTCGGCACTGAATACAGTGTAGCTGATCCAGTTGGTTTTCATTTTTAAGCCAACCGGGAAGGCCAGGTAACGTATTTTATAGGTTATTTTATCTCCTGCTGCCAGGTCAACCTGTGAATACTTAAGCCATATAGGCATGTCCTCTGCATGCCTGAGTCGTCCCGATGCATTGATCATGCTTATTCCACCTGTAAAAGCATAATTCCTTGCAAAGTACCTGTCAATGGTTATGCCGAAGGCCATACCCGGGCGGGCACCGTCGCTCATTGATGCATCTGTATCCGATGAGAACCAGCTGATAAGGGGTTCGGCGAAAAGACCGAAGTGGAGCTCCTGTGAGATGGACTTTTGTGAGGCGAGGCCTGCCATGAATATTAGGAGCAGTATTTTTAAAAGGGATATTTTTATCTTCATCGCGATCACGGTTAAAGTTAGTTCAAAGTAGTTTTTTACATTTGCATAGGCTACCACTAAAATAAGAATAAATTATAAATAATACAGAAAGGTAGATTTTTGTTTTCTGTATAAACACAGACTTCAAATGAAGCATGCATTAAAAATACCCTTACTGTTAATTGCAATCATCATATTAGTTTCATGCGGTGGAGATCATTATACAATAAGGGAAAAATTAACTGAGCCGGATATTGAAATACTGAGGCTTGAAAGGGATCTTTTTTCAGGTGACCCTGCTGCCCTGAGAATGCGGGAAGACAGTCTGAGGCTGAAATATGGTTCATTTCTCCGCTTATTTGCCTATGTAATTAACGCAGGCACACTTGAGGACAGTACTGCCTTTGAACGCCTGATAGAATTTACCACTGACCGTTTTAACTACGAGGTTTATGTATCGGTCATGGAAAAATATCCTGAATTGTCCTATTATGAGAAAGAGTTTGAGAGAGCCTGGGCTAACTACAGCTACTATTTTCCTGATTCTGTAATACCCCGCATGTATACCTTTATTTCAGGTTTTAATAACAGCGTTATTGTAGGCGATTCGGTTCTGGCCACGGGGCTTGACAGGTACCTGGGTGCGGGACATGATTACTATACCCGCCTGGGTATATACAATTATATCACTCTTAAGATGATCCCTGAAAAGATAGTGCCTGATGCCATATATGCATGGGCAAAGGCAGGTAATCCCTACTCTGCTGCAGGATCATCTGAAGATGTAATATCAAGGATGCTCTATGAAGGCAAATTACATTATTTTACCAAATGCATGCTTAATGAGTATCCTGATTCCTTGCTGTTCGGCTTTACATCCGGGCAGATGAGGTTCTGTTTAAACAATGAGGACAAAATGTGGGAATATCTTATTGAACATGATATGCTTTTCAGCACCGACCTGATGCTTATACGCAAGCTTACCGGAGAAGCACCTTTTACAACGTATTTTACATCTGAATCGCCCGGCCGGGCAGGTGTGTGGCTCGGTTTCAGGATAATTGAATCGTATATGAAAAATAATGAAAAAGTTGAACTGGGTGATCTGATGCAGAATAATAACTACAGGAAGATACTGGAGGAAGCCCGTTACAGTCCTTCGAAATAAAAAAGGGCCGCTACACGCGGCCCGGGTAAAAAAAAGAGACTGCCCTTATGAGACAGCCTCCTATAATTCATGAATTGTATGCTGCTTACTCCGGATGAATGGCCTCTACCGGACACACGTCAGCGCATGCGCCACAGTCAGTGCAAAGGTCAGGATCAATCTTATAAATATCACCTTCAGATATAGCTTCAACAGGACATTCATCTATGCAAGTTCCGCAAGCAGTACAATCATCTGTAATAACGTAAGCCATCTCAATTATTTTAAGTTATAAATTCATTTGAATAATAGTGCAAAATTATCTATATTTTTTAATTACAAAAGTATATTAAGGTTTTTTAAAGCAGTCTTTTTCTTTTCACTGCAGGTGCAGTTATTGCGACGCCGGCCTGTATCATCAGCAGGCTGTAAACTTAAGGCCCAGGTAACTAAGGGTCCTCATTCCTGTAAGCATGGCCTTTTCGTCAATTGTAAAACCGGGTGTGTGCAAGCCCTTCATCCCTTCCGTAATGCTTTTCACACCCAGCCGGAAGAATACGGCAGGATACTTTTGCGAATAAAATGCAAAATCTTCAGAGCTCATTCTACGGTCTACTTCTTTAACCATTTCTTCACCGTTTATAATTCCTGCAAGTTCAACGGATCTTTTCACGTAATCATGATTATTCAGGAGAACAGGGTAACCATCGGGTATTTCCAGATTTACCTCCACACCGTACGTATTTTGAATATAGGTGCACACCGCCCTGACTCTCTTTTTCAGATCCTCCCTTACTTTTTCGTCAAAGGTCCTGAGAGTGCCCTTTATTTGTATTTCTTCAGGGATTATATTAGTGGTGCCCTCTGCTGAGAAATGTCCTATTCCAATTACCGGGAGTTCATTTTCAGGATAGTCATTAACTGTATCCTTCAGCCTCATAACCAGTTCACTTCCTATCCCTACCTGGTCAGTACTCTGCCCCGGGAGAGCTGCATGCCCTCCTCTTCCATGTATGCTGATATGTAACTCATCGCTTGAGGCCATGTATTTACCGGGCCTGAAGCCAGTCATACCCGTCTCCAGTTCAGGCAGGACATGCTGGGCGATAATAAGATCAGGTTTCAGGTCTCTGAAGGCCTGTGTTTTCATAAGGAGTTTTGCTCCGCCGGGAGCTACTTCTTCGCCCGGTTGAAAAATAAACCCTATCCTGCCTCCAAATTCGCTGCTGACAGCTTTTATAATTTTTATTGACGACAGCAGCATAGCCATATGGGCATCGTGCCCGCATGCGTGCATAATTCCCCTGTTTTTACTTGCGTATTCCAGTGTTGTGCTTTCATGTATTGGCAGGGCATCCATTTCTGCCCTGAGCACAACCACCCTGCCCGTGCCGCCTTGGCCATTAACCCATGCTATAATGCCGGTACCGGCAAGGTCTTTAATATAATCAATTTTATTAGCGTCAAGAAAGCTGCATATGAAATCAGCGGTTTTAGCTTCCTTGAAGGATAATTCGGGGTACATATGAAAATGACGCCTCAGCCTTACTGTTTCATCAAATATTTCATCTGCCCTTTGTGTGATTATCTTTGCTATCTTGTCCATATCCTGGAAAGGTATCTAAAAGTCGAGGCTGAATGAAAGGTAGAAGATCCGGGGTAGGATAAGGGAGTTTTCAACACCCCAGGCCCAGTCGGCCCTGACAAAATAGCCAAAAAGGTTTGCCCTGAGTCCGAAGCCGAAACCACCCACTATTGGTTCCCTGTTGGTGTCGAGGTTTACTTTGACAGGCCCGTTTACAATAGTCTCGGTGTCCCATTTATTTTCTCCTGACCATGGATCAGGACCTGTCCAGGCTGTGCCGACGTCGCCGAAAGCCACTATCTGAAAATCATTCAGTATTTTTGATTTGAGTGGCCGCCCGGCTATATACCTGATGACCGGCCATCTAATTTCACTGTTAATAAGGGCAAAATTATTCCCATTCCTGATATTCTGGCTGAAGCCCCTCATATTGGTAGCGAGGGTATGAAAACCATAGTTGGCGCTTGGGTCAACCTGGACTGAATTATCAAACATCTCGATATCTCTTGAGAGGAAGCCAAGCCAGTTATCAACACCACCAAGGTAATAGAGCAGTTTTGTAGGGCCGAAGGATGAGCTGGCTGCAAACCGGTTGGCCCATATAAGGTCGCGGTGTATTCTTAAATAGTGCCGGAAATCGGCACCAACCACAAACATGTCCGATTTAGATCTCTTGATATCCCTGTAATACTCGCCAAAAATCTTAAAGCGTGTTCCGAAATAAATATTTGTTCCTCTTTTTCTGGTATTATCATAAACCAGCTCCGATTTGATTCCGGCCCAGTTACGGTAGATCGCATCGGAGTTAAGCTTTGTTATATCGGTTGCCAGGGCCACGTACCTGTCGTTCCTGTAACTGAGAGTGCCCTTGATGGCAAGGACGGGTGTAACGGGCCTGGAGAGAGTGAAGTAAAGGTTATGGCTGTGTATCTTAAAATATGCCGTGTCATTGTAACTGCTCAAGGCCTGTCGGTGGAAAACAAACTGTTTGTCAAACCTCCCTTTGAGGCTTTCAAGACTGACAAGATATTCATTGCTGTCAAAATTACCGGCAAACCTGAAGCCCCCCGTGATTTTATAATCCTCAAAAAGGTCAACAATCCCAATCTGGGTGAGCATGTTAAATCCGGGGTTGAAGTAGGGCGCCCCGCCGCTGTATGCCTGGTATGACTGGTTAAGGAAATTGAAATCTATCTGGTTGGCAATGTAATTATTATAGAAGGATGTTTCGTAGATCCTTATGAGAGGAAATTTTATTCTTGCGGTATCAAAATCAATATCCATATATTCCTCACGCCACTGCTGTTCATAATAATTCTCTTTCTCTTTTTCAAAAATATAATAGTTGATATCGATAGCTTCATCGGAGGCATAATATTCATAAAGGGGTTTGGTGAGTGTATCCCTTCTTAACCTGTCCATCTCTATCAGCTTCTGCTTCAATTGTTCTATGCTGTCGGCTTCATGAAGCATAGCCCTTCTCTCTTCCCTGAAAGGGCTTATTAAAAGCTGGTCTTCCGGTAGGGCTTTCTGCTCATTGGCCTGTCCGGTGTAAAGATGATAACTGCCGTCCCTGTATTTTATCTCAGCAATCCTTCCTTCCTTATAATCATGTTTGATTATATTCCTGTTATAATTGGTTAGGGGTTTTGACTTGATAAAATACCTGTAATGGGTTGTGGTGTCTATGTAGCTTATTGTACTGTCGAAGCTGGCGACATATTTATTTATTGTTCCCGTCTTATCTCCCAGGTAGTAAATTTCCCTGCTGTTAAGTGTTGCCGGCTGCATGCGTTCAACATACCTGCCTTCTGACAGTTTCACCGCCACCTTATCATCTTTATCCAGATCATAGGTAAAGAGGTCATAAGTCATCGAGGTTTCAGCAAGGGGATCAAAGGGGATGTTTAGGGTATCATTCAGCCTGTTTGAACTGAATATTATCGTGTTCCTTTCTGCTTGCACATACCTGGGATTAAGATCATCGGCAAGGTCCCTTGTTATTTGTTCATTGGTGCCCGCTGCAATTGTGTGTATGTAAATATCGGTAAGTCCGTCTTTTACAGCTGACATAAGCAGCCTGTTTCCGTTAGGGGAATAACTGAAATCGAGCACTTTCTCAAAATACAGGAGATTACGGCTTTCAGTTTTTCCGCTGGTAATCCGGTGAAAATATATTTTCAGGTCACCCTTTTCTTCATTGATAAAGCTTAGTATATCGCTACCCGGGTGCCAGGCAATAACAGGGTAACTGATATCAGCCACCTGCTCGTATTTTGGCTCAATGGTAAAAATCCTTTTGCGCCTGCCTGTTTCGGTATCATGCAGCCATATCCTCCTCTTTCCCCAGTCATATGTTATGTATGCGATATACCGCTGGTCAGGACTAATGCTCACATCCTGGATTATCCTTCTTTTCTTCGTTTTATGTATCTTATTTTCAGGTTCATTAACAGCCTGGTCATTTTCAAGATTTTCATAATACTCCTTGTAATATGCGTACCATTCTTTCTGCAGGTCCTTAAGTTTCATTCCCAGGACGTACATCAGACCGTCGTCTACGTTCTTATATATCTTTGTCAGGTAAATGACATTGGGGACTATGGGATCGCCGTAAGTCCTGGCGATATATCTCCAGAACGAATGCCCTGCATAAACAGCGTCATCATATTCCAGGAAATTGAGCTTTTCGTAGCTGCCCGACAATATGCCGTCCCTGACCATATTATCGGTTTCGTAGTCCCAGCCTTTGGCTATATAGTTTACCAGGCCTTTAAAGTACCAGTCAGGCAGGCTGATCTGCGATGAGCCCGGTACCATGTCCCTGCGCTCTGCGTCATACAGCATTTCGTTTATCATTACTTCGGTGATCGCTGCGGCTATCTGTTGCTCGTATTTTTCGTGATCGCCTTCATAATAAAGCATTACCTTATTCTGTATTGCCCGGTTGAAACCGCCTATATTGTAATCATCCTGCCCGGTCAGCAGGCCAATATTGGTTTGTTTTTGTTCCTGGTGCAGGTTATAGGTAATGAAGATCAACCTCTTTTCAAGCATGTAATCGAAGTAATCTTCAATCTCTGCCATCTTCTCGGTGGCCACTTTGGCTGTATACTGGGCCAGATCCCTGCCGAATTCGTTAAAGTAGACATCAAAATAATCAAAGCGGTAGTACGACCAGTAGAAGTCATAGTGTTGGAGGCGGTTTTTTCCAAATGTCATCTGCAGGCCATTGTAAAACTGGCCCTTTGCAAGCAAGCCCATTGATAAAAGAAGGAATGACAGAATGATATGTCTGATTCTTACTTTCAAATGCACATTTGATTTAGTGAATTATTGACTTCAAATATTATTCCAAACATCTCTTAAAATAGACAAAGCTAAGATAATATGTTATGAATAATATAGCGAAAAACTTGAAACTTTATTAATTTTGGTCCGTAATTTGAAATGATTATTATCGTAATAACAAACAATGCAACTAATTTGTTATATTTTGCGTCTACATTATGATTTTTGATACAAAAAATAAATTTGCAGGAAAAATGAAGAAAATACACTTAAGTTTTATCATCCTACTGACATCATTAATGGTATCAGCCCAGCCTGACGGGGCAGATATAAAGTTTAACAGCACCACGCATGATTTTGGCAGGTTCAGGGAGGAAGCAGGGCCACAGACACATAAGTTTGAATTCGAAAATACAGGTTCATCCGACCTGCTTATCAGCAGGGTAACAGCATCATGCGGATGTACCACACCTGAATGGACCAAGCATCCGGTAAAGCCCGGAGAAAAGGGATATGTGGCAGTGACCTATGATCCCAGGAACCGTCCCAATAAATTTAAGAAAACAGTGGCCGTTTATACCAATACTCAACCGGCCGTTCATGTCCTCATTATTGAAGGTGACGTGATTCCCAGGGAGCTTTCCCTTGAGGAAATTTACAGGTTTGACGCCGGTGGGGTGAGGTTTAAGAGTAATCACCTTGCCTTCACGGATATAGAAAGGGGTAAAAAGAAGATCAAGGTGATGGAAATTATCAATACCCTTGATGAACCAGTAAGTCTTACTTTTGAAAGGGTACCCGAACATCTGAGCCTGAAAACAAAACCCGCAAGCCTGAAACCGGGCGAAAAAGGGGTAATCGAGGGTACCTATGATGCAAGTAAGATAGATGATTGGGGCTACGTGAACAGCCTGGTCCGTGTTCTGAAAAACGGCGAGGCAGTGAATAACAGCTATTTTGTGGTCTCGGCAAATTTGGTCGAAGATTTCAGTTCATGGTCACAGGAAGAACTTGATAATGCCCCTGTGTTTGACATAGAAAATACACGTTTCGACTTCGGGGAAATAAAACAGAAGGAGAAAGCTGATATAGAATTCAAATTTAAAAATTCAGGGAAAAGCGACCTGGTAATACGCAAGGTAAGATCCTCCTGCGGCTGCACAACCGTGACACCTGCCAATACAACAATCAAAGCCGGCGAATCAAGTGTCATAAAGGCTGTTTTTGATGCAGGAGCACGTAAGGGTAAGCAGCACAAGGTAATTACCGTAATTACAAATGACCCTAAGAAAAGCCAGGTAAGCCTTGTAGTAAGCGGTAGCGTCCTTGAAAGTGACTAATATTAATGCAGGATAAAAAAAAGAGCACGGGAAAATCTGCACTGTCGGTCAGTAAAGGTATTCCCCAGCCGCCGTCTGTTAATCCCGAGTTGCTGGGACGGGTAAGGAAAAAACGAAAAGAATATTCAGTAAATGAATATGTTGAAGGTATACTTGCTGGTAACATTACCTTGTTGAGCCAGGCTATTACCCTCGTTGAAAGCAATAAAACAGAACATTTCGAACTTGCCCAGAGAATAATAGAAGCATGCCTGCCTCATGGTGAAGATTCAATAAGAATAGGCATTACCGGTGTGCCCGGAGCAGGCAAGAGTACCTTTATTGAAACACTGGGGAAGAAGGTTACGGCAATGAACCGTAAACTTGCTGTGCTTGCCATCGATCCCAGCAGCGAAAAATCACACGGAAGCATACTCGGGGATAAAACAAGAATGGAAGCTCTGGCCGGCGACCCCATGGCCTTTATACGTCCTTCCCCCTCAGCCGGATCGCTGGGAGGCGTGGCAAGAAAAACAAGGGAATCAATAATTCTGTGCGAGGCGGCAGGCTTCAATACCATCTTCGTGGAAACAGTTGGTGTGGGCCAGTCCGAAACCATGGTGCATTCAATGGTCGATTTCTTCCTCCTGCTCATGATATCGGGAGCAGGAGATGAACTGCAGGGAATAAAAAGGGGAATAATGGAAATGGCCGATGCAATAATCATTAATAAGGCAGATGGCAGTAATGTGCACAGGGCTGAAATGACAAGGACAGAATTCAATAATGCCCTGTCACTGTTCCCTCCAAGCGAATCGGGCTGGAAACCCAGGGTGCTTACCTGCAGTGCCCTTGAAGTAAGGGGTATTGATGAGATATGGAATACCATAACTGAACAGATAGAACTGACAAAAGCAAATGGCTTCTTCACTGAAAAAAGAAAAAAACAGTCTGTGATCAGGATGCACGACACCATAATGGAGAACCTTAAGTCGTCCTTCTATAACGACCCTCAGATAAACGCTATGATCACCGGCCTCGAGGCTGACCTGTATAATGGGAAAATAACATCATATTCAGCAGCAGCAGAGTTGTTGCACAAATACTTCAATAAGGGGGAACATTGATATTTTTTTACTTCTTTTGTATACTCAAATAAAAAACATAATTATGAAAAAACTATTCTTATTTTCTATGGTTACTGCTTTGATTATTTCCTGCTCATCTGATCCCAGGTATGTTGTTGAGGGAGAACTGGAAGGGATGGATGAAGGTATGATATACCTGCAAAAACGTGAATCAGGACAGTTTGTTACTATTGACTCTGCATCTGTTGAAGATGGTGCTTTTGAAATGACAGGCGGTTCGGTAGATTACCCCGATTCCTACTATTTATCAATTGCCGGCAAAAGAGGTTCCCTGATGCTTTTCCTGGAAAATGCGAAAATTAAGGTAAGCGGACATGCCGATTCATTGTACCAGGCCAGGGTAGAAGGGTCAGCAAGCCAGGACGATTACAACAGGTATAATTCAGGGCTTGAACCTTTCTATGAGAAGAACCAGAGCCTTTTTGAAGAAATACGGGCAGCACGGCAGGAAGGTGATGAGGAAAAAGCAAAGGGATTGGAAGAAGAAAGGAATTTTCTTTATGAGCAGATAAATGACTATAATATTGAATTTATAGAGTCAAACCCGGCATCCTATGCTACACCAATGATACTCCGTTCAATATCCTACGACCTGAGTGGAGATCAGCTGCAAGCACATGTTGAAAAGCTGGATACTAAATTGTTGGAGACAAAGGTCATTATTGACCTGAAGGACAGGATTGAAAAACTCCGGAAAGTGGCTATTGGTGAAATAGCTCCTGATTTTACCCAGAATGACACTGAAGGCAACCCTGTAAGTCTTTCTGATATTATCGGAACTGAACTGCTCCTGGTCGATTTCTGGGCAGCATGGTGCGGACCCTGCAGGCAGGAAAATCCCAATGTGCTTGCAGTATATAATGAATTTCATGATAAAGGATTTGATGTACTGGGTGTTTCCCTTGACAGGGAAAGGGATGACTGGCTGAAAGCCATCGAAGATGATAGTCTTACATGGACTCATGTGTCAGATCTGAAATTCTGGGAAAATGAAGCAGCACAATTATATGCGGTAAATGCAATACCGGCTAACTACCTCCTTGATTCAGAAGGCAGGATAATTGCCACAAACGTAAGAGGTCCTGAACTGAGAAAAAAAGTAGCTGAAATTCTAGGGGAATAATTATCCGGGATTATCTCACTCAGACCCTGTACTAACAACCTGTCAAACAATGAAAAAGCTCAATACTTATTTTCTGATTACTCTATTCGTTCTTTTTGTATCCACCCTTGATGCACAGAAAAAACCTCTTAGCCATGATGATATAGAATCATGGAAGAGGATAAGCGAAAGGGTAATTTCTGATGATGGGCTGTGGATAGCCTATAAGACAGAACCATGGAGGGGCGATTCCAGGATTTATCTCTATAATAAGGATGGTGATAAGGTATTCGAATCGGAATGTGGCACAGATATAAAAATAACTGATGATTCAGGATTTTTGATTTTTACCATGCTTCCCGGGTATGAGCATGTAAAGGAGCTTAAACTAAGGAAGACTAAAGAAGAGGATATGCCTGGTAATGTGCTTGGTATATATAATATTGAGTCGGGAACGCTTGATTCACTGAGGGACTTCAAAAATTATAAAATCCCGGAAGAATGGGCGGCTTACATTGCTTACCAGATGAATCCGGCTGAAAAAGACGATAAAGAAAAGGAAGATAATGAAACTGATGGGGGAGAAGAGGAGAAAAAAGCTAAAGAAGAGTCAGGTAAAAATGGTTTTACTCTGAACCTCAGGAATCTTGATAACGGCCAATTGCAGACCTGGCCCTTTGTTACCGAGTATAATTTTGCCGGGAAAGGAAGAAAACTGGTTTTTGTATCAACAGGCGACGATAATGATTTTAAGGCCGGAATCTACTTTTATGACATTGACAACGACAGGCTCAGGGAGGTAATGACCGGAAAGAATGAGTGCAAACAGCTGGCCCTCCACGAAGATGGTGAAATGCTGGTCTTCCTGGCAAAAGACAGTGAAAAAAAGGATTCAGACTATTCGGTTTACATATGGTCAGGTGATAGGGCAGAAGAGGTGGTGAACAATGCTAACCCTGCCATTCCTGAGTCGTTCAGGATAAGTGAAAACGGAAGGCTATCATTTTCTGACAACGGTGAAAGGGTATTCTTTGGAACGGCACCGGAACGTCCCGAACGGGATACAACAATTCTTGATGAGGAGTACCCCGATGTTGATGTATGGCACGGCACTGAAGGAAGCCTGCATACTATACAGGTAATTAATAAAGACCGTGAGATGAAGAAGACTTACCTTGCGATGTATGACATGGAAACAGGGAGGGTGCAGCAGATTGAAACAGGGCAGATACCTGATTCACGTCTTCTTGAAAAAGGGAACTCCGATTATGTACTTCTGTTTTCAAACAAGCCATATGAGCTTCAGTCAATGTGGGAGGGCAGCCCTGATCATTATGACGTGTATCTTCTCAGCCTTCTTTCAGGTGAAAGGAAAATGATAAAAAAAGATGTCAGGGCCAGGGTCGAGCCATCACCGGGAGGCAATTACCTTGTGTGGTTTAATTATCCTGATTATTCGTACTATAGCTATAATATTGAAACGGGCAAGGAATGCAGGATCACGGAGCCGGATGTTATCAGGGCCGAGGATGAACTTAATGATGTGCCTAATTATGCCTATCCTTACGGATCGGGCGGCTGGCTCACAGATGATGAGGCGGTGCTTATATATGACAGGTACGATATCTGGAAAGTTGATCCGGATAATGATTATGAGCCGGTTAAAATGACTGTCAGCGGACGTGAAGATATGATCACTTATCGACTGATCAGCTTTGACAGGGATAAGGACTTTATTGACGTGAAGAAAACACAATACCTGGAAGGCACAAACGAAGTAAGCCGTGAATCAGGCTATTACAGGTGGGGATTGAAAAGAGCCTCCGAACCGGAATTACTGATGGGTGGCAATTATAGTTTGTCCCGCCCGGTGAAAGCCGATGACGCTGAAACCATAGTTTATACAAAAGAAACTTTTAGTGAATTCCCCGATCTCCTCGTGACTGACCTTAAGTTCCGTAACAGTACCATGATAAGCAATGCCAATCCGCAACAGGAAGATTTCCACTGGGGGACAGCCGAACTTTATTCGTGGACCTCTCTTGACGGCCGTAAGCTGGAAGGCCTTCTTTATAAACCTGAGAATTTCGATCCTTCAAAGAAATATCCCATGATTGTGAATTTCTACGAGAAGTCATCCAGCGAGCTTTACAGTCACAGGACCCCTGAATTGCACAGGTCAACCATCGACTACCATTATTACACAAGCAATGGCTATGTGATCTTCAATCCTGATGTTTATTATGAGGACGGATATCCTGGGGAAAGTGCCTACAACTGTGTTATGCCGGGTGTGACAGCCCTTGTTGGCGAAGGATTTATTGACCCTGAACGCATCGGGGCCCAGGGCCATAGCTGGGGAGGTTACCAGGTAGCTTACCTGGCCACACGTACCGATATGTTTGCGGCCATTGAGTCAGGAGCCCCTGTGGTTAACATGTTCAGTGCCTATGGTGGTATACGGTGGTGGACGGGTCTTAACAGGGCCTTCCAGTATGAACACACGCAGTCCAGGATAGGGGGAAGCATCTGGGAAGCTCCACTGAGATATTTAGAAAATTCACCCCTGTTTACAATGGATAAGGTTACAACGCCCATACTCATAATGCATAACGACCAGGACGGGCATGTACCATGGTACCAGGGAATAGAGTATTTCATAGCGCTGCGCAGGTTGCAGAAACCGGTCTGGATGCTCAACTATACCGGTGAACCTCACTGGCCCCAGAACTTAAAAAACAAAAAAGATTTCCAGATAAGGCTTGCCCAGTTTTTCAACCACTATTTAAAAGGAGAACCAATGCCCAAATGGATGAAGGAGGGCATTCCGGCTGTCGACAAAGACCATGACCTGGGCTACGAGCTTATTCGTTAAAAAATCATCAGAAAGAGCGTACCAGCCTGAGGTCTATGAAGTCTATTACCTGGTAATGAGAACGTGCATTTACACCTATCCACGTTGAGGGAGCAAACCTGTAAAGCAATGCATACCTCTGGTACCATGGTTTGGGTGCAGTTACAGGAGAATATATATAAATGCCTGCATACTGTGAAAAAAGAAATCTGCCCAGCACCAGTTCATGGCCCAGGAGTATGCTTAACCTCTTATGATCGGGTAGTTCATCAATAGTACCATCCCTGTAATCCTGGAGGACCCTTCTTTTCAGGAGATGATCGGAAACCAGCTCTGTTCCGGTATAAAAGGCACTTATCCTGCCAAGCATCCGGCTGTAACCGGCCCATATGCCGTAAACACCGTACCAGCTGTCAAACTCTTTCCCTTCACGGCCCGAAAAGAAGAGCGCCAGGTCAAAGCGGTTCCTGTCAGGGTTTAAAACAATATCCCTGTTCTTTTCCCTTTCCTCAAAGTCATATGGCTTGATCACATAATCCATACCCAGGCCAAAGAGGGGGTAATTAATGCCGAGATTAGGTTGTACGACACCCCCGTTTGAGAGATGGTTATAGTTAAAAGTAAGCCTGCCGGAGATATTATCGTTAAATTTTACGTTAAGACTCGTGTTGAGCATAGCTATAAAGGCAAAATGGGAACCGAAAAACAGGTTGCGGGGATTCTCAGTCTCATCATATATCGTGTTTTGATAAGAGAGACCCAGCCCGAAGCGTACAGCCATACTTAGCCTGCGACCGGCACCTATAAAGGGTTCGATATATGGATAAAGAGCAAAGGCGCTACCAAGTTCCTCCCTGTTGCCAAAGTCGACATAATGCATGCTTACCCCGAGACGCGGATAACAGAAACAATATTTCCATACATCTTCTGCCGTGAGGTGAAGGGCAACATTCAACTCAAGTGAAAAGGGATTGGAATGAGAAAGCTCTTTAATTTTACTGGAATGTGGGATTATAAATCCATATGAACCATGTAAACCGATAACTACCGGCTTGTGAAGACTGTCAGACTGGGATAGCAGCTTTACAGGTTTAACAAGCAGACAAAAAATAATTATCAACGTTACGAACCTCATCTCTCTTATCTCATCTCTAGACTTGCGTCTCTTCCAGAACAAAACCTGTTCCCCTTATGGTCCTTAGAGTGATACCCTGATCGGGCGACAGGTATTTTCTGAGCCTGCTGATAAATACATCCATGCTGCGCCCCAGGAAATAATCATCCTCACCCCATACTTCGTTGAGGATGACATCGCGTCGCAGAATTGTATCCTTATGTGCCATCAGGTACCTCAGCAGCTGGGCTTCCTTGAGAGTCAGTTTTTCCTTCTTTCCCCTGCAGATAAGTTCGAGGGTGTTAAACCTGAGCGTGGTGGAAGATATGGTATACTCATCGTTGATGCTGGTATATACTCTCTTAAGTATATTATTTAAACGTAATATAAGCACTTCGGGATCGAAGGGCTTTGTTATATAGTCATCGGCACCCATTTTCAGTCCTCTGACAATATCTTCCTTGAGTGTTTTGGCTGTAAGGAAGACAAAGGGTATTTCAGGGTCATTCTGCCTGATCTTCTCTGCAAGGGAGAAGCCGTCCATTTCAGGCATCATGACATCGAGAACACAGATGTCGGGTTTTTCACGGGTATAGCTGCCCCAGGCTTCTTTACCGTTCCGGGTAAGTGTCACATCAAACCCGTTGATAGAGACGTACTGACTCAGTATATTGCCAAAGTCAATATCGTCTTCTGCTATTAATACTTTCATGGCTCTGGTTATGTTGTTTTTGGTATACTTACTATAAAGACGCTTCCTTTTCCCTTTCTGCTGCTTACCCTTACGGACCCTCCGTGCGCCCCGGCAATCTTACTGACATAGTAAAGTCCCAGTCCAAGGCCTTTTGATTCATGTATATTACCTGTGCTGACACGGTAGAATTTGTCAAAAATATTTTTTTGCTCAGAACGGCTTATACCAATGCCCTTATCGGCAATCTTAACGGTAATTCCATTATCATCACTGAAAGCTTCCAGGCGTATCTCAGCTGGCTTCCTGGAATATTTTACGGCGTTATTAAGCAGGTTATTGATCATGGTGGTGAAGTAGAGGTCGTCAATTTCCGCACTGGCTCCTTTGAGATCGTAATGTTCGGTAAATATGCAATCTTCACCGCATCCGTTCCTGAAATTGCATGCTATATCTTTCAAGAGGTCCTCAAGCCGGGTTTCCTTTTTGTCAACCTGGAACTGCGCCCTTTCCCACATGCTTATCTCAAGTATAAGGTTAATAAGCTCATTCAGGTGCAGTGACTGTTTTCCAATCATGTCGGCAGTCTCTTTAATCTTTTCCCTGTTGCCTATAACAGAGTCATGCTTCAGGGTTTTTCCTGCGACGGTAATTGTTGAAAGAGGAGTTTTCAGCTCATGCGTCATATTATTTATAAAGTCTGTCTTAAGGCTTGATAATCGTTTTTCCTCAAGGTAATTCCTCATCGTGGCTATGAAGATGGTGCAGATGATTCCGAAACTTAAGATGCTCAGGATAAGTGTCAGGCTAAGCTCCCGCAGTATTATTTTTTCCTTATTGGCAATATCTATGTAATAATCAAATGATATTTTATAATTATTTCCTTCGCTGTTAAAGGTGTAAACAAGGATATTTTTGGCAGACTGTTGTTTGTTGAGTTCACGGAGAGGAGCCTTATAGACCCTGATATTTTCCTGAATATCTATAAGGTCTATATAATTTACATATATTAAGGGTTTAATCTTATTTTCCAGCCCCAGTTTGTTAAAATACTTGCTGAGATACTCAGAAAGTACCTGGTCTTCAGATAGTATCTTTGTGCAGCTTTCCCTTAGATTCTGTGCAAATATTGCCGAGTCCTCAGGATTAAGTAGTGCTTTTCTTTTCGGAAGGTATAAGTGTGAGATATCATCTATAATGAAATAGGCTTTCTTAAAACCGTTATATGGATCAAATGTTGCCATCTCGTGTATGGCTTCCCTTGATTCTGACCTGTATCTGAGTGCAAAGACCTCATCCTTCTGTTTCCAGACCTGGCGTACGATATAAACCTGGGCAAGGATGAATATTGCCAGTGCAGCCAATACAGGCAATAGAGTTTTCAGTTTCCACATGCTATTATATTTACACCACGTCAAATTTAAGTATTTATAAGACCGCTCAGGAGCCTTTAACCCTACTTTAACCCGGCGTTAACGAAATAAGGGCATTTTTGTGCATAAATTTGAGATGTGATTATTAATAAAAAATTCAATGACATGAAAAGAAAGCTTACCATATTAATGATTGTCTCTGTCCTTCTGGTGATAGGCAGTGTAACGACCTACGCCCAGACAAAGGAAGAGATTGAAAAGGAAAAGAAGAAGCAGGAGCAGCTTATCCAGGAAAAGAAAATGGAGGCAGAGAAAAAAGCACAGGAAGAAAGGGAGAGGATTATTATACATCGGGACGAGCTGGACAAAGCAGTGCGGGAGGCTCGTGATGCCTACAGGGAGCAGTGGATAGTGCCTGAACCGTCAGATTTTTTTTCGGTAGGTAGTAAAGACCTTGAAGGTATTTATTTCATGGGCGGCTCACAGAATTCCAGCAGCCTCCAGTTCTCGAAGACTGTCAAGGAAGGAAGCTTCACAAAGGAGCTGAAGTTCGAAATTGAGGAAGATGCGAAAAGAGCATCTATTAATGTCAGCGGCATGTGCGATGAGGGGGAAATACTGATAGTGATAACCATGCCGTCAGGAAAAAAATACACCGAGGTGCTGATTGACGAATACGGGTCGGTTAACTGGTCCAAGTCGTTCAGCATTGACGAAGAGAACGGCACCAAAGCAGGAGAATGGGGCTTTAAGGTCACGGCCAGGGACGCAACCGGTAACTTCAGGCTCTCACTGAAGAGCTATTAATATATACTTTTCTACCTGACTCGTTTTTAGGGCTCCCTCACGGGAGCCTTTTTTAATTTGTCCTCTCTGCCCGCCCTCCTTTCACGCTTTCAACCCTGACAGTGTATTTATTGCCGCCTTTGACAATCCACCTCACCTTTACGGCGCTGTTGCCGGGTATGTTTTCAACCTCTATCCGTTGAGGATTCTTTACCTGCTCCTCACATACATTATTATCCTCATCAAGCACAATCATGCCTGCCACAACTTCTCCTCCATCAAGGTAGATATAGTCAGGCGGGTCTATCTTGTATTTAATATTCTGCCCCGAATGGGTGGGCATCATCCGCAGGTTGGCAACTGTTGCCGTGACCTGCCTGAGTGATCCCTGCAAATCTTCAACCTTGATATCGCGTACTTCCAGTTTGGGTGTCTGGTAGGCATGATAAAAACAGAAAGCAGTATTGCGGTGTGCGTCTGATTCCAGGAGAAAGCCCGGGTGTATTCGCCCAAAATTCTTATCAAAGCCGCCTATCTCAACCTTGCCGTATACAGGATGATCATATTCTTCCCAGGGGATAAAGGCATCTTCAAAGAGCAACAGTTTGTCAAATTTATAACTGTCCCGGCTGTCATCGTGGAACATAAGATGACTGGTCCACAGTTCGTTGGAATAAACAAAGGTTCCCATAAAGCCGTACCACCAGTCAACTTCGCCACCATATACAGTATACATGTCTTTCCATATGGTAAGGAAGCGGTAGCCCGGTATGATTGTCGCACCCATTTCTCCTATGGCATTGATTACCCTTTCATCTTCCCTGGTATAAACTTCCGAACCACCACCTTCTATGCTTGGTCCTCTCAGGACCATACCACCTGAATTATGATAAGTTTGCGCCCCGGTAATATTCCTGTGCTTTAGGGCAAAATCGCGAACAGCCTGGTTTTCAGGGAAGCTGAAAGGATACTTATCGGCCCCTCGTTGCACATAATCAGGTTCCCAGTTATATCCCCAGTCACGGTTCGGGTCGTAGGAGCCCTGCCTGTCTTCATTTACCTGCCCGTCCCCGTCGTTATCAATGCCTTCCGAACCCAGCATTTCATATTCGCCTTTTTCTCCGGGCTCAACACGTATCATCTGTCTCGGATCAGAGGGGTCGGCTTTAAATTCTCCATAAGGATTCTTACGGCGCATCATTGAAATAACCCCGTCACCGTTTATATCGTCAAATCCGTCTTCATCAACCATGCCGTCACGGTCATCATCCCTGGGCACCATCCCCGACCGGGGCGAGCTGCCGGTGTTGGCTTCGTGCATATAGTTCTCCCTTGCATCGGGGTTTATGGTGGGAAGAATATAAAACACTTTCTCGTCCAGCAATTCACGTATAAAATCATTCTCATCATACATCTCTGCCAGGTACCATGCTGCATATAATGCCATTTCGGTACCCTGGATTTCATTTGAGTGGATATTACCATCGATATAATATCCGGGTTTATGTGAAGGATCCTGATTTTTGTGGTTTGTAACCGTTAGGGCTATTATGTCACGCCCTTCGTATGATTTCCCTGCCGCATCCATCTTTACCAGGTCAGGATACTCTTGTGCAAGCTTTTCACACAGGTCTTTGATGCCTGAATAGGTATAGTACTTGTTCCAGCTTACGCTGACTTTTGGATTCGCCGGTGTGCCTGCAGCCTTGAAGAACCTTTCATCTTTCTGAGCCTGCAGGGAGATTGTCATCAGAAATGACAATATAATTATTAATGATCTTTGCATTTTATACATGACTTTTTGTTTTTCTTTTTTACCGGATTGTGAAACTGATCTCATCCATTCCGCAAATGACAGCACCCGCTGATATGGTGAAATCGCCGCTGCCGTTTATCAGCCAGCTGTATTCGCGTGATTCATCAGCTCTAAGCCTTTCACTTACCTCAATTTCTTTTCCGCTCAGGAGCGTGAAGCCAGAGTCAGACTTTATCTGAACTTTTATTTTCCTAACCCATTTAACCTGGTCCCCAAGCTGGCTGGCCGTGGCAAAGCTTCCTTTATTATGGAGGCTGACCGTAAGCCTGTGCAGGTTTTTTTCAAGTTTCTCCGTTTTCAGGTTCAGCAGCTCAAGTTCAGGATGTAATTTCGCCACCTCGACAAGGAACTGATAGTTTGATTCAATCACTTCACCGAGGAGGTGGTCAGGCGGATTATACAGGGCAAAGGGTTTTATGCCACCCACCTCAACTTTTTTCCCGGGGAAGTCAGGATGTTCTATTTCCTGCCATTCAATAAACACATCTTCTTCAATATTTTCGGAAGCGTATTTAAGGAAGGCAGCTTCGGGAGACATCCCCTTCTCAGCCTCAATCCACCATCCTGGAGTTGAGTAGCTGTATCTTCCATAATGATAATAAGCCCATTCCATGAAATTACCGGGCTCACGGGCAAAACCGGGAGAGCCCTTATATCCTGTCAGTTCAAGATATTTTCCGGAGAGCAGGGCATTTTGTTCACTGTCTTCGGGAAGGATATTCGTTACCTTTCTGGACCTTCTCCTCCACTGCTGAGGATCATCGGGCTGTGGTTCCTGGGCCTGTCTCCCGGGCTTGAATGCCTGGCCGAGATTGTCCTGGGGGCCGAAGGAGAAAACAGCGAAAATATTGAAATGGTCATACAAAAAGTCAGCAACTGCCCTTGATTCCTTCTCAGAAACGGCATGGATACCTGCGTTCTCACCAAATTCCTCGTATTCAAAACTGAAGTTATTGTTGAAATTCACTCCTCCCTGGCTGTCTTCATTGAATTTACCGTCACTGTCATTGTCTCTACCTTCAGTGTACACAAACCAGCCTCCCTGTTCTCCTTTTGACAGATCGGCCTTCCTGAGGAGACGTTCATCGTCGGGGTCAGTTATGTAAGAACCGGCCGGGTCCTTAATCCTCATCAATGAGATAAATCCATCACCATTAAGGTCTTCACAGGGGTCTTCATCAATTATGAAGTCCCTGTCGTTATCGGCTGGATTGGCATTAAGCAGCCTCTCGGCCACAGGCTTAGAGAAAAAACCTGAAAATGCATCCGGACTGGCATCGGGTATTACATAAAAACTTACCCTTCCCAGGAGGTCTCTGATTTCATCCTTCCCCGAGTTCTTCAGGAGTCGTTCGGCAAAACCCAGAACTATCTCTCTTCCGGCAGCATATCTTCCGTCAATACCTCCAATAACAGCTATACCCGGCCTGCTACCGGTGTCGTCTGAACCTATGGATAAGGCCTTGATATCTTTTCCGGAATATGTCATGCCTATGGTTTCGAGCTTCGTTAAGCCCGGATATGATTTGTTCAGGTCACCGAGGATAGTATTTATTTCCCCGGGATCATGGTATTTTGCCTGTGTAAAGGCATTCTCTTCTCCCGTAAAGAATATTGCAAGAGACAGGATAAGGGACGTAATGATTAGTTTCATTTTAAAATAATTTGTATTGATTTTTTGAGATCACAATTTAGTAAGTAAATTGTAAAGTATGATTTTGTTAGGGATGCTTTGTTGGGATTTAAGAATAATTAACATAAATATATCAGGCAGAGGCTAAGGTAAAGGTAAATGCAAAAGTAAAGGCAGAGGCTAAGGTAAAGGTAAATGCAAAAGTAAAGGCAGAGGCGGAGGCCCCGGTGGACCGGGAAGGGTTCAGGGTTTTACTTTACTGATATTAACAGGTATATTAAATATAAACATGCAACACTTGGCGGATTGTGTTGTTATATATTAAATTTGTCTTATAAAGCAATTCCGATGAAACGCATATTTATCTTTCTCCTTTTTCCTTTATTTGTTGTGGGATGTAAGACTGAGTCTGATGACCGGGAAGTAAAGGTAATCACAGTTAGCATTGAGCCTTTCGGATTCTTTACCGGGGCTATTGCAGGCGACATTTATAAGATCAACGTCATTGTCCCGCCAGGGGCCAGCCCGGCTACCTATGAGCCTCCGCCTGCAGTTATAAGGGGCATAAATAATTCAGACCTCATAATAATAAATGCTTATCTTGGCTTTGAGATGGCATGGATCGACAGGATAACAGGTTTAAATGAAGAATTAAAGATTCTGAGACTGGCTGATACACAGGAACTGATAACCGCCGACAGCCACAGGCATGGTGATATCACACACTATACCGGGGTTGATCCTCATTTCTGGGTATCACCCAGGCGTGCCCTGATTATGGCAAAGGATATAAAAGACTTCCTGCTTGCAAACGATCCGGATAATGCTGAAAAATATAATTCAAACTATCTAAGGCTTGACAGCTTAATCCGGGAAACGGATGCTTACCTGGAGTCTTTGTTCGGCGATCCCGGGGGAAAGTCATTTATGATCTACCACCCTTCTTTAACATACCTGGCTTACGATTACGGACTTGAACAGATAACAGTTGAAACAGAGGGGAAGGAACCATCGCCCTCTGAGCTTAAAGAGCTTATCGATGAGGGCAGAAAAAAAAATATAAGGGCAATTTTTGTGCAGCGTGAATTTGACAGAAAAAATGCTGACATTATAGGGAAAGAAATTGGTGCCGGGACAGTTGTAATTGATCCCCTCAGCAGGGACTGGCAACAGTCGGTTAAGGATATAGCCGAAAGTATAAGCGGGAGACAGAATAACTAATAATTTATGTCAACATTAATTGAACTTAAAAACGTAAGCGCATCCTATAATGGTGATCCTGCACTTGAAAGAGTCAATTTTAGTATCAGGGAGGGTGACTTTACAGGGGTTATCGGCCCTAACGGAGGAGGCAAGACAACCCTCCTGAAAGTAATCCTGGGATTGATGAAACCCACTGCAGGGGAGGTGATATATAACAGGGATAATCTGAAGAAGAACCAGATAGGTTATCTTCCACAGATAGCTGAAGGTGACCGTAACTTCCCGGTCTCTGTTAAGGATGTGGTTTTATCAGGACTCATGATAATCAAGGGACATAATGCGAGGATGAGCAGCGAGGACAGTAAGAGGGCGGATTTTGTGCTGCAGGAACTTGGTATTCACCATTTAAGCAATAGACCCCTGGATAAGCTTTCCGGTGGTGAATTGCAGAGGGTATACCTGTGCAGGGCACTTATCGGTTCACCAAAATTGTTGCTTCTTGATGAACCCGGTAATTTTGTCGATACAAGCTTTGAACAAGGATTTTACGAGATATTGAAGGAACTGAATAAAAGCGTAACGATTATGATGGTATCACATGATGTCGGTACTATATCGACCTATGTCAAGAGCTTTGCCTGTGTGAACCGTAAATTGAATTATCACGATTCGGGACGTATTACCACCGAACAGCTTAAAGCCTATGATTGTCCCATCCAGTTGATTGCTCACGGTGATGTGCCACACACCGTATTAAAAAGACACTGATATGCTTGCAAGCCTTTTTGAATATGATTTTTTACTTAAAAGCCTGCTGGCAGTTGTTTTCGGCAGTCTTACAGCCGGGATTGCGGGATCCTATATAGTTGCAAAAAAGATGGTCTTTCTCTCAGGAGGCATAACTCATTCAAGCTTCGGCGGAATAGGGATAGCATATTTCATTGGCATAAGCCCGGTCTTCGGTGCTGCCTGTTTTGGCGTGGCCTCGGCACTGGGAATACAATATATGGCATCAAGGCAGAAGGTGAGTGAGGATTCAGCCATTGGTTTTTTGTGGGCCTTCGGTATGGCTGTAGGTATAATCTTCGTTTATCTTACCCCGGGGTATACACCGGACCTGATGAGTTACCTGTTTGGGAGCATACTCACAGTACACAATACCGATCTTATTGCCCTGGCCATCCTGGCACTTATCCTCATGCTGTTCTTTATAAGATACTATCGCTTAATATTGTATGTGGCTTTCGATGAAGGCTATGCCAGGACTTTCACTTCACATGTTGACCTGTTCAAGTACCTGCTTATCATACTGGTCTCCCTGGTTATAGTATTGAATATCAGGATTGCCGGGGTTGTGCTTGTTCTTTCACTCCTTACAATACCTCCGAATATAGCCCTCTTGTATACAAGGAATTTCGCTAAAATGATAATTATTTCGATAGTGGCCGGTTTTATCGGGATGCTTGCCGGATTCATGGCCTCGTGGTATCTCAATATCCCTACCGGGGCTACAATAATTTTTACACTGGTACTTCTGTGGGTGTTTAGCAGGATGACAAAGACAAACGACAACCGAGCCTCGAGTCATCGAGGCGAGCTCACGAGCGGACAGTGATTGTGGCTGGTGGGAGCGAGTAAAC
>JAVVEL010000021.1:0-50447 GCA_032260385.1 Bacteroidales bacterium | reverse complement strand
GGTAAGGATGGGGGAGAACTATACCCATCCCGATGATCATGACCATTACATCAGTACCATACAGTTGTGGAACAGGGAAACCCTCCTTGCCGAAACAAAGTACTCATCAGGAGCATATGGCAATAAGCCTGCCCACGTAGAAGTCGATTTTTATATAAATGCCCCTGAGGTATCAATGAATCTGTCGGCCATGGCTGTGTGTACAAAGCATGGACTGTGGCAGAGCGAGGATAAAGCCGTAAAGGTTGTTTAGATATGGCAAAGACTGACACTAAGAAAAGAAGCTGGAGAGACAAGTACCGTTTTTCCGTTTACAATGACAAAACATTTGAAGAGGTCTGGTATGTCCGTATGACAAGGTATAACGGCTTTCTTTTGCTTGTTTTTCTTGTCCTTTTTATTTTTGGCATAACCACTGTTCTTATAGCATTTACCAACCTCAGGGAGTTAATCCCCGGCTACCCTGACGGTAACACCAGGCGAAATATCATAATGAATGCAATAAGGCTTGATTCCCTGGAAAATGAACTTGAACTCAGGGATCAGTATTTTGCAAATCTGAATGCAATAATATCGGGCAGGGAGCCGGCAGACAGGGTTGCAGGGCAGGATACCATGGCAAATTATACAGAAATAACATTTAATAATTCCGAGGAGGATTCTTTGCTGAGATTACAGGTTGAAAGGGAAGAACAGTATAATCTGACCTTCCTGGCAGATAGGGCAGGGCGCAATATTAACCTTTCGAGTGTGCATTTTTTTCCCCCCGTGAAGGGTATAGTAACCGGGCATTTTAATCCTCGCACCAGGCATTACGGAACCGACATTGTCACATCACCCAAGGCTGTTGTATCTTCTACTCTCGATGGTACGGTAATGTTTACCGGCTGGACAATGGAGACAGGCTGGGTTATACAGATACAACATTCAAATAACCTGATCTCTGTTTACAAGCATAATGCCACACTGCTAAAGGAAGCGGGTGACGATGTGCTTGCGGGAGAAGGAATAGCCGTTGTGGGAGATTCAGGCGAACTGTACACCTCAGGCCCGCATTTGCATTTCGAAATATGGCATAACGGCGAAGCTGTAAATCCGGAGAATTATATACTTTTCTAAATTATAAAGGAGGTAAAGAGTGAAGAGGCTGGCTGTTCTGGGTTCCACGGGTTCAATTGGCACACAAACGCTGGATGTTATTGAGAGCCACCCTGATGACTTTACTGTTGAGTTGCTTACGGCATACAATAATGTTGACCAGCTGGTGGCCCAGGCCAAAAAGCACAGGCCTGATGCGGTTGTAATAGTAAATAAAGGCCACTATAAGATATTAAAAGACAGGCTGTCGGGACTGCCGGTAAAAGTTTACGCGGGACTGGATGCTGTTGAACAACTTATGGTCCAGCCGGGCATCGACATGGTGGTGGCTGCCATGGTGGGTTTTTCAGGGCTGAGGCCGCTTATAAGAGCTATCGAAACAGGCAAGGATATTGCCCTGGCAAACAAGGAAACCCTGGTAGTGGCCGGCGGTATTATCAACGAACTGGTTCTGAAACATGGTGTGAAAATTATCCCTGTCGATTCGGAACATTCAGCCATACTGCAGTGCCTGGCCGGAGAAACAGACAATCCTGTTGAGAAAATAACCCTCACAGCGTCAGGAGGCCCTTTCAGGAATTATTCAATTGACAGGCTCTGCAATGTGAGGCCTGAAGAAGCATTAAAACACCCAAACTGGGCTATGGGTAACAAAATAACCATTGACTCGGCTTCAATGATGAATAAGGGACTTGAAGTTATAGAGGCCAGGTGGTTTTTTGACCTTCGCCCTGACCAGATAGAAGTAATAATTCATCCGCAATCAATAATTCATTCCTTTGTTCATTTCTACGATGGCTCAGTCAAGGCACAGCTTGGACTACCAGATATGCGCCTGCCAATAATATATGCCCTGGGCTATCCGAATCGTATAAGCACGGATCTTCCCAGGTTTGATTTCAGGCAGTGCAATAAGCTTACTTTTGAGGAGGTTGATACAAAAAAATTTCGTAATCTTGCACTCGCTTATAAAGCCCTTGAAAAAGGAGGAAATATACCCTGTGCAATGAATGCTGCAAATGAAATTGCCGTGGAAGCTTTCCTGGGGGAGAAAATAGGTTTCATGGAAATGACCGGTATGATTGAAGAAATTATGGATGGTATGAAATATATACAGAAGCCGGGTATCGAAGACCTTGAGGAAACCGACAGACTGAGCCGGCTGGCTGCCGGGGGGTATATTCAAAAAATAAATGTGAAATGACTGTTCTTATAAAAATACTGCAATTTATTCTGAGCCTTTCCGTGATAGTCATTATCCACGAGATGGGTCATTTTCTTTTTGCCAAGTTGTTTAAAACGAGGGTGGAGAAGTTTTATCTTTTCTTCGACCCCTGGTTCTCACTGTTTAAATTCAAAAAGGGTGACACGGAATATGGTATAGGATGGCTGCCCCTGGGGGGCTATGTGAAAATATCCGGAATGATTGATGAATCAATGGACCGTGAGCAGATGAAGAAACCGCCCCAGCCATATGAATTCAGGTCGAAACCGTCATGGCAGAGACTTATAATTATGCTGGGAGGGGTGTTTTTCAATTTTATCCTTGCAATGGTGCTGTACGTAATTGTACTCTTCTCATGGGGCGAGACCTACCTGCCGACAGAAAATGTGAAATATGGCATAGTCACTGATTCTGTCGGGCATGAGATGGGATTAAGGGATGGTGATAAAATAGTCTCCGTTGATGGCAGGCACATTGAGAATTTCTACGAAATAATCCCTGACATAATACTCAATGAGAGGGAACAGATTACGGTAGAGAGAGACGGGCAAGCGGTGAAAATTGATATTGACAGGAAGTTCATACCTGCCATCTTAAAAGGTAAGGGCAGAATTGATGCCCGTATGCCTTTTATGCCCTTCGTGGTTTCAGATTTTATGAAAGAATCGCCTGCAAGGGAAGCGGGTTTGCAGGTGGGGGATAAACTTGTCGGGATTGACGGGAGGGAATTCAGGTTCAACGATGAATATGTCCATTACCTGTCGGATAAGCAGGGGAAGGAGATCACAGCCAATATCCTCAGAGGGGATGACAGCCTGGTCATTGACCTTAAAACCACCGAGGAGGGCATGCTTGGAATTGTAAGGAGTACAGAGGGCCTCCTGGAATTGCGAACGGTAAAATATGGTTTCTTTGAATCAATACCCGCGGGCATTTCAAAGGGATTTCAAACAATGAAAGATTACCTGAAGCAGTTTAAACTTATATTCTCAAAGGATACCAAGGCCTATGAATCGCTTGGTGGCTTTATTACCATCGGCAGTATTTTCCCGGGTATGTGGGACTGGCAGTCTTTCTGGAGTCTTACAGCCTTCCTGTCCATTATTCTCGCAATAATGAATATATTACCCATACCTGCACTTGACGGTGGGCACGTAATGTTCCTGCTTTACGAAGTAATAACCGGAAGAAAACCCAGTGATAAATTCCTTGAATATGCACAGCTGGCAGGAATGCTGATACTCATTGCCCTGCTGCTATATGCAAATGGTAATGATATTTTACGTTTGTTGAGGAAATAGCTTTTTTTTAATTAACTTTGTACATATTATTAATTGTAAATATCTTATATTATGAACGTTCTAGCCGGCATGTTTGGACCAACTGAGATAATTCTCATTGTTCTGGTGGTTGTTATTCTTTTTGGTGGACGCAAGATTCCCGAGCTGATGAAGGGTATAGGACAGGGTATGAAAGAGTTTAAGAAGGCCACTAAAGATGAACAGAAGGATGAAGAAAAAGTCAAGGAACAATAGTCACTGGTAAAATAAAATTGCTAGAGCCTGCCCCCGGCAGGCTTTTTTTAACTGAATGTATATGAAGAAAACAGTATTACTTATTTTATCCGCTATCCTGGCAATAATCCTGTATTCATGCGGTGATTCGGGACGAAGCCAGGTAATGCTCCCCAATTTATCAGGCAGTTCAGGTGAAGTACTCGTGGTACTAGATAAGGCTAAGTGGGAAGGTCCCCTTGGTAGTAAAATAAGAGAAGTCCTTGGTGCGCCCGTTCCCAAGCTGCCACAGGCAGAACCATTTTTCGACCTGGTCAATACCAGCCCCGGGGCCTTCAGTAAACTTTACCAGACTCACCGGAATGTTCTTTTTATCGAGAAAGGAGAGGATAAGGAAAACCAGGTTACCTTCCTCGAAAACACCTATTCATATGCACAACTGATGATTAACCTGCAGGGGAAGAATGACGAGGAATTGATTGAACTCCTGGACAAAGAGGGGCAGGCAATAATAAACAAGATCAATATTGCGGAACGCGACAGGTGGATCTCGGTTTATAAGAAATCACTCAATAGCATGATATTTAATAACCTGAGGGATAAACACAAAATGAACCTGCATGTACCTGCCAATTATGCCCTTGATGTTGACGAGAAGGGCTTTCTGTGGTTCTCCTATGAAACACCAACCACAACCCAGGCCATACTGATTCATTATTTTGATCATAACGGGAAAAACTATTTCAATAAAGACAGCATAATGCGAATAAGGGATAATATGACCCGGGAAAAGGTTGAAGGCCCCGCCAGAGGTTCATATATGGCCATAGAAGACATGGTGCCTGTAGACTTTCAGCTTTTCCGCTTCAGGCAGAGAAATTATGCTGAAATGAGGGGCCTGTGGACCCTTGAAAACGGATTTATGGGAGGGCCTTTTATCACCCTTGTGACAAAGGATGAAGTGAATGACCGCTTCGTTATGGTGGATGGCTTTGTATATGCACCCAATGATGATAAGAGAGAATTGCTGCGGCAGGTTGAGGCAATTATTTATACCATCAGCTTCCCGAATGATACAGAAGTAGTGGTCACACCCAATAAATGAGTAATTTATCATTCCTCCACAGGTTCATATTTCTGGTTTCTCAGGACAGGATTGAAGCCTGCTTCCTTTATAATGGACTTTAGCTCATCTGCATTGAACATATTGGATGAACCGGCTGCACTTACAACGTTTTCTTCTATCATAACAGAACCAAGATCGTTGGCCCCGGCATGAAGGGTCATAAGGGCGGTATCCTTACCGGTAGTCAGAATGGATGATTGTATGTTTTTGATATTATTCAATATTATCCTGCTTATCGCTATTATCCTTATGTGATCACTTATGCCCGTAGTATTATGAACACCATACCTACGCCGGAGCGCTGTGCCTTCGTCCTGGAAGGGCCAGGGGACAAAGGTAATAAAGCCGTAATGACCTTCAGGTTTCCGGTCCTGCAGGTCACGAAGCCTTATAAGATGGTCAATCCTGTCTTCAACATTTTCTATGTGACCGTACATCATGGTTGCCGATGTAGGCAGGTTCATTATGTGAGCCACCCGCATCACTTCAAGCCATTCTTCTGTGGTGGCTTTTGCCGGGGATACAATTTTTCTTACCCTGTCGACCAGTATCTCGGCTCCGGCTCCCGGCAGACTGTCAAGCCCCGATTTCACAAGTTCCTCAAGTATATAGCTGTATGACTTTTTTTCCAGCCTGGCAAGGTGTACCACTTCGGGTGGACCGAGGGCATGGAGTAAAAGCTCCGGGAATTCACTTTTCAGTTGCCTGAAAAGGCCGGTATAATATTCTAATCCAAGCTCAGGGTGCATTCCTCCCTGCAGAAGCACCTGCCTCCCTCCCTTTTCGAAAAGCTCCTTTATTTTTTGCCTGTACTCATCAAGGCCTGTAATATAGGCATCAGCAGCCCCCGGCCTGCGGCAAAAATTACAGAATTTGCATTGCGAAAAACAAACATTGGTAATATTAACGTTCCGGTCTATTATCCATCCTACCCTATCTCCCGGAACATGTTTTCCCCTTAAAAACCAGGACAGGGCCATAAGCTCGCCTAAAGGAGATTCATTGTAAAGTATCAAGGCATCCCCGTGAAGGAGGGCTTCCATCCTCATTGCCTTTTCTATTATCTTGTCCCTGTTTCTCATCAATTCACAAAGGTAGTTGATTATATTATATACGATCAATTTTATTAACTTTACATATTTTCAAAATATCTTAGCTTTCTCTTATGTTTCCACACCTAGAAATACGAAAAGAAATAATTCCCGGGAGTTCGGTAGCGGTAATAATCAAAGGAAAAAAATTGCCTGATTGGCTGGTGCTTACAAAAACCGAGCATGAGTACGCAAAAAGGCTTATCAATGAGGGTAAAGAAATAATCTTTATCAATTCCTATTACAGATTAAGTATAATAATACCTGAAAAAGAATTTCCGGAGCCACACAGAAAGTATGAGGAGTTGAGAAGAAGAGCTGCGAAGGTCAGAAAAATACTTAAAGATCATAAGCAGAAAGAGATAACAGTCTATGCAGGGCATGATAATGCCTCGGCCCTTACCTTTGCGGAAGGATTGATCTTAAGCAGTTACGAGTTTAACAAGTACAAAAAGGAGGGAGAAAAGGACGATAAGCCTGCTTATCCCACTGATATCTTCCTCTGCGGGGACTTTACTGAAGATGAAGTGGACTGGCTGAGTGCTGTTGGCAGGGGAGTATACTTTGCAAGAGACCTGGTTAATGAGCCCAATAATTACCTTAATGCCGCTGATTTTGCCGGTATAGTGAATCAGTATGCCGGTAGCAAGGGTGTTAAGGTTGACATATACGGCAAAAAGAAGATAGAGGCATTGAGGATGGGTGGAATCTTATCTGTTAACAAGGGGAGTGTTGACCCTCCCACATTCACCATACTGGAATGGAAACCTGAAGGGGCTTTCAACCGTAAACCTCTGGTTCTTGTTGGTAAGGGAGTAATGTTTGATACGGGAGGCATAAACCTGAAACCGGGTAATTATATAGACAATATGAAGTCTGACATGGCCGGGGGTGCAGTGGTTGCAGCTGTTCTGTCTGCCATTGCCGAAGCGTCAATTAACATACATGTTGTTGGTCTCATCCCTGCAACCGATAACCGGCCGGGAAGCGATGCCATTGTGCCGGGTGATATAATTACCATGTATGACGGGACGAGAGTTGAGATAATAAATACTGATGCTGAAGGAAGACTGATCCTGGCTGATGCTCTCAGCTTTGCAGAAAATTATGATCCCTCACTGATTGTTTCAATAGCTACTCTTACCGGGTCAGCCGAGAATGCTTTCGGGAACCAGGCTGTTGCAGCAATGACCAATGCAGGCAGGGATGTTTTTAATCTTCTTCTTGATTCAGGTAATGCCGTTTATGAGCGCCTGGCAGAAATGCCCTTCTTCGAGGAATATGGAGAAATGATCAAGTCAAAGATTGCTGATATTAAAAATCTTGGTGATAAGAAGGCAGGAGCTATAACGGCCGGCAAGTTCCTGGAACATTTTGCCTCTTCACCTCTTATTCATCTCGATATTGCCGGATGTGCACTATCCGGGGAGGATGAGCATTATAGGCCGGGGGGAGGAACAGGCACAGGGGTAAGGCTGCTGGCAGACTTTATAAAACGGATGGCTGAACTTAAGAAGGAACAGTAAAAATTGACTAAATAATGAGTAAAGAACAAATAATTGTTGGCATAAGCCACGGAGACATAAATGGCATCGGTTATGAGGTTATAATAAAGGCCCTGATGGATAACAGGGTATTGGAAAATTGCACCCCGGTGGTATATGGCTCTCCCAAAGTGGCGGCTTATCACCGCAAGGCGCTGAATATAAGCAATTTCAGCTTCAATAATATCAGGGAAGCTTCTGAGGCCAATCATAAAAGAGCAAACATAATCAACTGCCTTGATGATAATGTCAGGGTGGAGCTTGGTAAATCAACCCCTATGGCGGGAGAGTCTGCCGTAATACCCCTGGAGGCCGCTGTTAAAGACCTGGCAGATAATAAAATAGATGTCATAGTAACGGCACCCATAAACAAATATAACATACAATCCGAAACATTTAATTTTCCCGGCCATACAGAATATCTCAAGAACAGGTTTAATGTGGATGATGTTTTAATGCTTATGGTGGCCGACAATTTAAGGATTGGGGTGGTTACCGGTCACTTACCCCTTCGTGAAGTGCCTGACGCCCTTAGCATTGAAGGCATTGTCAAAAAGATAAAAATAATGGAAAGTTCCCTGATCATAGATTTTGGTATCAGGAAACCCCGGATTGCCGTGCTGTCACTCAATCCCCACAGCGGGGATACCGGATTGCTGGGCAGTGAAGAAATTGAGACAATTATACCGGCTATCAAGCAGGTGTCCGATGAGGGGATAATGGCCTTTGGCCCCTATCCTTCAGATGGCTTTTTCGGCTCCGGGGCCTATATGAATTTTGACGGTATAATGGCCATGTACCATGACCAGGGCCTTATCCCCTTCAAAGCCCTGGCGCTGGGTGAAGGGGTTAATTTCACTGCCGGACTGCCCGTAATACGAACATCACCATCGCATGGCACGGCTTATGAGCTTGCAGGCAAGGGCACAGCCTCCGAAAATTCCTTCAGGAAGGCCTTATACCTGGCATGTGATATTTACAGGAACAGGGAGTTGTACAGTGAAATTACCGGCAAGCCTTTAAAACACCATGATCTTGATACCAGAGCTGAAATACCTGATGAGTTGCCTCCCGATGAGGATAACACAAATGACACTGTATGATAGAATATATTAAAGGAAAAATCACATCCCTGACACCTACCTACGTAATAATGGAAACGGGAGGACTGGGATATTTTGTGAACATATCACTCCCTACCTTTACCAAGCTTGAACATATGGAAGAATGCAGGCTCCTTGTTCATGAAATAATAAGGGAGGATGCCCACCTTATTTTCGGTTTTTTTGACGAAGCTGAACGCTATATTTTCAGGTTGCTCATTTCTGTGTCAGGAGTGGGTGCAAACACGGCCCGGATGATGCTCTCTTCCGTTGAGGCCTCAGGTATAGAAAAAGCCATTATGCAATCGGATGTTGGCATGCTGAAGGGAATTAAGGGGATAGGGGCAAAAACAGCCCAGAGAATAATAGTTGATCTAAAAGACAAGGTTGGTAAATCTGCGGATGCAGGTGAAATATTTACGGACAAAGGCAATACTATAAGGGAAGAAGCGTTTACAGCATTAGTGATGCTTGGTTTTCCGAAGAACTCCGTTAACAGGACCCTTGACAAACTTCTGAGAGAAGACAGGGCCCTCACAGTGGAGCAACTGATAAAGAAAGCCTTAAACCTTTTGTAGAACCGAACGAAACTGGTATTGATTGAGATCCGGGTCCGTATATAGCGCTAAGCTGTCTCTTATTGCCTTCTTTGTCATTTGTTCCCTCCAGGGATTAATGCTGAATGGCCAGGATGTCAGTCGTGATACCACAAGGAACCTGAGATATCCCTTTAAGGACCGTAGCGGCATACCATGGGAAAAACAGGTAATTTCCCCACTTACACTTGACATGCCGTCTAATTTCTCCAGTAAAATAGTGTATGATCCTGAGAACAACGAATATATTTATTATGAGAAAGTAGGCAAGCTCGATTTCAGGCCGCCGGTATATATGAGCCCTGATGAATATCATGACTTTATTTTCGAGCAGTCTATAAGGGACTACTGGCGGTATAAATTCTCAGGGGATGAAGCACTGGCAAGGACTTCACTGATACCCCAGATACAGTTCGGGGGGGAAGCATTTGATAAGATTTTCGGATCAAATGTAATTAATATCATACCCCAGGGTTCAGCTGAACTGATCTTTGGTTTAAATATATCGAGGACTGAAAACCCCACTCTCTCGGAAAAGCTCAGAACCATACCCACTTTTGATTTCCAGGAAAAGATTCAGATGAATGTTACCGGCACAATAGGTGACAAAATGCAGCTCGGCATTAATTATAATACTGAAGCCATGTTTGATTTTGAGAACAGGACCAGGCTTGAGTATTCAGGCGATGAGGATGAGATAATCAAGAAGATTGAAGCGGGTGATGTTACCCTTCCCCTGCCGGGGACATTGATAACAGGCAGTCACAGCCTCTTCGGCCTTAAGACAGAATTGCAGTTTGGCAGGCTCACTGTCACAAGCGTTTTTTCGCAGCAAAAAGGTGAATCTTCCACCCTGGACGTGAAGGGAGGCGCCCAGCTTAGCGACTTTGAAGTGAGTGCAGATGAATATGAGGCAAATAAGCATTTCTTCCTGTCTCACTATTTCAGGGATATTTATGACAATGCCATGAGAAATTTACCCGTAATAAGCTCGGGTATAAACATTGAAAGGATAGAAGTATGGATAACCAATAAAACAAGCAATTTTGAGGAAACCAGGAATATCCTGGCCCTGATGGACCTTGCCGAGGGTGAACAGCACATTTATAACGAAGTGCCCGGTTTCCAGGCAATGCCCGGAAGCCCTCCATTTCCGGATAACACTGTCAATAACCTTTATTCTCAGCTTACATCCGTATACCCGGATACCCGGGATGTTGACAGGATAACCGATTCATTCGATCCTTTAGCACAGGATTTCCAGATAGGAACCCATTATGAAAAAATAGAGAATGCAAGAAAACTGACGGAACGTGAATATACCGTTAACAGGCAACTGGGATATATATCACTTAATGTGGCCCTTAATAATGATGAAATACTTGCCGTGGCATATGAATATACAATGAACGGCCAGATATTTAAGGTTGGTGAATTATCAACAGACGGGATAAGTGCTCCTGACGTATTGTACCTCAAATTGCTCAAAGGTACTAACCTGACACCACGCCTCCCTACATGGAACCTGATGATGAAAAATATTTATGCCCTTGGAGCATACCAGATAGAAAGAAAGGATTTTGAATTGCATATACTCTACCAGGATGATGAAACGGGTAATTCAATAAACTATATTCCTGAAGGAAACCTGAGCGACCAGTTACTATTGCAGGTGCTGGAACTGGATAATCTGAACGGCCAGCTCGACAGGGAAGCTGACGGTGTGTTTGACTATGTTGAAGGTTTAACGATTGAACCATCAAAAGGCCGGCTGATCTTTCCCGTCCTGGAACCCTTCGGCAGCCACCTGGAAAGTAAATTCACAAACCCTGCACTTGCCGAAAAATATGTTTTCCAGGAACTCTATGATTCGACGCAGACCAAAGCAGTGCAGAGCGCTGAAAAAAATAAATTTAAAATATCAGGTACTTATTCTTCGGCTTCAGGTTCAGAGATCTACCTGAATGCAGTAAATATTCCCCAGGGCGGTGTTAAGGTTACGGCCGGTGGTGTTCCTCTGACAGAGAATGTGGACTTTACCGTAGATTATAACGCGGGCAGAGTGGAAATTATCAATCCCGCTTTGATTGAATCGGAAACTCCAATACAGGTATCACTAGAGAGCAACCAGTTCTTTGGTTTCCAGACCAAAACACTGGTGGGTACACATCTCGATTACAGAATATCCGATGATTTTAATATCGGAGGAACCGTTCTCCACCTCACTGAAAGACCATATACACAAAAGGTTAACTTTGGTGAGGAGCCAATATCAAACACCATCCTGGGTTTAAATACTTCATACAGGTCGGAATCGCAGTTTCTTACGAAAATGGTTGATGCCTTGCCTTTTATTGAAACAAAGGACCCGTCATCTATTACTTTTTTTGGTGAGTTTGCCCATCTCATACCGGGCCACTCAAAGGCTATAAGTGCCGCCGGGAATTCGTATATTGATGATTTTGAGGCCAGTGAGATACCACTTGACATGAAGACCTATAATGCCTGGGTCTTGTCGAGTGTGCCCCAGGGACAGGATGATCTGTTTCCTGAAGCACGGCTCAACAATGACTGGAGAAGCGGTTTCAACAGATCAAAACTGAGCTGGTATGTAATTGATCCTCTCTTTCTCAGGAACGGGACAACAACACCTGACCATATAAAGAATAACCCTGATCTTCAGTCAAGCCATTACGTGAGGGAAATATATGAGAATGAATTATTTCCTTTCAAAGAAAGTCCGTCAGGCATCCCAACCAATATAGCTGTTCTTAACCTGGCCTTTTACCCCGGGGAACGAGGCCCTTATAATTATGAAACAGCTCCTACAGCCTATTCATCCGGTATCAACCAGCAGGGCCTGCTCAATGATCCGGAGACCCGGTGGGGAGGCATCATGCGGGAAATACTGACGAGCGATTTTGAGAAAGCAAACATACAGTATATTAAATTCTGGATGATGGATCCTTTTAACGAGGATCCTGATCATGACGGAGGAGATCTCTATATTAACCTTGGGAATATTTCCGAGGATATCCTTCGCGATTCAAGAAAATCCTTCGAGAACGGCCTGCCTGTATCACCTGAAGAAACAAACGTGGATACTACATCATGGGGAAGGGTACCAACGGTGCAGGCAGTGGTGCACGCTTTTGATAATAATCCGGAATCAAGGAGCTACCAGGATGTCGGAATTGACGGCCTTTCAAATGAGGATGAACAATCCTTTTTCAGTGAATACCTGCAGGAGGTTGAAGGTCTGGTTGATGAGAATGTGTTCACTGATATCCTGGAGGATCCTTCGAATGATGACTTTCATTATTTCAGGGGATCTGATTATGACAGCCAGCAGCTGGACATACTTGAACGGTATAAGGAATATAATGGCATGGACGGTAATTCGCCTACCTCGGAGATGAGTAAGGAAAATTATCCGACAAGTGGATCCACCATGCCGGATATGGAAGATATAAACAGGGATAATACCCTGAGTGAGACAGAAAGTTATTACCAGTACAGGGTAAGCCTCAGACCTGAAGACATGGAGGTGGGTAAGAATTATATTGTTGATGAGATAGAGTATTCGGCCACCTTTGCCAACGGGGAACAATCAACGGTAAAATGGTACCAGTTTAAAATACCTGTCACCGATTACCTAAAGACAATAGGTAATATCCAGGACTTCAAGTCTATCAGGTTTATGCGAATGTTTATGAAGGGATTCAACCAGGATGTTATCCTGCGACTGGCAAAACTTGATCTTGTACGCGCTGAGTGGCGTAAATATAATATTTCATTTCTTGAAGGAGGTGAAAGAGTTAGTGTGCCTGAACCTGAAGACGGCAGCTTTGAGATAAGCTCTGTGAGCATCGAGGAAAATGCCGGTAAAGAGCCTGTGAATTATGTGCTCCCCCCGGGGTTTGACAGGGTTATTGATCCTTCAAATCCACAGCTCAGGCAGCTGAACGAACAGTCGATGGTTATGAGGGTTCTTAACCTGGAAGACGGTGATGCCAGGGCAGCTTTTAAAAATGTTAACCTTGATATCCGCCAGTACAGGAAACTCAGGATGGAAGTTCATGGGGAGGAAATTATCGGGGAACCACTCCTCGATGATGAACTGACTGTTTTCATAAGAATAGGCTCTGATTACAAGGGCAACTTTTACGAGTACGAATTGCCGCTTAAACTGACGGCCCCCGGTTATTACAACAAGGACAATGATGAAGACAGGGCTATAGTATGGCCTGAAGATAACAGTTTTAATATTGACCTGTCGCTCTTCCAGGAAGCCAAAAAAGCCCGTAATGCCGAACTTAACCGTCCGGGCTCATCTCTTTCCAGGACCGACACTTATGTCTATCCCCATGAAAATGCAAGGATAAGTGTCTCGGGTAATCCCAACCTGAGTAACGTCAGGGTAATTATGATAGGTATACGTAATCCGATAAAAACAAGGAATACAGGTAATGATGATGGAATGCCAAAATCGGGCGAGGTGTGGGTTAATGAGCTTAGGTTGAGTGATTTCAACGAAGAGGGAGGATGGGCTGCAAATGCACGGATGCAGACAAGGCTGGCTAACCTGGGTACGGTTGACCTTGTTGGACAGACCAGCACTCCGGGGTTCGGGAGTCTTGATATGAAGGTTAATGAAAGGAGTAAGGAACAGATTACAAAATATGATGTCTCTTCAAATCTTGAGCTCGGCAGGTTTTTTCCCGAAGAGGCCGGGGTGAGGCTGCCTGTATATGTGGGTTATTCGGAAAGCCGTATCCAGCCACAGTATAATCCCCTTGACCCCGACATACTGTTTAAGGACGCACTGGAAAATATGGAGCCTGAAAAGAGAGACTCACTGAAAACCATGGCTGAAGATTTTACGCGGCGAAAGACAATTACGGTAAGTAATGCCGGGATTACCAGGCAAAAAGATAAGTCCTACCCCTGGGATATCTCTAACTTCTCGGTCAATTATACATTTAACGAGATATACCGGACTAATATAAACACCGAGATCAACCTGGAAAAAAATTACCGGGGAGGAATAAATTATAATTTTGACACCGACCCAAAAAACATTACTCCTTTCCAGAATATCCAGCTTTTCAGGGCTCAGGCATTCAGGCTTATCAGGGATTTTAACATCTACCTGCTGCCAAGGCACGTGGGTGTAAGAACCGATCTAAGCAGGTATTACAGTGAGGTAAAGACAAGGAATATAAATAATGACTTTATCAAGATAAAACCAACTTTCCGAAAAGATTTTGAGTGGACCCGTTTCTATGATCTGGAATATGACATTACCAAGCAGCTCAAGGTTGATTTCACGGCCACCAATATCGCCCGCATTGATGAACCGTCAGGGGGAGTGGACAGGGAAAGATACAGTGACAGGTACCAGGCATGGAAGGACTCGGTAATGGTTAACCTGCGCAATTTTGGAAGGAATATACACTACAACCATATAATAAATGTAAATTATAATATCCCTGTTAATAAATTACCACTTTTGAGCTGGCTGAACGGCAACCTGAGATACCGTGCCAGCTATGACTGGCTTGCAGGGCCCCTGTACCCTGACAGTCTGAATATTAACCTTGGTAACACCATCAAAAATTCAAGCACGGGTCAGCTTACAGCCCAGGCTAACCTGACAAACCTCTACAATAAGTCTGATTTCCTGAAGAATATTGAAAGAAATACCAGGCCGGGCGCAGCCGAAAGGATGCAGAAGGAATACCGGACAGTGACCTATAATCGCGACAGGCTTGATCTGATTGCAAACACCGGAAGGAATATTTATCATGATCTCAATACCCGTGATGTTAAAGTGAGGATGTTCAGGCCTGACGGCACCGAGGTAGAGGGGAAGATTGAGATTGAAACCAACAGTAAAATAATTTTTACCGCCTTCGAGGATGTAGAAAACGCCAGGGTGGAACTGGAGGCACAGGTAGAGAAGAAGAGAAATCCCCTTATAGTGGCCGGCGAATACTTTGTGAGAGCATTAATGGGAATACGTAATATTTCGGCTACCTACTCTGTCGACCAGGGCCAGATGCTGCCGGGATTTACCCCTGAATCACAGTACCTTGGAATGACAAGGACAGATGATGTATATGCACCGGGATGGCCCTTCATTGCTGGCTATAATGACCCGGATTTCTTTGAGAAAGCACTCAGGAATGACTGGATTAGCACCGATACCATACTGAATACGGCGGCTGTTTCAAACAGGAATGAAACATTCAGCATCCGGAGTACTATGGAGCCCTTCCCAGGAATGCGTATTGATCTTACTGCCGATCGCAGGTTTGCACAGTCAGAATCGGCATATTACCGGGCCAATTCTGATGGTGAGTTCCCGGACAGCCTGAGAAACAGGCTTATGTCAGGTAATTTCTCGATAACCATCCTATCATGGGGAACGGCTTTTGAAAAGATAAGTGAGGAAAATGAGTATGTATCGGAAACCTTTGAGAAGTTCAAGGAAAATACGGTAATCATATCCAGGAGGAGGGCGGAAGAGCGGCAGGAAATCGATCCCGGCTATGACCCCGGTATTGACCCTGAGACCGGTGAAGCAATTGAGGGACCATATAAAAATGGTTACGGACTGTCATCCAGGGAAGTTCTCATCCCTGCTTTTCTTGCTGCTTATTCAAAGACAAATCCCGAGAAGGTAAGTCTTGATATGTTCCCCGGTATACTATCCATGATGCCCAACTGGAGAATAAATTTTGACGGGCTGTCAAAATTTGAACTGGTGCAGAGGGTATTCCGTTCGGTAAATATAGCTCACCAGTACAGGAGTACCTATACCATAGGCTCGTATACCACAAATCTATATTATGACGAGGGAGAAGACGGGATAAGCAGGATACGGGATCTCGATTTTAACTTTATCCCCCAGTATGAGCTTAACGTGGTTACCATAAATGAGCAGTTCAGCCCTCTTTTAAATATTGATCTTAACTGGAGAAACAGCCTCACCACCCGTATTGAATGGAAGAAGTCGCGTACGGTGAGCCTTAACCTGGCAAACAACCAGATAGCGGATGTCCGGAATAATGAATTTATTATCGGGGCAGGCTACCGTTTTGATGATGTGCAGATAATACTGAGGTCGGGAGGGCGGCGCAGGCCTTTGACGAGTGACCTGAATGTAAGGATTGATTTCTCTGTGAGGGACAATAAGACTATATCAAGGAAATTAATAGAGGATGTTAACCAGCCTGTGGCAGGGCAGAGGATATTCTCCATCAGGACCACTGCTGACTATGTCTTAAGCGACAGGTTCAACCTGCAGCTTTTCTTTGATCATAACCTTAATGATCCCTTTGTGGCAACCACCTACACAACCTCGAATACCAATTTCGGGTTCAGCCTGAAGTTTACTTTGATACAATAATCAAATCTCCATTACCCTTCGCAACTTTATCAACTTTTCGTTGCGACAATTGATATAAAAACTTATTTTTGGGTTTACATAAAACAGCAATAATTTCAAAAAACCTATTTAGAATATGAAAGTACCTGACAATTTAAAGTACACAAAGGACCATGAGTGGTTGCGTGTTGAAGGTGACAATGCTTATGTTGGTATTACTGATTTTGCCCAGGGCGAGCTTGGCGATATTGTTTTTATAGAAATAGAAACTGAAGGGGAGACCCTGGAAAAGGAAGAAGTATTTGGCACCATTGAAGCGGTAAAAACTGTATCAGACCTTTTCATGCCGGTTGGCGGCGAGGTATTGGAGTTAAACCCTGCCCTGGAAGACAGCCCTGACCTGGTTAACAAAGATCCCTACGGTAAAGGATGGATGGTGAAGATTAAAATAAGCGATGCTTCGGAAATTGATGAGCTGCTTTCACCTGATGAATACAATGATCTTATAGCTTAGACAGCGATCAAAGAGTTTTCTTAACTTCAAATTCCTTGTAGCCTTCAACGATATCGCCAACTTTGATATCGTTGAAGTTTTTGATATTGAGTCCGCATTCATAGCCTGTACCTACCTCTTTCACATCTTCCTTAAATCTCTTAAGGGATCCGAGTTCACCTGTGTAGATTACTATGCCATCCCTTATAACACGGACTTTTGTATTACGGGTGATCTTACCTTCCCTGACATAACATCCTGCTATGGTCCCGACCTTGGTTATCTTGAATACATCCCTTACCTCGACGGTAGAGGTTATTTCCTCCTTCACCTCAGGTGAGAGCATACCTTCCATAGCTGATTTTATCTCATTTATGGCGTCATAGATAATTGAGTAAAGCCGGACGTCTATTTCTTCCTTTTCAGCAAGTTTCCTTGCTCCAAGGGAAGGTCTTACCTGGAAGCCTATGATAATGGCGTTTGATGCTGCTGCCAGCAGTACATCCGATTCTGATATCTGGCCTACGGCCTTATGCTGTATGTTAACCTGGATTTCTTCGGTTGACAATTTTATCAGGGAGTCACTTAAGGCTTCAACTGATCCGTCAACATCTCCTTTAACTATTATATTGAGTTCCTGGAAATTGCCTATGGCAATTCGACGACCTATCTCATCAAGGGTAATATGTTTCTGAGTGCGCATACCCTGTTCTCTCTGGAGCTGGGTTCTTTTGTTAGCTATTTCCTTTGCTTCCCTGTCAGTTTCCATGACATTGAATTTGTCGCCTGCCTGCGGGGCACCGTCGAGGCCGAGAATAAGCACGGGAGTTGAGGGTCCGGCTTCTTCTATTTTATTGCCCCTTTCGTTATACATTGCTTTCACATGCCCGTAATATGAACCTGCCAGTACTATATCTCCCAGTCTCAGCGTTCCTGATTTAACCAGTATGGTGGTTATATATCCCCGTCCCTTGTCGAGCGATGATTCAATTACTGTCCCGTTGGCATTCTTATTGGGATTAGCCGTGAGTTCAAGCATTTCCGCTTCAAGGAGCACCTTTTCGAGAAGCTCTTCAATATTTATTCCTGCCTTGGCGGAAATTTCCTGCGACTGATATTTACCACCCCAGTCTTCAACGAGATAGTTCATATTAGCCAGTTCCTCCTTGATTTTCTCAGGATTGGCTGTTGGTTTGTCAATCTTATTTATAGCAAATATCAGTGGGACTCCTGCTGCTGCGGCATGATTTATGGCTTCTACCGTTTGCGGCATAATGCCATCATCTGCGGCAACAACGATAATGGCTATATCGGTTATCTGTGCCCCTCTTGCCCTCATGGCCGTAAATGCCTCGTGCCCCGGGGTGTCGAGGAAGGTTATCATTTTCCCTCCGTCGAGTGATACACTGTATGCCCCGATATGCTGTGTTATTCCTCCTGCCTCTCCTGCAATGACATTGGTATTTCTTATGTGGTCAAGGAGTTTTGTCTTACCGTGGTCTACATGGCCCATAACGGTTACTATGGGTGGTCGCGGCATCAGGTCTTCGGCTTTGTCGTCCTCTTCCCTTACAGCATCAAGCAGATCGGCGCTGATGAAGTTAACATCGTAACCAAATTCTTCAGCCACCAGGGACATTGTTTCAGCATCAAGCCTCTGGTTTATTGACACAAAGAGGCCTAGATTCATGCATGTCTCAATTATATCGGTTACAGGCACATCCATCATGGTAGCCAGTTCATTAACAGAAACAAATTCGGTGACCTTGATCACTTTCTTTTCATGTTCCTGTTTTTCAATTTCTTCTCTTTGTTTCTGGCTTATGGCGTCCCTCTTTTCCCTCCTGTACTTTGATCCTTTTGATTTGCCCTTGGAAGTAAGTCGTGCCAGGGTTTCTTTAACCTGCTTCTGTACATCCTCCTCGTTTATTTCAGGACGAAGCTGTGTTTTTCTTTTTCTTTTATCCTTTTTGTCTTCAGCGGGTGATTTAAGGCTTACCTTTTCTTTTTCTTTCCTTATTCTCTTCCTTCTCTTTTTTGAAGAGCTTTTTTCCTCGTCAATATCAACTTTTTTGGCCTTCTGTGTTTTTCTCCTTTCATCGATGGGCAGGTTTATCTTACCAACCACCGTAGGACCAGTCAGTCTTTCTATCTTTGTTTTTATAAATTTATCTTCTTCAGGCTCCTCTTCTTTAATATCGGGCAGGATCTCCTCTTCCTTCTCATCTGCCGGTTTTTCTTTCTTTTCTTCTTCTTTAACCTCTTCTTTATCCTTTACGGCTACTTCCTTTTCACCCTCAGCTTCAGCTCCTGTTTTTCCTTTCTTGTCCTCTTCCTTAGCTTCAGCCTTCGCTTCAGTCTCAGCCCCTGTCTTAGCCTTAGTCTCAGCCTTTGTGCCTTCTTCCTTCTCCTTTTTAGGCTTCCCTGCCTTAGCCTTATCGAGGTCGATCTTACCCACGACATTTATTCCTGACCTTGTTTTCTCTTTTTTATCTTCAGGGCTCTCTTCAATTATTTCTTCTTTCTGTTCTGCTGCAGCGGCCTTTTCTTTTTCCTCTTTAGCTTTTTCAGCTTCTTCCTGAGCTTTTTCCTTATCCTTGCCGGCAACGGATTCTTCTTTTTCTTCCGGCTCAGGGCTTATTTCTTCCTCTTCAGGTTCACCCTCAGGATGTTCAATGGAAAGAGTTTCTTTTTTCCTGTTGAGTTCTCTAAGGGTGAGTTTTTCAGATTCTTTTTTAACGCTTAAATCTGTACTGTATTCCTTTAACAGAAGATCATAAGCTTCAGGTGGTACTTTCCCATTGGGATTATTTTCTATGTCGAATCCTTTTTTCTGTAAAAATTCAACAATAGTTGATATCCCCACGTTAAATTCACGTACAGCCTTGCTCAATCTTATTGCTTTCTGTCCTTCTGCCATATATTAATCTTCAGTTTTCAGAAATATTTATTCAAATTCGGATTTCAGGATATTTATCACCTCTGTAATTGTTTCTTCTTCCAGGTCTGTTCTTTTAACCAGGTCGGCGACCGTCAATCTCAAAACTGATTTTGCCGTATCACATCCAATAGACTTAAGTTCGTCTATTATCCATCCATCGATCTCGTCAACAAATTCTTCAAGGTTCACGTCCTCCTCGTCCTCACTGTCAGGTTCCCTGTACACGTCTATTTCAAATCCGGTAAGCTGGCTGGCGAGCTTTATGTTCAGACCTCCCTTGCCTATAGCAAGAGACACTTCACTGGGCTTAAGGTATATCTCCACTCTTTTTTCATCATCAAAAAGCTTCAGTGAGCTTATCTTTGCTGGGCTCAGGGCCCTTGAGATATAAAGCTGGAGGTTTGATGTATAATTTATCACATCTATATTCTCATTTCTCAGCTCACGGACAATACCATGTATCCTTGATCCTTTCATCCCCACGCAGGCACCCACGGGGTCTATTCTCTCATCATATGATTCAACGGCCACTTTTGCTCTTTCGCCCGGAACCCTTACAATTTTCTTAATGGTTATCAGGCCATCGAATATTTCCGGCACCTCAAGTTCAAAGAGGCGTTCGAGAAATACGGGAGATGTGCGTGAAAGAATAATATAGGGGGTGTTATTCTTCATTTCCACCTTAATTACCACTGCCCTTATGGTATCACCCTTACGGAAATGGTCTGAAGGTATCTGTTCTGATTTGGGCAGTATCAATTCGTTCCCGTCGTCGTCGAGAATCAGTATTTCACGTTTCCACACCTGGTAAACTTCCCCTGTAACGATATCACCTATACGATCCTTATATTTCATATAGATATTGTTCTTTTCCAGGTCAAGGATACGTGTTGTCAAGTGTTGCCTGAGAGCTAGTATCGCACGTCTGCCAAAATCATGCAGCTTTACCTCATCCGACACCTCTTCACCCACTTCGTAATCTTCATCTATCTTTTTTGCAGCTGACAGTGATATCTGTGTATTTGGATCTTCAAGGTCCGAATCTTCCACAACTTCCCTGTTTCTCCATATCTCAAAGTCTCCCTTGTCAATATTGACTATTATATCAAAATTTTCGTCCGACCCGTATTTCCTGGCCAGCAAACTTCTGAAGACATCTTCCAGGACACTCATCATTGTTGCCCTGTCGATGTTCTTAAGTTCCTTAAACTCTGAGAAGGTATCGATTAAGTTTAGATTTTCCATCTCACTTCAAAATTCTTAATTATTTGAACCTTATAACTTCTTTAACTTTTTTCACATCTTCAAAATTAAAAGAGAGCTCCTGTGTCTCTTTATTCTTTCCGTTTTTTGTTTTTTCCGTTTCAATCTCGAAGCCCTCACCGGACACATTTTTCAGTGTGCCGGTGATTTTCTTCCCTTCATTATCTGTAACTTCCACCTTCCTTCCAATGCTCATTTCATATTGTTCCCTTACTTTGAAGGGCATGTCCAGGCCGGGAGAAGAAACATTTAATTCATAATCTTCCTTTTCACGATCGAGGTTTGCTTCAATATGCCTGCTTAACATAACACATTCTTCAATGCTAATACCCGATGGTTTATTTACCAGGACAGTAATCCTGTTAGTGGTAGACACCTTGATGTCGACAGGGAAGATATCCCTGCCTTCACAATAATTTTTCACCACATCTTTTACTATCTCTTTATTAATCATACAAATTAGCACTAATAAAATAGGGGACTCCGGTCCCCTAAGAAGTCAAACACCCCTCAATCGCCTGCAAAAGTACAAATTTAATATGAAATACACAAAACATCGTGGTATTGAGAAAAATAGGGAAGGGGATACTTTATTTATTGTTTCCCCTCACTTGTTTCTAGCTGCTAACTCAAAAGCTTATACTAAAATGCTCCACCATGGGGTATTTATTAAGCCGGGAGGGCATCAGATAAATTTTTCCCTTTTCTGCAGGTTATAGAGTGCTGCAAGGAGGAAGACTATTATGGAAGTAATCAGTATTATCCTGTTATCGCGCACTATATTAGCCCAGGCTGTTTCACTTATATCGTCGGGGTGGGTGAAGGGATTCAGGAATACGTTCCACTTGCTCGTTTCCAGGGGTTCCTGTAAAATGAGAAAGAAGAGGCCGAAAATTATCATCAGCACGGCGGTTCCGTTACCGTTCCTTACTATTGTTGAAAGCATAAATGCCATAACACCAAGGAAGAAGACCGGGTAGAGGACGTGATAGGTAACAGCGAAGACAGGCAGTGGTATTATCAGGAATGAAGAGATTGAAGTGAAGGCGAGGAGGATTGCGAAACTGATGACATAGATCAGGACTATTCTGACCAGCCATACCTTGTACCTGTAATCGGGAATGCCAAAAAGTATCTCTATTGTCCTGGCATCCTGGTCGTTCTGGATACCGAACACTGTAGGGTAAAATACAAGGAGAATACCACAGAAAACAAATATTCCGTAAAGGTCTTCAATCCTTGAGACGTCTTCGGTAAAGACATAGATAAGAGTAAGGCCAATATAAAAACTTACGGCTCCGAGGAGGAACCAGATAAACCTGTTGGCGAAAATGATCTTAAGATTATACCTGATCATTTTCACCATTATATCGGCCAGGTTTCTTATATTAGTTATTCTGCTCATTGTATATTTCGCTTTTACTCTTTCTCAGCAGCCAGAGGTAGGAATCCTCCAGGTTGGGTTTTACCTCCCTTGCCTGCTCATGGGGTTTATTCGCGGATATGCATCTCACCCTTACGCTTCCTTTTTCTGACATATGATGTACCACCCTGTTCTCCGAGGCAAATTTCCTGAATTCAGCTACCGGAATGTTAAACTGCCACACCCGGCCCTCGGCTTCTTTTGTCATTTGTCCGGGGTGACCCATGTATTTGAGATAGCCCTTATCGAGCACAGCCACCTTGTTGCACGAGCTCGATATATCTTCGATAATATGAGTCGAGAATATTACAACCCGGTCCCTGCTAAGTTCCACCAGCAGGTTCCTGAACCTTATTCTTTCCCTGGGGTCAAGTCCTGCCGTCGGTTCGTCCACCACCAGTATACGTGGCAGATGCAGCAATATCTGTGCTATACCAATTCTCTGTTTCATTCCGCCTGAGTAGGATCCTATTTTTTCATCCTTGCGGTCGTGCATATGCACAGCATTAAGGACATAATTAACCCGTTCATCCCTGGTGTTTTTGTCGGTGATATTTTTCAGTATGGCCTGGTGCTGGAGAAATTCCCAGGCAGTCATGTTTTCATAGGTCCCGAATTCCTGCGGGAGGTAGCCTATAAGTCCCTGCAATTCCTCACGTTTTTCGGCAACATCGAGGCCGTTGATCCAGATCTTTCCATAGCTCTGGTCGAGGATGCCGCATATTATCCTCATCAATGTTGTTTTTCCCGCCCCATTGGGACCAAGCAATCCAAACATACCATTTCCTATCTCCATTGAAACTCCCCCGAGTGCTTTGAAGGGTTTACGAACCTTACCTATGAGGGGAGTGGACAGGACCAGCTTGTAGTAAGCTTTCCTCAGATTCCTGAATCTTCCCTTAAGCCTGTAGATATCGGTAGCTTTTTCATTGAGGGACCGGCCCGTTGACCATATCATAAGTCCGGCATACCACAGGAAACCCACAACTATCACGGCAGCAATATTATTCCATTTGGCCTGGAAGATTATAAGGTTTGCAAGGGGGATAAGCCAGTAGACAGTTAGCTTAAGTATTTTTTTCAGGAAGGGTGGCAGGGCTTTCTTATCTCTCAGTATAGAAGCCAGCGGATCCCAGATGAGGATTATCATAAACCAGCTGACAAGGCTGAAGAAGAAGATCCAGAAGTCTTTCTGCACATATATATAGGTAAAATACAGAAGGAAGGCCAGCAATGGAATTTGCCAGATATACTGTTGTAAATCGCGTAATGACCGGGCTTCCTTATCAAGTCCGAGCCTGCTTCTGATTTTTCTCCCGGCCTTCCATTCCCTTATCATCCTTGGATCACGGTCATATATTTTAACAAGGCTCCTGATAATTATATTAACAGGCTCGTCTTCAGCTATTACTGTTTCACGAGCTTTCCTGAGGCTTGTCCTGATGAACCAGGTCACTGCGGGCACAAGTATTATTACAAGTATGGTCGTTATGAGCTGCCACAGGAACTTGTTAACATAAAGGTAGATCATTGTCACAAGAAAAACCGAAACGACAAGCATTGCTGTTTTTATCTTCCAGTCCTGTGACTTTATCCATGATATTGAATTTTCAAGTCCGGTATAAAAAGTAGGTATAAAAACCAGGGTAAGCATTGTACTGAGGGCCAGTCCGCCAATAACGGTTATGGCAAAAGAGGCTCCTATTGTGGAGGCATATTCTGATTTTCCCATTGCCAGCGGCATTAATGCCACAATGGTTGTGATTGCGGTAATAAGAATGGGCCTCACGCGGGCCAGACCGGCCGTCATAAGAGCTCTTGATCTCCTGTATCCTCTTTTCCTCAGTATATTTGAATAATCGATAAGGATTATACCATTATTGACCACCACGCCCAGCAAAATAAGAAACCCTGTAAGTGTATTGGCATTTAGCAATGAGTTGCCTGTAAGTATGAGTGTAATAAGTGAACCCAGTGCTGCCAGGGGTATTGATAGCATTAGCACTACCGGTGTTGACAATGATTCAAAAACAGCCGCCAGGATCATAAAAATCAGCAGGAAGGCAATGGCTATGAGGTAGTAGAAATCTTTCAACTGGTCTTCTTCATGTATCACTTCAATGGCTATACCCGAAGGGATATTCATCCCTGCAATAAGGTTGTCTATTTCTTCCCTGGCACTTTCGAGCAAGGTCTTGGATGAAGTTATCTCATCATTAAACCTGTAGGTAAGAGTAATGCTCTTCTCCTGGTTTTCACGATGTATATTACCCATACCGTAGGAGAATACTATTGCGGCAATCTCTTCCAGTTCAACAATGTTGCCGCTTGCTCCTGATATCTGTAATTGTTTAAGGTCATCAATATTTTTATACTCTTCTTCCTCTTCCTCCGGTCTTTGGTATTTTATTATTATATCATATTCCTCTTCGCCCTGTTTGAATTTCACACCTGATGAATATTCAGGTTGAAATGATGCCAGTTCCTGGGCAATATTATTCAGGCTGATATTGTTCCTGCTCATCAGCTCGGTATTGAAATTAAGCTGCACTTCAGGCGTATTATCCTGGATATTAGCACTAACCGATCTGATGGTGTTCAGGTCTTCCAAATAATACTCCATATCGTCAGCCAGATCTCTCATCTTGCTGAAGTCCTGGCCCTTGATTATTATGCTCTCAGACTCGGACCCAATGCCCAGCATACGTGTAAATCCCTCTCCCGGGTTAAGCCCGCCGGTTCCGCCACCGCCACCGCCACCCATGCCCGAGCCGGAGGAAAGCTCGCCCATAGTTATTTCAGCGCCTCCGAAATCGTGTACCCGTTCATAAATATCGTTTTTTATTTCAGCAAGTTTACGGTCACTTCCCTTGTCCCAGTCTTCCTTTAACCGGACTGTAAGCGAAGCCTGGTCTTCCTCGATCTTTGATATGATGTCTCCTTTTTCAGGGAGATTGCCGAGGCGTTTTTCCAGTTCACCTACCAGGGCATCTGTTTTTTCGAGAGTTGATCCTGCCGGCATGATTATACTCACCGGGAAGCTTCCTGTTTCTATCTCTTCCAGGCTGTTAATGCTTAGTCCCAGGCTTATCAGCAGTGCTGCAAAAAAGACTACCAGGCTGCCTATAATAGTAGTAGCCGGACGGCGCATGCTGGCTTTCAGGATGAGAAGGTAGTATTGTATCAGGCGGTCGTGGATTGAGAGTCTCTTGAAGACCTGTGACTGACTGTTTTTTGACCACGAAAGCAGGTAGTGGGTTGCCATGGGTATTAACAGCAAAGCCACGGCCAGTGAAACCAGCAGGGTTGACACTATTGAGACGCCAATATTCTTGCCTATTATTTTTACAAGGAAATTATCCGAGAAAACAAAGGGCAGGAAGACTGTTATGGTGGTAAGTGTAGCGGCTATCACTGACCTGTACACTTCCTTCGTCCCTTTCTTCACTGCCTCGTCGGTAGAGGATCCACTTCCTGCGAGCCTGTAAATATTCTCCAGCACAACAACCGAGTTGTCGATGAGCATACCTATGGCAAGGGCCATGCCTACCAGGGTAAGGCTGTTCACGGTTATACCGGCCGCATAGAAAAAATTGAAGGCTGTGAATACGGATACAGGTATGGAGAAAGCAATGATGAAAACCAGCCTCAGATTTCTGAGGAAGAACCACAGTATTACAACAGCAAGGAGTCCGCCCAGCAGGGCAAGGTTAATTATCTGGTCAATATTCTTTTCCATCACCTCGGCGTTATTGTTCTGGACAAGAACCTCCACACCTGCAGAAGCCAGTTTCTGGTTAAGCTCATCTATGACTTCGAGGGTGTGGTGGGAGAGATCGATGATATTAGCCTGGTTATCATAAACCAGGTTAATGGTCACGGCATCGAGGCCGTTTACACGGCTGTATGATTCCTCCTCCTTTACACCGAAGAATATTTCTGCCACATCCTTCAGCAGTACAGGTCCCTGGGGATTCACCACTATATTCTGGATATCAGTGACATTATCGAATTCAGCTGCAATATTTACAAAAAATCTCCTGTCTGCTTCGTATACCCTGCCGGCAAATACCTTATCATTACTGTTAGAGGCAATCAGGGACCTGACCCTGTTCATTGTTATACCATTTGCCTTGCAGGCTTCCTCATCCAGTCTTATCTCTATGGAGCTTTCCCTTCCCCCGAAGACTTCCACCCCTGCAAGCCCGTCTATATTCTCAAGCTCAGGTTTGATTTCCCTGTCGGCTATATTCCTTATCCTGTCGACACCTCCGCTGCCCCTGACCTGCAGGTCCATAAACTGGCTGTTAAGCTGTTCAAGGTCAATCCTTATAATATTAATTACAAATTCTTCAGGAAGGCTTGCTGACAGCACATTCACTTTTTCCTGCAGCTTGAGGTAGGAGTATTTAAGATCGGCATTCTGGCTGTAATAAATTATTACCATTCCATAGCGGGATGTAACTGTAGATTCTATCTTCTCGACGTTTTCGAGTGTCCCGACAGCTCCTTCAACGGGGATTATTGCCTGGTTTTCAATATATGAGGGGTCAACATCCAGTACTGAACTAACCTGGACGATAAGAGTAGGTAATTGTGCATTGGGGTAAAGCTCAACCTGCAGTTGCTGATATGATACATAACCAAGAAGTGACAGCCCAATAAAGAGCATGCTGATGAGAGTCTTTCTTTTGATTATAAATTCCATAGCAGTCTACTCGGATTGTGTAATAAGGCTTTCTTTCCTTCCACTCACCATGTCTTTCAGTGCATCCAGTGACCAGTATACACAGGGAATAACCACCAGGGTCAGTATGGTTGATGTTACAAGTCCGCCAATCACAGCCAGGGCCATAGGTGACCTGAGGGAGGCACTTTCTCCAAATCCGAATGTCAGAGGTAAGAGTGCCAGTATTGTGGTAATACTTGTCATTACAATAGGCCTGATCCTTTGACCTCCTGCTTCAATTATTGCTTTGCGCCTGCTCATACCCTCTGCCCTGAGCTGGTTAATCCTGTCGATGAGGATAATGGAGTCATTAACGGCAATGCCTGCCAGCATTATTATGCCGATATATGCCATTATATTGAGTGTCTTACCGAGAAGGAAAAATATCCATACTGAGCCCACTGCTGCAAGGGGGATGGTCAGCAATATGACAAAGGGATGGATGAGTGATTCAAACTGTGAGGCCAGGACCATATAAACAAGGATGATGGAAAGGATGAGGGCAAAAGTCAGGTTTTCCATTGATTCTTTACGCTTAAGTTCCTCTCCGGTGATTATGGTTCGATAGTCTGCCGGGAGACTTATTCCGGCCAGTGTCTTTTCTGTTGACCTGACTATATGGTCAAAAGGGATATCCTCATCGGCCATTGCATATACATAACTGGTTCTTACCTGGTTATTCCTGTTTATTTCACGTGGGGCACTTACTTTTTTTATAGCTGCCAGCTCACTGAGAGGTATCGACACCGAGCCGGCCTTTATCAGCAGGTTTTGCAAGCTTTTCAGTGGTAAGTCTTCCAGTTTGATGCTTATATCCTTTAGTTCACCGCCCTGTTCAAAGTCGCCCGCTTTTGTCCCGGTGAGGTACGACTGTACCTGGGATATTATGCTTTCAACGCTCACACTGTAATGACTTGCCTTATAACGGTCAATTACTATGTCTACCTCCGGAGTCCCTTCGTCCAGTGAGCTTGTGATATTATACAGGTTTTCTGATTCTGCGAGCCGGGCCTTCACTTCTTCTGTGAGGTTCCGTATGATATCGGGATCCTCGCCTCTTACCTCTACTACCAGGGGAGCCTCATCTGTTCCCAGGGTTGTTTGCAGGGATGTTTCTTCCCGTTTAAAGCTGATTTCAATATCCTTCATGGAAGAAAATTTTTCCTGGAGCAGGAGGATGACTTCACCTGAATGAGCTGCAGCTTCATCGCTGAGAAACACTCTTATCATTGAGGTGTTTTCGTCCCTGAACAGGTCTGCTTCACCTGATCCCGTTGTGGTTGTGAGTCCGGAATGGCTGTACAGCATCTCAAGCCTTTCACCAAGGATTTCCCTTATTATGTTTTCCACCTTCCTCGTTGTTTCGGCTGTTCGTTCCAGCATGGTACCTTCCGGCATTTTCATCTCTATGGTAAATTCCGATGATTCGGCGCCGGGCATAAATTCACTGCCCACTCTTGGTATTATATAAGCCGTAGCAGCCAGCAGTATTAATGCAAGGATCATAACAAGTCCCTTGCGGGCTATTATTTTTTCCAGCCAGGAGGTATACCATTTAAAACTCACTGCCCTTTCTTTTCTTTTCTTTTTTCTGTCTTTAAAGAAGGTTGTCACGAGCAATGGTATCACAAGTATGGCAACAAAGAGGGATGACAGGAGGGAAAATGCCACCGTCCACGCCTGGTCCTTGAACAGTTCCCCGGATGCTCCCTGGAGATAGACTATTGGAAGAAACACTACTATTGTGGTTATTGTTGATGCCGTTATGGCTCCTCCCACCTGGGCCGTCCCTTCAATGGCAGCTTCCTTAAGAGACATTCCGGATTCATAATTCCGGAAGATATTTTCCAGGACTACTATGGCATTATCAACCAGCATCCCGGCTCCCAGTGCCAGCCCCCCGAGGGTCATTATATTTATTGTAAGATTATTGAAATACATAAGGTTGAAAGTTGCGATAATTGAAATGGGTATCGCAATACTCACAACAAGGGTTGTCCCTATACGGCGAAGAAAGATAAAGAGCACGAATACGGCAAGTATTATTCCAAAGAGGGCAGTTTCTTCCACTTCATTGATGGCACTGTCAATAAACTGGCCCTGGTCCTGCACGATAATAAATTCATAGCCGGGCAGGGCCTTCTTCAGTTCCTCAATTGCCTCTGTCAGTTCTTCCACTGCATTAACCGTATTATAGCGGGGCTCTTTATATACAGACAGGCCCACACATCGCTCACCGTTAACAGTTACAATATTTTCCGGGTCCTTGTTTGCGACGTAAACATCTGCAACATCATTGAGGTAAACCGGTATTCTCTCAGCCGCATCCAGGGTTTCTGCCGTGCTCCCTGCCTGTGATCCTTCTGCTATTTCCCTGAAGCCTACTATAATGTGTTTCAGGTCATCAACCTCTTCGATAACACTGACCCCCTTAACTACATACCTGGTTCCCAGGTCGCTTATTGAGCCGCCCGACACGTTGCGGTTATAGCTGTTTATTTGCTGGGCTATGTCGGAGGTTGACATATCATAAGCCTGGAGCATGTATTCATTAGTTTCTATCACCACCTCACTCTCTTCATGGCCTGACAGTTGTATGTCGGCTATGCCTTCCAGCCTGATAAGCTCATTTCGTATATAATTTTCGGCTGTCTGCCGCAGTTCATCCATATTGCTTATCCTGTCATGCTTCAGGGCTATGATCATTACAGGGGTGGCATTGGGATCATACTGGCTTATATTGAATTCATCGAGATCTGCATTCTGGCTGAATGAACTGATATCCTTCTGGAGGTCAAGGAAAGCCTCATCCATATCCTTGTTCCAGGCATATTCAACAATGACCCGGGCTGTACCCACCATGGAAACAGATGAAACATTAATTGCATCCTTCTGTCGCATCGCTATCGATTCAACCTGGTCAACAAATTGTTTTTCCATCTCTTCAGGTGGACGTTCACCGGCCTGCAGTTCAATATAGATCTTCGGATTATTCAGGTCGGGGAACAGGTCTGTTCCAAGCTTACCGAAGGATATTATTCCAAGCAGGATTATGCCCAGTACCAGCATAAGTATAGTTACCGGATTTTCAACTGCAAATCGGGCTATTTTTTTCATTTTTCGGGATGCTTATTTCAGTATTTTTACCCTGGCATTATGGCTGAGCGTTTCAAAGCCGTCAGTCACTATTCTCTCGTTGGTGTTCAATCCCCTTATCACTTCAACCTCTTGGTTATTCTCCAGTCCGGTGGCTATTATACGTTCATTGGCAACACCCCTGTTTACAATGAAAACAGTCATTCCTCTTTGCCTTGACAGGATAATATCCTTGGGTATTACGATAACCGAGTCGGCACGGCTGGTAATAATATCAGCCTTAACAAACATTCCCGGCCTCAGTTTCAGCTCCGGGTTGTTTATTTCAATACTACCCTGGAAGGTTCTTGTCTGCGGGTTTATTGCAGGCGACAATTGTGTGATCCTGCCCTGCAGCGTGTCTCCGGGAAGGGCATAATTGGTTATTCTGGCTGTCTGCCCGGTATTGATGTCATTTATATATTTTTCAGGAAGGTTAATATCCAGTAGCATTGATTTGTAATCCATAATGCCCGCAACCATGGTGCCGGTCTGTATTTCCGATCCCTGGGTATAGTATGGCAGTTTGGTAATAATCCCGTCAAAGGGAGATGTTATTTTCATCTTTTCGATCTGAAGGCGTGCATTTTCAACCGTTATCTGTGCGTTGGTGTAATCATAGCCTGCCTGTTTCAATTCATTGAGTGTTACGCCTCCCTTTTCGTATAAGGACTCCTGTTTTTCAAGATTGCTCCGGGAGAGTTCAAGATTTAGCTCATAGAGTTCCAGCTTAACATTGTTTTCGTATTCTTCATCTTCGAGGCGGACAATTAATGAGCCTTTTCTGACCCTGTCACCAAGCTGCCATTGCCTGCCTGTTGCCGGGTTCTTCTCAAGGTAGTACCTGGCGGCTATCTCAGCCTGGAGTTGAACATCCACAACCGGATAGACGGTGCCTGTAGTGCTGACAAATTCCTCGATGGATTTTAGTTTTATGTCTTCTACTGAAACAGGAATTTCGACGTCAGCCTCCAGACCGGCATCCTGGTTATTGCATCCTGCGAAAAGCAGTGATAGGAATAAGAGATATATCAGTTTTATTTTCATGATATTATGTTGTTTCGTTATTTACTATTGTTCGAGTGTCTTTATAGGTGTTATAGTTTCCTTCTTCTCAAAATCATAGAGTGTTTGTATTTTGAGATTAAGCAATTCCAGTTTATATGATATTATTGCATTGGTAAAAGACAGTTGCTTTTCAGAGAGCTGGTTCTGGTAGATATTAAGATCCATACCGGTAAGGTCGCCATTCTCATATTTTTCCAGGTTGAGCTCATAGGTCAATTGTGCATTCTTGACATTCTGCCTGGCTATCTCAATCTGGTTTTTAAGATTGGTAAGGTTCCTGTATACCTTTCTTATGTTGATTATAATATTGTTTTCTTCCTCTTCGTAGCCTATCATCTGCGATTCGATTGAAGCCTCTGCCGCTTTTATCCTTGATTTACGCTCACCCCAGTCCCACAGGGGGATGGAAAGGGATAAGGATACCTGCTGGTTGTCGGTTGGACTTGCATAAATATCGGTGAAATTTTCATTATCACCGAACAGACCGACCGAGAGATTCAGGTCGCCGTGAAATTCATTGAGAGCTCTGGTTTGAATAAGTGAGAATTCGGAATTCTCAATATCTATTTCCCTTTGCCTGAGTTCCATCCTGTTTGCCAGCCCATGATCTATGGCAAAGGCCACATCAACATCAATTGTATCGACAGAAATATCGGGGATAACTATAATATCGTCATACAGGCTCATTCCGATAAGCAATTTGAAATCATCCCTGGCATCTTCGAGGCTCACCCTCTGGTTGTCAACATCAGAACTTGAGGTTGCGAGATTGAGCTCAGCCTGGAAGAGTTCTTCCCTGGCTGATAAGCCGGCATCAACTTTATTCCTTATTATATCATAGCTTTTGGTCATATTCTGATAAGCCTCTTCTGCAATAATAAGGCTTTGCTGCTGCTGGTATACGAGGTAAAAATACTGGGCTACCTGCCTTTCGAGTGAAAGCCTCTGTATGGCATAGTTAAGCTGAGAATTTTCCAGAGCCAGTTCCAGCTCACTTATCTGCAGCTTTGTCCTGTTATATGTAAACAGGGGCTGGTTTATGTTGAGTGACAGGTTATTACTGAACCCCCTGGTACGCGAATCATTATATTCACTGTAAGAGTCTTGCCATGAAAACCTGTTGTTCAATGATATTGTGGCATCAGTGGCGACTATGGGTTGAGATATTCTGAAGGTGCCGAAACTGCTTGTTGTTTCCCTGGTATTCCATCTTGATACAAGATCGTTGAATTCCCTGTTATGGGTATACTGAAGAGGATTTACCGAAAGAGAGAACTGGGATTTAAGGGCTGCCCTCTGGGCATTCAGGTTTTCCCTGCTTCTTACAAGGTTCAGCCTTGTTCTCTTTATTGAGGGGCTGTTCTCTTCTGCTATATCAAGTGCCATTTCCAGGGTCAGGCCCTGCTGTGCTCTTGCATAAAAAGCAAAATTCAGGACTACCAGTAATAATATTAATTTCTTCATGTAGTGTTATTTAATCGTATTCTGTCTAACCCATTTCACTGCATCCCCGGTAACTGTTCTTCCTTCTGACTGGTTCGTCATTATCACCCTGGCGGTGTCGGGTGAGAGGTAATATGACCCAAGGTGGTTCCATCCGCTTTCTGCGTTTTCCCAGTCTACTGTCATTTCCTCACTTCCATCGTCATGTTCAACCTTGAAATGCAGGTCCTGCATTACATTCCTGTTTTCCCCGCCTCGTCCTATCATCATTCGTTGACCGCCCCGCTTGCCTATATGGGTATATACATCGTAGTAGCCGGCCTCCGGGATAGCGGCTGTCCAGCTAATATATCTTTCCCCGCTGCCGGCACGGGTATAGACTGCCGACTTGACATATTTTCCATAATAGATGCTCTCAACCGTCTTTTGCCAGTATTCCGGTGCCCACCAGATGAACATTTCACGGTAATCATTACCATCATCCCCCCTGATTTTAAGCCATTCCTTCAGTTTACCCGATGATGTTTCCTGGTAGATCCTGAATCCGGGATCTTCATTATCCACAATTATTTCATTTTCCTCCTCTAAGAGGGGCAGCTTATCAAGTATTATTTCCCCTTCGCTATTGTCATCAGTTTTGCCCTGCACAAGGTCCATCAGTGGGAACTGCAGCTCCCCGGGGTTATTAATTGAAAAGAGGGTATTTATGAACATGCCCCTGGGCTGGGCATCAAGTATTACACTGACTCTTTTTGCCTGCTTTGCTTCAAGCCTGACGATTTGCTCCACATCATTGGTTTGCATACCCCTGCCTTCCATACCTATGGACATATTGCCCCTCCCTGAGGCACTAATGGTAATTGATACATTGCCGCCCATTCCACGTCCGCCACCCTGTCCGGGGCCACCGGTACGGAAGCCTACATTGAAAATGCCGGGTGTTTCCTCAGGATTGGATGCTGTAAAACTTACCTTATACCTGGTGCGGTTTCCCACTACTATTTCGTTAACCATGATATTGGTAAAGAGAAAACCGGGTTGTCCCTTACCATAGTACCAGTTATCAAGGTAACTGTTGAGGTCGAAGCCGAACCTGTCGCTCAGGTCGCTGTTGAATTCATCTATACTGATATTCCTGAATTTGTTCTTTTCAAGGTATGATGCAAACCACTCATTGAATTCTTCCATCCCTGCTTCAGCACGAAGGAGGTTAAAGAGGTAATCACCTTTTAGGGTAAGTATCAGTCTTGTAGTGTCGGTTGACGGGTTCAGGGCAAGAATTTCCTCCAGGCTGTGATCCTTGAGGATGGTATTTGCCCTGTCATTCTCACTGAGTCCTCCCAGAAGCATCCTCTGGAATCCCCTCTGCGGTGTTTCCACCTTCTGCAGGTGAGCTTCAAAAACAGCATTGAGAACAGGATATTTATCGGAATAAAAATTATTCTTGTAAAAATAAAAACTGGGCCCCAGCAAATATCTTCCGGGGGTCAAAGAGGTGTTCCCCCTGTTGAAGCGGAAATCGGAGTTGGTGATGAAGGTATTTCTGACAAAATTATTAAAAGCCCTGACCTGGAGCTCCCTGTCGGTTATTACCTCGTTATTCCTTTCCATCCTTCTTTTTTGTCTCTTAATCGTGCCGTGGAAGCCGGCATCACCAATCGTAGCCAGCTTTTCAGGCATGAGTATAAGTGAGGGCTGTACTTCAGCCCTTGTCTGGGTATTTTTTCTTTCTATCGAGTGAAAATAAACAGGCACTTCCACAAGACTCAGGCTGTTAAAGGGATAGTCAGTGCTGAAATTTGTTTCCAGCTCTGTCATGATCCCTGATATGAGGTTGGCCAGGGTATCACCCAGTTCGTTAAGATCATTCCTGAAGTAGTCGTGCTCTTTGTAGTAATGTGCAATAAAACTGGTTGAGTCAACTGTAATGGTATCGCTTACATACCTGCCTTCTATAAGACTGATCCCGGTTAAAGGCACTTCATTTTTAAAATACCAGTAATCGCTGTCATATGATCTTTCTCCCTGTGATACGGCCACAAGATCATTGTTCCTGGTAACCTTTAAGGTATAATCTGTGAAGTCAATAAGGATCCTTGCCGGGTTTCCCGGATAAAAGTTAAGACCTGCTACGGGATACCAGTGAGTTTCAGGTGTAAGCAGTAGAAAATTGTCTTTTTGAACAGCCTGCCTTTTTTCAAGCCCGACGGGACCGATGGTGAACGGATCCTCCTTTATGTCTTCCGTGTGCCATGGATAGCAGTAAGCTTCTTCTATCATGCCCTCATAGGTGAAACCAATACTTACAGATGAATCGGGCTCAAGAGACTCCCCAAGGTCAACAATAACTATATGGCCATCGTCTGTAAATGAAGCCGGCGAACCATTCACGTCAATCTTTCTGACCCTAAGGCCGGGGTTTAATGAGAAGGGGGCTTCACTGAGAGGCCCGGAGGTTTTATTGATGCAACCTAATGTTGCCATGGCACTTATAAATCGATTTGAATAATCAATTTCAATATCTGCCCCTGTCACTTTAAGGAAATCGCTGTTTTCGTACTTACTGTTGGTTTCACTTATGATCTTTTTCAGGTTTTGCGTTTTGAAGTAATCATCCAGGAAATAATATGCTGTATAGGCGGTAATGGCCAAGAATATCACCAGGGAGACAGAGCTAATGATCCTGTGGGTTCTTGATTGAGGCAGCCTTTTAAAAATAAGTATTGTGGCGAAAATAAAAACAAGGCCAAGGGAGGTATACATAATCCGCTGTGCAATGATCAAATCTAAATTGCTGAATCCCGTAATACTGCTTTTAAAAACAGGGAATCCGAAAAGCATATAGTCGAAAAATGAATTCATCCTGTTATAGAGATAGAACATATTAAGTGCCGCAAGGCCCAGCAGGAGGAGGAAGGTAATTGCCTGGTTGCGGATGAGGGACATCAGTATGTAGGCAAAGCCAAGGCTGAAGATCAAGGTAGGGATTGTGATTATGAACAGATATTCAATGTAAGCTGCTGCATCTATGCTTGCCTGTTTGGATATTATGTTAATAATGAGGCATATTAGAAGGATCAGTATATTAACGCCAAGAAAGAGTCTCAGTATGCCCAGTGATTTGCCGAATATATATTCCATGTTTGACATCGGCCTGGTATAAAGAACCTCATTTGTATCCAGCTTTTTATCTCTTTTAAGGAAGTCTGATGCCAGGAATATTACAATGAGAGCCTGGGCAATATTGATCAGGTAAAGGTTAAAAAGAGGAAGTGATGAAGGGATGGCAAGGAAGGACCAGTCTTCCTCTCCCACGGGGCTGAAAACCCCGATATTCATTATTGTGAGGATTAACAGTGCTCCTATTGAGAACAATCTGAAAAGCCAGCTGCGGCGAAGTGTTTTAGCTTCATAGCGGGCAACAGTTCTGATATTGTGAAGTGAAATCATTTTATTCAACCTGTAAATTAAAGTTTGCTCCGTTTATCTTATGCTCCATATAATAAACATAGGCATGTTCAAGGTTGGGTTCAATTTCCTGGCTGTCAAACCCTGACACGTCATCGGCCACTACCTGGGCATCCCAGCCAATGTCACTGGGAATGGATGATATTATATGGTAAGTGTCTTTTATCCTGTCATATTCTTCCTGGGTCAGCCTCAGGTTAAAGACATGCCCCTCAGCCTGTTTCACCAGCTCGTCAGGTGATCCTGAGAATACCATCTCCCCAAGGTTCAACAGCGCCATTCCCTGGCATGTAGAGGAAATATCTCCCACAATGTGAGTTGAAAGGATAATAGTAACATCATGCTGACTCAGATCTGAGAGTATGTTCCTGAAGCGTATTCTTTCATCGGGATCGAGGCCCGTGGTTGGCTCATCCACGACAATAATCTTAGGATCGCCAATCAGTGCCTGGGCAATGCCAAGTCTTCTTTTCATCCCTCCCGATAATTTATTGGCCTTCCTGTCTCTTGCCTCAAGCAGGCCTACCTTGTCAAGCAGCTCATCAACCATGGAAAGCCTTTGCTTCCTGTTTTTTATTCCTGCCAGCGAGCCTGCATAGTCAAGGAATTCCCATGTTTTTAGGCGCGTGAAGAAGCGGAAATCCTGGGGAAGATAGCCAAGGTAAGAACGCAGTTTTTTCCTGTTCTTCTGAATATTTTCTCCATCGACAAGCACTTCCCCGGAGCTTGGTTTCATAAGGGCGACAAGCACTTTCATAAGACTGGATTTACCTGCCCCGTTCGGACCAAGCAGACCGAACATCCCTTCTTCAATTATCAGATTGATGTTTTTTACGGCGTGATTTCCGTTTTTGTATATTACATCAAGACCCCTGATCTCGATCTTCATTGGATATTAAATTTGTGAATGAAATGCCATACAATCTATTCGACTCCTTAAAGACTTGAAATATTTCGAATAGATGGTAATATTTGCTTATATTTTCTGTTTCTAAATATGTTTAACATTTTGCAATGATTTAAAAAATCCTGCAAGTGTGTAAAAGTAATTTCTAATTTTGTAAAACAAAAAAATAAGGGTGGCCAGGGGTACAAACAAGCTTAAAATATTAAACGATCCGGTACACGGGTTCATTAAGATACCCTCGGAATTTATATATGATCTTCTGGAAGACCCATGGTTTCAGCGTCTGCGCTTCATTAAACAGCTGGGCCTTACAGATATGGTGTATCCCGGGGCCACCCACAACAGGTTTCTGCACAGCCTTGGTGCTTTACACCTTATGGGACAGGCCTTGAACACCCTTCGTAAAAAGAAAGCAGAGATAAGTGATGATGAATTTGAAGCAGCCCTGGTGGCAATACTGTGCCATGACCTGGGACACGGTCCGTTTTCACATTCTCTTGAGTTTAATATTTCCGGAAAAATAAGCCATGAGGATATTTCATTGCTGGTAATGAAGATCCTTAATGAAAAATTTGCCGGGAAGATGGATATGGCAATTCAGATCTTCAGTGGCACATACCATAAAAAGTTCTTTGGCGATCTTATTTCAAGCCAGTTAGACATGGACAGGCTGGATTACCTGCTTAGGGACAGTTTTTATACAGGTGTGATTGAAGGATCTGTTGGGTCTGACAGGATAATAAGTATGCTTAACACTTCAGGGAACAGGCTTGTGGTAGAGGAAAAAGGAGTATATTCAATAGAAAAGTTTCTTATTGCACGTCGATTCATGTACTGGCAGGTGTATATGCATAAAACTGTCCTGGCTGCTGACCAGATGCTGAAAAAAATCCTGGGCAGGGCAAGATTTTTGATTGAAAACGGGGAAACCGTCAGGTCAACCGTGCCGGTTGATTATTTTATCCGTAGCAGGCTGGACAGTGAGGAAATATTGAAACTTCAAAACAGGGAGTTTGCTAAAATGTTTTTTAAACTTGATGATAATGAAATTATTTCTTCCATAAGGCAATGGGCAGGGAATGGCGACACCATCTTGTCTGACCTTTCAAAATCATTTCTTTATCGCAGGCTGCCTGCAATTGAGCTTTCTGATCAGCCTTTCCCGGAAGCATCGATTAATAATGTAAAGTCAGCTTTGAAAGGCTCTGATGATTTCAGATCACAGGACGCTGAAAGCTATATCTTTTCCGGTTGCATATCAAACTTAACCTACGCTCCTGCCGCTCCAAGTATTAAAATCCTCAAAAAGGACGGATCACTCAGGGAGCTAACAGAATTATCAAGTATTCTCAGGCATGAAGCCTTATCGAAAAGCAATACAAGGTACTATCTATGTTATCCGAAGGATTTAAAGGATAGCTTGCCAGAACAATAATAATTTTACAGAGAAAAACACAGAAAATGAAATTAACAGCAAAGGAAATTGCACAGTACATTAACGGGGACATTGAAGGTGACCCCGGAATAGTTATTGACTCAGTGGCCCGGATTGAAGAAGGACATAAGGGAGCTCTATCCTTTCTTTCAAACATGAACTATGAAAAATACCTTTATACCACCGGCTCATCTGCAGTGATAGTCAACCGGGATTTCAGACCGGCTTCACCCGTAAAGGCAACATTGATAAGGGTTGATAATTCGTATGATGCCTTTGCAACATTATTGACTGTGTATGAGCAATCAAAACCCAGGAAAAAGGGTATACATCCCACTGCCCTTATAGAGGCAACAGCTAAACTGGGAAAAGATGTTTACGTAGGACCCATGGCCTATGTCGGGGAAAATGTAATCCTGGGCGATCGCTGTGCTGTTTATCCCCATGCAAGAATAGGTGATAATTGCAGGCTGGGGAACAACACCATGATTTACCCGGGTGTCACTGTTTACCATGAATGTATTATAGGAAACAATTGCACTGTTCACGCCGGCTCGGTGATAGGAAGTGACGGCTTTGGCTTTGCACCGCAATCGGATGATATTTACAAGAAAATACCACAGATAGGGAATGTTATTCTGGAAGACAATGTTGAAATAGGCGCCAATGTGGTTGTTGACAGGGCAACTATGGGTTCAACGGTGATAAGAAAGGGTGTCAAGCTTGACAACCTTATACAGATAGGGCATAATGTGGAAGTGGGTGAGAATACCGTGATGGCCGGACAGACGGGTATTGCCGGATCGACAAAAATTGGCAGAAACTGTATGTTCGGAGGTCAGGTGGGTATTACAGGGCATGTTAAGATAGCTGACGGAACCAAAGCGGCTGCCAAGTCAGGTGTGAATTCCAATATACTGAAAGAAAACACTACAGTTTATGGTTCCCCTGCGTTTGAGTATCGCAAGGCACAGCTATCATGGATCATCTTCAGAAGACTGCCTGAACTTAAGGAACATATTGAACAATTAAAGAAGGAGATAACTGATTTAAAAAACAGATAATCAGAATCGTTCTAAACGAATTTGTTTGATATAAACCATGTTAGACGGGGTTTTTATAGCACGTTCGAAAAAAATTTCATTTCTTTGCATGCAAAATAAATAATAGGAGAATTAGATGAGCATAAAGAACCAGAGAACTCTTGCAAGGGAAATCAGCCTTAAGGGGAAGGGCCTGCATACCGGCATTGATGTTAGCATTACCTTTAAGCCTGCTCCGGTAGAACATGGTTATAAGTTTTGCAGGGTTGACCTGCCGGACAAACCTGTTATCAGGGCGGTGGTAGAAAATGTAACAGACACCACAAGGGGTACAACCCTTCAGGAGAACGGAGCATCAGTGGCAACAATAGAGCATGTGCTCGCGTCTTTCTACGGTATGAACCTCGATAATGTCATGGTGGAGATAGACGGACCCGAAGCACCGATAATGGGTGGAAGCGCAATGAAGTTTACCGAGGCAATAGTAGAAGCAGGTATAGTAGAACAAAAATCACTCAGAAAATACTTCGAGGTAAAGGAAAAAATTGTTTACTCCGATGAAGAACATGGTGTTGACCTTATAATATATCCCGATGATCATCTGAGTATTAATGTTTTGATAGACTATAATTCAAAAATTCTTGGCAACCAGTATGCCGTGCTCGACAGGAAGGATGATTTTGCCGAAGAGATAGCCAGGAGCAGGACCTTTGTCTTCTTCCATGAACTTGAGCCTCTTTTCAAGGCAGGCAGGATAAAGGGAGGAGATCTTGATAATGCCATAGTGATCCTTGAAAGAGAAGTGCCACAGTCTGAGATCGACCGTATCGCCAGAATGTTTAACAAGCCCAACATAACTGCTCACAAGGAAGGGATCTTAAATAATACGGCGCTTCGCTATCCCAATGAGCCGGCACGTCATAAACTGCTTGATCTGCTTGGAGACATGGCACTCGTAGGGCAGCACATCAAGGGTAAAATTGTTGCCACCAGGCCCGGGCACCTGGCCAATACAAACCTGGCGAGACTGGTGAGGCAGGAAATAAAAAAGGCTGCTTCCAAAAAAGACATTCCCGTTTATGATCCTGATATTGAACCTGTCTTCGGGATTGACGAAATAAAGAGAAGGCTTCCTCACCGTTATCCCTTCCTCCTTGTTGACAAGGTTATTAATATGGATGAAAACACGATTGTTGGAGTTAAAAACATTACCTTTAATGAACATTTCTTCCAGGGGCATTTCCCTGATGAGCCGGTAATGCCGGGAGTATTACTTGTTGAATCAATGGCCCAGGTGGGTGGAATGCTTGTTCTGGCGGATGTGGAAGACCCTGAAAATTGGTCAACATATTTTCTTAAAATTGATAAGGTAAAATTTAAACAAAAAGTTGTACCTGGAGATACATTGATAATTAAACTTAATATGTCTGAACCCCCAAGGCGGGGTATTGTATCGATGTACGGGCATATATATGTCGGAAACAAGCTGGTTGTGGAAGGAGAGATGGTTGCCCAGGTAGTTAAAAATAAAGAGTAATGATTTCAGACCAGGCTTTTATTCATCCGGATGCCAGGCTCGGAAAGGATGTTACTGTTGAACCCTTTGCTTACATTGCCGGTGATGTAATAATTGGTGATGGCAGTTGGATAGGCCCCAATGCAACAATTCTTGATGGTGCACGAATGGGAAAAAACTGCAGTGTTTTTCCGGGTGCGGTAATATCAGCCATACCGCAGGACATGAAGTATGCAGGTGAGCAGACAAGTGTTGAAATTGGTGATAACTGCACCTTCAGGGAAGGCGCCACCATAAACAGGGGTACAGCCTCCCTCGGTAAAACCATTATGGGGGATAACTGCCTTATGATGGCCAACTCCCATGTTGCCCATGATTGTATATTAGGCAATAACTGTATACTGGTGAACAATGTTCTCCTGGCGGGCGAAGTACATATAGATGATTTTGCAATTATGGGAGGAGGATCGGCAGCTCACCAGTTTACGCATGTGGGAGCTCATGCCATGATAAGCGGCGGAGCCATGTTCAAAAAGGATATACCTCCCTATGCCCTGATCAACAGTGATCCCGTTGGTTTTGCCGGGATAAACAAAATAGGACTCAGAAGAAGAGGTTTCAGCCAGGAAAGCATTGATCAGATTGAAGCAATATATAAAATAATATATTTCAGTGGAAGAAACGTAAGCCAGGCAGTTCAATACCTTAAAGATAATTTTGAATCCACCACGGAATTAAACTATATAATCGGATTCATAGAAAAATCACAGCGCGGCATCCTTAAATCGGCAATCAGGTAATCATTCACCCTCGTTCGTCATTCGTCGTTCGTCGTTGGTCGCATTTTATTTACCTTTGCATAAAACTTTACAGGCATGCCGGATAAAGAACAACCAAAGGAAGAGGGTGTAGGAAAGTATATCCTGATAGATGAATTAATTAATAGACACCCGGAAGTATTTGATGATGCGGGATCAGGCGATACTGTTTCAGGGATATTATATCTGGAGGGCATACATTTCAATCTTGTTTATTTCCCCCTGCAGCACCTGGCCTATAAGTCAGTAATAAATTCAATAGCCGATCTTTACTGCAGAAATGTTCTGCCTCTTAGTATTATCGTCAACATAGGTGTGAGTGCCCGTTTTAAGAGTGAAGATATCGAAAATCTTATTGAAGGCATGTCGCTTGCATGTAAAAGATATGGTTTGAAAATCTCTTCACTGGATATAAGCAGCTCACTAACAGGACTGGCCATAAGTATTGCCTCAACAGGCAAAAGGATTGAGGGTTTCAGGCAAATAAAACCCGGGGAGACAGATCTTCTATGCGTCACCGGTGATCTTGGTGCTGCCTTCCTGGGTCTGCAGTTGCTTGAGCGTGAAAGGAAGGTTTTCGAAGATACCGGGGGAGCGCAGCCAAAGCTGGAGGGCTTTGAATATGTTATCGGTCGTCAGTTGAAGCCTGAATTAAAATCAGATGTACTGGAAGAAATAAGAAAAGCAGGGATAGCTACCGGTGTGATAAGAACTGTCAGGGATGGACTGGCGTCGGAAATTATTCACATAAGCAGGGAAACCGGTATGGGGTCCAGGATTTACCACGACCGGCTGCCTGTTGACCGCGATGCCTCGGCTGCAGGCAGGGAACTTGGCTTTGAACCTCTTATTGCCGCCCTTAACGGAGGAGATGATTTTGAATATGTATTTACAGCCCCGGTTAGTGAGCACGAAAAGATCGCAAAGATCGAAAGGTTGAGCATTATCGGTCATCTCGTTCCCCTCAGTGAAGGGAACAGCCTGGTGCTCCAGGATGGTAGCCTGGCTGAAATGAAGGCACAGGGCTGGACAGGGGATAGATGAAAGACGAACAGGCTTATTTAACTTACTCCAGTATCACTTTCTGATTCTTTGGGTATTTGACAGTGTATGTTAAGATGAATGCCTTTGAAGCACCGGCGGGGACCATCGTGTCCCATACCACTTCTCCCGTGATGTTGTTAAGTTTTCCTCCTGACAGTTCTGTTGCCTCTACTTCTATGTCTTTGTTCTGCGAAACAGGCAACTGGTCGTAAACAAGAATGTGTATGTCAGAATACTTGTTGTTCCTGATACTTATTTCAAATGACCGGCTATCAATCCTGTTGCTTCCAATGGTCCTAACAATTGTATAGTCCTTTCTCCTTTCCCTTTTAACAGTAATATTATTATCCGTTCCCAGCGAAACATTAAGAGTGTCAGAAATCTGACCTGTGTTCAGAATTGTGGTGCCGGTAAAGGTATTGCCAAAATAGATATTGGCTTCACCGTTCATTAGGTTCATTGATTCCCATTCCGGGATATCTGCAGTAAGGAAGGCCTCCTCCCTTAATTTCGGCACGGCAACGTATTTATAGCTTGCTTTGGTGCTTAATTGTTGTAATTCAATTGTGTTGATCTTTCCGTCGGGAATGATCTTTTGTGGTATATCCACTTCGAAGGAAAAACTGGTGTTAGTCCTGTTGATATTAACCGGTGGTGCGCCTGCTTCCTCTTCCTCAGATACTTCAAAGTCGTACATCCGGATCTCCGCATCTTCCGCAATATCCATCGTTTGTGACCGGGCTATTGCTCTTGCTGACTTAAAGTTAACAGTTGGTGGCGCAAAAAAATTCAGATACCAGGGAAAAAGGTCCGGCAGTCTGCCTGACATGGACGGATTGGCACTGGAGAAGCTGAGCAATACATTATCCCATTCTTTGCCTGTATTCTGGTGCATGTTAGCCTTATAATACAATCTGATATCCTCATCTATGTCATTAACCCTGATATCATAGGAAGGATACCATCCTGCATTAGCGACAAGGTAATTTAAAATTATTTTGCCCCTGGCGGGGGATAAGGTTGAAACAGATATTATCACTTCGGAACTGGGCATCTGTGACTTTTGGAGTGACAGGTTTAACTGGCTTTCAAGCTTTTGTCGCTCTTCTTCATATTTTTTGATGAGCCTGTTCTTTGTCAGGATGCCTTTTCGTACCGATTCAATAGATGAGGTATACAGGTCACTGATATTCTTAAATTCCTCGGCACTGATATTCTCATTTTTACCTGTCACCACCCTGTTTGCGGAGAGGAAGCCTTCCTTTTCTCTCAGTATGCCAATTTCAGTATTCTCGTCCTCGATACTGATCTTCATCTCCTCTATCCTTGTACGTAATTTTTTTACTTCCTCTGTTTCTTCCGTTGGTTCAAGATAGTTCCTCCTGGTATTCACGGAAACAATAGTGAAATTCCCTTCTCCTCTTACCTGCATGCTGGAGGGGTCGGCATAGGGCGACAGGCCGGTAATTCTCAGAAGCGATTTGCCCTGCCCTGTATTGAAGAATGCTTCCCTGTGGAGTTGGGCCCTGTCGGGGAAGACGATAACATCGGTTATTTTCGAGTCAATGTTCACGTATTCCTGTGAACAGATTGTCGTACTTGCCAGCAACAAGGCTATGAAGGGTATTATTGTTTTCATTTATCTGAACATTTTAATTGTTACTACTTAATGCAAGTTAATGAAAAAAATCAGCATTATCCGGCCATATGATATTGTCGCTGGCCTGATATGTATCATTTATGAAAACCTCTCAACCACTAAACCTCTCAACCCCTCAACATCTCAACCCCTCAACCCTTTATTATATCCCTTCCAAAAGGCGAAAGCGCTATAGCTGCCAGTTTAAAATGCTGCATGCCAAATGGAATCCCAATAATGGTAATACATAATAAGAGGCCGAACAGTGCATGGGATATGGCGATTACGAGGCCACCCAGCAGCAGCCATAATATGTTTCCCAGGATATAGAGGCAACCGGATGCCCTGATGTCAGTCCTTATTGTCCTTCCGAAGGGCCAGAGGGCAAAGACCCCCAGTTTGAGAGTCGCTATTGCAAAAGGGATTCCAATGATAGTGATCATAAGAGCTATGCTGGAGATAAAGTACTCCACAGCTATTATTATTCCTCCGAAAAGGAGCCAGATGATATTTCCGAGTATCTTCATGGCTTAAAGATAAAAGATAAAAGTACAATTTATTTTAGTACTTTTAGTCTAGTTTCTTAGGGGAGGGCACCAACTAAGGGCACATTCGCGAAGCTGACATCGATGAGGCTTAAGAAGAGCCTGAGCTCATTTTATTCTTTCGCCTCCATTATTGGAAATGTGACAGTTTACCAGTTATTCATTTTAAAAAGACCTTTTTTAAGTCTAAGTATAAAAGTTGGTAACTCCCACCATTGATTTTCCTTGCTGCTTGTCCATATGCAATTACTGGTTAGCTATAAGGTTATTAACAAGAGCTTTCAGTTCATCAATTTCCTTCTGCTGGCTTTCGATCTGCCTTTGTTGCTCTTTTATAGCTTCAACCAGGATGGGTGTCATTCCATTATAATTTACTGATTTATAACCTTTATTGTCTGTATTGACCAACTCCGGAAAAATATGCTCCAGTTCCTGAGCTATAAATCCAAACTGGGTCCCTTCTGCAAAATTATAATCTTCATATTCATCTGTGCGGAATTCGAATATAGTTCCACGTGTTTTCATTAATTTACCCAGGGGGTTATCGATTTCAGAGATATTCTTTTTTAACCGTGCATCAGATGTATTCCAGGATCCTGTTGAATAAGCATTCCCCTGTACGTATAACATATAGGAGGAGGTGGGATCTACTGCCCTCCCTATTGATACCCTGTCTGCAAAATAATTCCAGGTAGCACCATACCCCCAGCTGAAATACGTCCCGTTCCACCACAGAGCCTCGGAATCATTAACAAATAGCGCTCCGCCCTCGCTTACTCCTTGATTGATACTCAGGAGACCATTCATTGTTATTCTGCCATCAGCTCCAATGTCCATCCGTCTTGCGTTATTGGTTCCAAAATGAATGTTGCCATTTTCATAATTGCATATCCATAACGGACTACCTGTAGGAGTTGTACCGATAACAGCTCCATCTTGTAGCCCGCTCCCGGATGCATTTCCGCCTGTGGCAGGAATGGTATGCTGGGCGATGGCCAGCGTGGAACATAAGAGACCAAAGACTAGAAGAGGGAGGATCTTAATCTTTCGTTTCATAATATTAATACTATTAAGGAGGTTTGTTAACTAAAGCTGATGCCTGGTGCAAATTTTCGCCGGTACTGAGGCGATTATGTCCCGGCGGATAAAACTTATTGAATTTATGTCAATTATATTCATCCGATGCTGTTGTGTAAACTGAGAAGCACGTTCCAGTAAATCATAAGGGATTTTACGATCTTCAATTTAAGAAATAGAGGAATGCAAGTCAATAAAATGAAAATTTTTCTGCTGTCTCCTATCTTTTTTTATATGGCACAAAGAGAGTTTTGAATTGAGGCTTAGAGTTACAAGTTTAGCCTCTGTACAATAATGGTCATTACCCGCCCTGTCAATACTGGCCTCCGACAAAGGCTGGGGAACTGTATGGCCAGCCTTTGCCAGAGGCTTCGGAAGATAAATTGCGAAACAAACATACATAATTCAAGAGCTGCTTAAAATTTTGTATTTTTGCGTGTTATTTATTTGGATTCAATATAATTAATGAAACAATAACCGGATGCTATGTGTTAGCATTAAGGATGCTTATATGTAATACGGATTGTGCAGATGGAAAAGGAACAGGATAAAATACTGAATGAAGTAACTTCCGGCGATTACAAGTATGGTTTTTATACCGATATAGATATGGAAACCATCCCGAAAGGGCTAAATGAAGATGTTGTTAAGCTTATTTCGGCAAAAAAGCAGGAACCTGGATGGATGCTTGAATTCAGGCTTAAGGCATTTAAGGCCTGGCAGGAAAAGAAGATGCCTCAATGGGCACACCTGAAGATTCCCGAAATAAATTACCAGGATATTGTTTATTATGCCGCTCCCAAACAAAAGGCAGGCCTGAGCACCCTGGATGAGGTTGATCCCGAACTCCTGGAAACCTTCAATAAACTTGGAATATCCCTGGAAGAACAGAAGAGGCTGACAGGTGTAGCGGTGGATGCAGTAATGGACAGCGTGTCCGTAAAAACTACTTTCAAAGAGACCCTGGCAGAACTTGGAATAATATTCTGTTCATTCAGTGAGGCGGTACGTGAACACCCCGACCTGGTGAAGAAATATATGGGTACGGTGGTGCCATATACCGATAATTATTTTGCCGCACTTAACAGCGCGGTATTCAGTGACGGCTCATTCTGCTATATACCAAAAGGAGTAAGATGCCCCATGGAACTGTCAACCTATTTCAGGATAAATGCAGCCAATACGGGGCAATTTGAGCGTACCCTGATTGTGGCTGAAGACGACAGTTATGTGAGCTACCTTGAAGGATGTACGGCTCCCATGAGAGATGAAAACCAGTTGCATGCAGCAATCGTTGAAATTATTGCGGAAAAGAATGCTGAAGTAAAATATTCAACGGTGCAGAACTGGTACCCGGGTGATAAGAACGGTAAGGGAGGAATATATAATTTTGTTACCAAGCGAGGGATATGCAGGGGGGAAAATTCTAAAATCTCCTGGACCCAGGTGGAAACAGGATCGGCAATAACATGGAAATATCCTTCATGCATATTGAAGGGGGATAACTCGAGCGGTGAATTTTATTCCGTTGCCGTTACAAACAACCACCAGCAAGCCGATACCGGGACAAAAATGATACACATGGGTAAGAACACAAGGAGTATTATTGTATCAAAAGGTATATCTGCAGGTAAAAGCCAGAACAGTTACAGGGGCCTGGTGAAAGTATTGAAAAATGCATCCAAGGCACGTAACTTTTCACAATGCGATTCTCTCCTTCTGGGTGATGAATGCGGAGCTCATACCTTTCCCTATGTTGAGGTCGATAACCAGACAGGTATAGTGGAGCATGAAGCCACAACTTCAAAGATAGGGGAGGACCAGATATTTTATTGCAACCAGAGGGGAATAGGCACAGAAGATGCAATAGGACTGATAGTGAACGGTTATGCAAAGGAAGTTCTTAATAAACTACCCATGGAGTTTGCCGTGGAAGCACAGAAGCTCCTGCAGATTAGCCTTGAAGGCTCGGTAGGCTAAGGGAGTTATGAACCTTTATTTAAACCGATTAAACGATTTAACGATTCAAAGATTCAACAAGAAATAACATGTTACAAATAGAGAACCTTAAGGTTGAAATAGAGGGGAAGGAAATACTGAAAGGAATAACACTGAGTGTTAAAAAGGGCGAGATACATGCCATTATGGGGCCAAATGGTTCGGGCAAGAGCACCCTTGCTTCAGTGCTTGCAGGTAAAGACTTTGGAGAGATTACCGCAGGCAGAATTACATACATGGGGAAGAACCTGCTGGAGATGGAGGCTGAAGACAGGGCAAAGGAGGGCATATTCCTGGGTTTTCAGTACCCCATTGAAATACCGGGTGTAAGCATGGTTAACTTTATGAAGACCGCCATAAATGAACACAGGAAATACAGGGGTGAAGAACCTTTGTCTTCATCAGATTTCCTTAAATTGATGAGGGAAAAGAAAGAACTTGTTAAAATTGAGTCAGGCCTCACAAACAGATCAGTGAATGAGGGCTTTTCAGGAGGTGAGAAAAAAAGAAACGAAATATTCCAGATGGCCATGCTAGAACCAAGACTGGCTATACTGGACGAAACAGACTCGGGTCTTGATATCGACGCGTTAAAAATAGTGGCCAACGGGGTTAATGAACTGAAGACTCCAGAAAATGCTGCAATAGTGATTACTCACTACCAGCGCTTGCTCGATTATATAATACCTGACGTTGTACATGTGCTGTATGATGGCAAGATAGTGAAAACAGGAAGCAAGGACCTTGCTGTTGAGCTTGAGAAACAGGGATACGACTGGATTAAGAAGGGTATTGATACGATGAATCATGGATAAGAAAACGGAGACAATACAAAGGTTCTCAAAACTGTATTCTGATAACAAAAGCAGGATTGAAAATAATTCTGCCGGGATGATAAACAGTTTCCGCCGGGATGCCATGAACCAGTTTATTGAACTGGGACTACCTGACCGTAAAAATGAGTCGTACAGGTATACGAATCTGGATCCATGGTTCAATGCAGATTATAAATCCTACTTTGTTGCGGTGGAAGAAGACTTCAGGGCAGCTGAAAATTTTAAATGCGAGGTTGCTGACCTTGACAGTTATGACCTGGTACTGCTGAACGGCATTCCTCCGAGGCATAACGGCTCACTTGCAGCCCTTCCTGAGGGTATATGGGTGGGCAGCCTGGCTGAAGCTGCAGAAAAATATCCTGACCTGGTAGCAAGGCATTATGCCAGGTATGCCCTGAACGGTAAAGACGGGCTTATACCACTAAATACTGCACTTGCCTCTGACGGAATATTTCTTCATATTGAAAAAGGAGTAAGCCTGACAAAACCGGTGCAGATAATTAACCTGGTACATTCTGACCAGGACATGTTCGTGCAGCATCGTAACCTTATAGTAGTTGAAGATAATGCGAAGCTGCCAATTATTGTGTGCGACCATGCACTGTCACCGCAGAAATTCCTGACAAATGCAGTTACCGAAGTCTATGTCGGGGAAAATGCACATTTCGATATTCTCAGGGTACAGAATGAACACAATAATGCGGCCAAGCTTACACATACCTTCATACACCAGGAAAAGAACAGCTATGCCGTATCAAACAATATTACCCTCCATGGCGGACTTATACGCAACAGTACTTACCACAGGCTCAATGGTGAGGGAGCCTCAAGCGATGCGCTTGGTCTGTACCTCGCCGACAGATGGCAGCATGTAGATAATTTTGTGAGCATAGATCATGCTTCACCGAACTGCACAAGTAACCAGCTCTTCAAAGG
>JAVVEL010000020.1:0-50794 GCA_032260385.1 Bacteroidales bacterium | reverse complement strand
GACTCAATAAAGTTAAAGTCATCAAAATCATTATTCTTTACTATACCAGCCAGTTTCTTTATTATCTTGCCTGATTCTGCATCAGCGAGATATACATCAAAGGTAAAAATATCCCTGTCCGAGAAGAATGCAATATATTCCCCGCCCGGGCTTATAGCCGGTGAAACATTTATTCTGCCTGCATTGCTTTTTGATATAATCTTTTTTCCTACAGGAAGCCTGTCCGTTTTTTTCAGGTAGCTGTCAAAATGAGTCCGTGTAGCGCTTTCCCATAGTGATGACAGTGTACTGCTGCTTACTCCGAGGATGGTATCTATGGCTTTCTCATACCGGTACCCGGCGGTTTTTTCAAAGAGGGGCATTATTATTGTATCGCCCCAGGTCTTGCCCACCATAGCCCAGAAGGCATGGCCAAACCTGTAAGGAAAATATTTCGGATCCCTTGTCAGTTGTTCCAGGGTGGGGAAGTCATCATTTATCACAGCATCCCTCATCCACATCGCTGTATTCGGGTCGACGCTTCCTATTGAAAGGTACTCGGCCATCCCTTCGATCATCCACAGGGGAAGGTTATTAACTGAATAATTCTTACTTGTATCAGCTATCAGCAGTTTATTGAACTGGAAGGCATGTACGAGCTCGTGCCCGAGTACATGGTCGGTTTGAGAGAGTGTACTTGAAAAGGGCATTACTACCCTGTTTTTCAATCCCTCGGTTACACCTCCGGTACCTGTTCCTATCAAGCTTGAAACGGCATTTGTTTGCTGGAAGTCGGCATGTGTATTATAAAGAATGAGAGGATTTCTCTTTTCAAAGGTATCCCTGAATATTACCTGGTGCATATTGTACCACTCTTCAGCCCATGAAAGGTAATTGTTAAGGAGGCTGTCATCCTCAAGGTAATGATACAGTTCAAAATGAGGGGTCTGAACAACCTTATAGTCAAATTCTCTATACCCCGGCTTATTCCTTCCAAAATACTGGGCCGGAAGAAGAGTGGTAATATGCACCAGTAACAGTAAAAGTGATAATCTTATGTTTATCTTCATCCTCATCCCTGCCTCCTTTCTATTATTAAAGGGGATGTTGCTATGGATCTGAGTCCTGTGAGCTCGACGGAGTCGCTCGGAACGGTTCCGGAGAACCTCGCCAGCCTGGTGAGTCAGAACCGCACCAGCCTGGATGAGCCAGACTCGCTCCAGAGGCTGGAACGGTTCCTGAGAACCGCGCCAGCCTGGAAACATCCCCGTCCCCCTGCATAAGGGGGCAAAGTTTATGAGATTTTGATTTCTTTTGAAGGTTTTGGTTTCATCTCTTCACGCTTAGGTAAGGTAAGATGAAGAATGCCGTCGTTATATTTAGCATTTATCTTATCAACATTCACCATGTTCTCAGGAACATTGAATGAACGCTGGAATGACTGATAGCTAAATTCACGGCGAGTAATTTTTTCACCTTCTCTTTCAGTTTTTTCATCCTTTCTCTCGGAAGAGATTGTCAACCTTCCGTTGTCATAATTCACATTAAAATCACTCTTCTTCAATCCCGGTGCTGCCAGGTCAATTATTATTTCATCATCCGTTTCCCTGACGTTGACAGCCGGCAGGGTTGAATCGATTTCCGCGAAATTCGACAAATTCCAGTCCATCAAATTTCCCTCAAAAAATCTGTCCAGGAATGAAGGAAATGACGGAAATGGTTTGTTTTCATACTTTGTAAGTGTCATAGCTTAACCCTCCTTCATTTTTTGTTAGACATATTTTTATCACTTAAAAAACAGCAAATCACATACCACGACCGGGTACAGGTCCTTGTAAACTGAATACATTATATTGTCTTACAGTGTTTTATAATACTAAAACAAAATGGTAAGATCTTAATTTCAATACAGACATTTTTTCATAAAAATGTCATTTTGTCGCATTAGCAGGACAGGGCGGACTGTTAATTCTAATCACCCCTCCCCTTACGGAAGAACTCCATGAGGGATTTATTTTGAGATTTTAATGCTTCCGGCAGAGCACCTTCAAAAATTACTTTTCCCCTGTCAATAAAAATTATCCTGTCGGCTACCCTGAATATACTCGACACCTCGTGGGTTATCATTATGACTGTCATGCCAAGCAGTTTTTGAAGGTTAAGTATAAGATTATCGAGTGAGGCAAGAGATACAGGATCGAGCCCGGAACCCGGTTCATCGCAAAACAGAAGAGGGGGATCCATAATAATTGCCCTGGCCAGGGCTGCCCTTTTCAGCATACCGCCGCTCAGGCTTGACGGGAACATGTTATATGATCCCTGCAGGTTAACAAGTCTTAATTTCAATTTTACAAGTCTCTCAATAAGGTCAGAGGGAAGGTCGGTATGCTGGTGCAGGGGAAGTCCCACATTTTCGCCTACTGTAAGTGAGTTCAGTAAGGCGCCGTTCTGATAGAATACGCCGAGTCTTGTATAAAAGTGTTTCTGTTCCCCCTCATCCAGTTGCGAGGGATTCAGTCCCATAACTGAAACCACATCTCCCTCACTGGGGTATAATCCCAGGAGGTGTTTAAGCAATACTGTTTTCCCTGACCCGCTGCTGCCAAGTATAACAGTAACATCACCACTGAAGGCTTCAAAGCTAACATCTGAAAGAATAGTTTTATCATCAAGTATTGCTGTCAGCTTTTCAACTTTTATTACACTCTCGGTTTTCATTTCGTTTGCCAGGTTCTAGTAAAAAATAAGTCCCATTATACTGTCAGCTATTATAACCAGTGATATTGAAACAACGACAGCCTGAGTGGTTACTTTACCAACCAGGTCGGCACCCTGTTTTACCCTGAAGCCGAAGTAACTTCCGGTGATAACAATAATATATGCAAAGACAAGGCTTTTTATCACACCAAAAAGTACATCCCTCATCAGGAAGGCTTCCTGCATCCTGTGAATAAAGACCAGGGGTGAAATATCGAGAGATGTTACTGCTATAACCATTCCACCACCTATACCGCACACATCAGCGATAATGGTAAGAAAGGGTAAAGTAAGAAGTGCGCCGTGCATTTTTGGAACAATGACGAAGCGTACGGGGTTCAGCCCCATGGTTCTGAGAGCATCTGTCTCGCTTGTAACTTTCATTGTAGCTATTTCTGCAGCAACAGACGATCCGCTCCGGCCGGCAACCATAATAGCGGTAATCAGTGGCCCCATCTCACTCATCATAGCTATGACTGTCAGGTCCACTATATATATATTAGCCCCGAAGGAGCGCAGCTGAGCTGCCGATTGCAGGGCCAGCACCAGTCCTATTATAAAAGTCATTGCTCCCACTATAAGGACAGCATTTACTCCTATTAATACAGCCTGGTTTACGAATTCACCCTTCCTGGATGTATGCCTGCGGAAAAGGTCGGTGACCGACCAATAGGTAATATCCGCAGCCAGCTGGAAGAAGCCCGCAATAAATTCATTGAACACATATGCCACTGCTGTGCCCAGTTTTTCAAAGAGGCCTGTTTTACCTGATTCTTTCTCCTTCTTTTCAGTTTCTGTACCGAATAATTCCAGTTTGCGATTAATATCCTGTGTGCCACCTCTTATTTCAACAGTTACTCCTTTTGCAGTAAGTTTGTCATTCAGATAATAAAGAGCTGTCACACCTGCACTGTCAGTAAAGGTCAGATTTTCCAGATCAATCACAAGGTTTTTATCCTTACATTCTCCGAGTTCTTTCTCAATATCATAGAGCGATTTATCCAGTTCCCTGATTGTTAACTTACCATACAATTTCAGGACACTGTTTTCAAGGATGAAGGAAATATTGTTTTTTTCTTTTTCCGCCACGATAGCTAATAATTAAAATATTCAGTCTATCCCCCTTATAAGCCCGGCAAAAGCCTCCAGCTCCCTGTAGATTATATTGCTCACTTCCCCGGCAAAAAGATTAAGGTCTTTAGTATCCAGTTTCTCAATTACATCAGCCTGATGAGTCAGGAGGATGCTGTCGTTTTTACTCAGAAGCAACATAAATTCGATCCGGACATGAGCTGAAAATGATTTATTATTCTCAATAATTTCGAGTTTATCAACCAGGGTTTCCATCCTGTAATCGGGTATTGAGCGGCTATATCTTGGAGAAATATCCTCAAAGAGTTTTTTATTTTTCAGGTAGCTTCTCAACAACTCCCGTATTGCTTCATCAGGCCTTACAGCCCATTGATGATACATATAGTAAGTTATTTCATGGGAATCGTTACGGTTTACTATCTGGCTTTTATCGTAAACCGGGTTAATGTTTACCTGTCCTATTTCACATTTACCCGGTACTGGAGGGATAGTATCTGCTTCCACAATGAATTTTTCTTCAGGGATTTCCAGGGTGTAGTATTTCCTTGACACGTTCCTTTCAGAGATACATGATGTTAACACAAGGAAGAAGGCGGCAAATGTGAATATAGTTGTTTTCATCCCGTATTGAATATCATTTTCTATTATCTGTGCAGAGTTATTTCTTCAGTCTCCTGTCGGGGATATCCTTGTTGCCCAGGCCTCTCAGCAATACTGAAGGATCAGAATTTATCCTGTTAGATGTTTCCTCAAGATTGGAAAGGGTAATTCTCAGCAGCCTCACACTTTCGGTCAGTTCCTGGCTATTTATATCTACTTCCCTGTCGATCCTGTAAAGCAGCTTTCGTGTCTGGTCAGTAACTTCGGCAAGGTCGGAAATAAACACTTCCAGGTTCGTTTCCCTGAGGTGTTGCGAGAGATCATAGGCATTGCCGAGTATTTGTTTTACACTGTCGCTCCTGACTATATTGTTAATCCCTGCAATTGTTTCGTTAAGAATGAGCGCAGAAGTGTCAAGTCTTGAGGCCACCAGATTTACTGTCGATACTGCCTCTCTCACCTCATTCCTGTTTTCCTCTATCAGTGTATCAATCATTTGAATGGTTACATTCAGCTGCCGGGCAAGGATATTAATATTCTCAGCGGCATCAGAGAATTTGTCCATATTTTCAGGTTCGGTAAATAACTGAAGATTATTTATCACTCTTTCTGCTTTTTCAGCGATGATGTTTGCCTTCCCTGTTATTTCCTGGGATGCTGAACTCCCTGATTGCAGGAACTCTCCCCGTTTAAGGAAGGCCGCCTCGTTACTTCCCCCTCTTATTTCGATTGTCCTCAATCCTGTTATGCCAAGCGATACAATGTCTGCATAGGCATCCTTTTTAATTGGAGTGCCAGGCTGCAGTGACAGTTCCACAATAATTGACCTGATATCCCTGGGGTCAATAAAGATATTTGATATTGTACCGATCTTTATTCCCAGATAATTTACCGGGCTTCCCACTTCCAGTCCGCTTACAGAAACATCATGGTAAGCCACATAGTAGACATCGGATTTTTCGAACAGTTTATTTGCCGCAAAAAACAGGACCAGTACGATCAGTATTGCGCCGCTTAAAAAAATAAAGAGGCCGAGCCTTACTTTCTGGGTACGGGTTTTCATTCCTTATGAATTGTCCTTATCCTTTTTAATTTTATCCTTCCCGGGTTCTTCGTCCCCCGGTTTTTCGCGTTCGATTTCCGAGCTTATTTCATCGAGTTTATGATGTAGTGCTTTGAGGTTGTCATCATTCCTGCTCAGCTCCTCCGACTGCATTTTATAGACCGTTTCTTTAAGCTTCAGGACCTCAATGTCTTTTTCGAGCAGGGCAATCTGGTTTTTGAGGTCTTTATAATTTCCCAGCCTCCTGAGTGCAAAAGTGGTGTCAAAATACCTGAGCAGGACAAGAAATAAAAGTCCGACCAGGAAGAAGAAGATAAAAGGATAACCGCCAACAACTGCAAATCCAAGGTTTGTATCCAGTTTAATAATGAAGATATCCCAGTTAAAAATAAGGTAATATAGCCAGATCAGAACCCAGATTATTATTGTTGTATCAATAACATGTTTAAGCTTTATTTTATTCATCTTTAAGATCCAGGATTTGTTTATCAATATCTTCAAGTTCTTTCAGTAGCGACATGAACACTCTTTTTCTGAGGACATTGTCAGGAACTTTATTATCATTGTTTTTCACTTCAAGGTAGAATTTCATTCCGAGCTGGGAAGCTACATCCTTTTTCTGCCTGTTCAGCCTGCCCACTTCTATATTATCCCTGAGCTCATCGGCTGCTGCCTGGGCTTTATTAACTCCTTCACGTGTGAGGTCAAGTCCTGATTTGAAAGCTTCGGATGATTTATCCTTTATCCTGCCGAAAAGCTTCTCGGAATAGGCTGAGATTTTCTCACCCGCTTTCCGGGCTTCCTCACCTACAATCTTTGCTCCTTCAGAAATATTCTCACCAGCTTCTTCCCAGAAGCCTGATTCGGAGACTGACTCTCCGGCCTGTCTCAGGTTTTCCTTAACATCTTCCGCTGATTCTTTAAATTCTTCTTTTACGCCCTCAGCCTTATCTTTTATTTCATCTACCCTGTCTTCTGCTGTTTCCTTTATTTTTTCAGCTTCATTTTTAACTTTATCAGTCATTTTTTCTCTTTTTGAATCTTTATCTGCCATATCTTATTGTTTTAAATTAACCTAATTATTTGTTTTTTTTCTTTTTCTACGCCCCAGCGTATAAAAAAGACCTATTAAAATTACACCAATTACTCCGATTATTAAAACAGTTTTCGTCGCATTCCTGACATTTCTGGCCCTCCGGGCTTCAATATCAGCCGCCTGTTTTGAGAGCTGTGCCTCATCTTCAGCAATTTCTGATCTCAGGATATCTATCTGCTTCCTCCTCAGTTCAATAGTTTCCTCAATCGATTCAAGGACACCGGATTCTGTATCCAGCCGGCTTATTCCTTCAATCTTTTCGGGAGCCTCCCTCTTCTCCAACATTTCTTTTTCACGTTCAGCAAGCTGAGCCTCCTGGGCTTCCAGGCCGGATATCTCATCCAAGATTTCAGACAACTCCTTGCTTTTAACAAGCTCTGTTTCTTCTTCCAGGGCTACAATCCTGTTGTTCAAGTTAGCTTTTTTTTCTGACAATTTACTCTTTAGTATGTTAAGATTTTCAAGATCCTGATCCAGTGCCTGGCGCTCTTTTTCAAGCCTGTTTATCTCCTCCCTGCTAAATTCGGCAATAGTTTTGTCCCTGTCATACTCTGAGTCCATCATATCTCTCAGTTTTTCCTGCAGGGCATCGGCATCACTTATCCAGGCTGTCAATGTGTTTATATTACTTTCGGCACTTTTAATTTTATTCTGTTCCTCATTAAGATAGCCATTTATCTCACTTATTTTGAGGTCATACTTCTCCAGTTCTGCTTCATCGCCATTTTTCTTCAATACCTCATTCTTTTCCCTCAGATAAATATTTTTTTCATCCTCCAGCAATTCGATCTTTTTTTCTGCCAGCTTTATTTTTTGTTCATTAAGCTCTATCTCTTTCAATTTGACCAGGCGCTGTTCTTCTATCTCATCCAGACGTGAATCTATATTATCTATCCCGGTGACAAGTTTTTCCTTTGACTCTGACTTCTGCTCCGCAAGCTGCTGCTCCTTAATCTCAAGAGTGTCCTGTTGCTGTCTTATGTCTTTACTTTTTTGCAGTACCAGATCAATGCTGTCTTCGATTTCACTCAGCCTGGCCTGCAGGTCGGCTTTTTGCCTTGCAAGTTCCGCCTCCTTCTCATCTTTAAGTGTTTCGGCAAATTCCTCCTGCCCCGATTCCAATTCTTTTATGTCCTCTTCAACTGCAGACCTGCTCGCCTCCAATCTTTCCTGCTCGGATTCAAGAGAATCCTTCAGGACCTGTATCTCATTAAATGTTTCATCGATAAGCCTGTCACCTTTTTCTATTGCAGATTTCTGTTTATCAAGCAATTTCTGAGCTTCTTTCTCTGACTGCCTGCTTGAACATGAACCGATTACCATTATCAATATTAATAATGGGATCAGTAAGCTGATCACCCTGTGCATTTTAAAATTCATTTTGTCTTCCTCCATATTTAATTAATTTTTATCTGTTAGCAGTTAGTGAGATGTGACCATTAACTATCACATTTCCAATAGTCGAACATCCTTAACTGAACTAAATATCAACATATGTACATAATATACACTTTTTTTCGTGATTTCCAAATTTTTCTTTCATAAGGGCTTCAGATTCGTGATTGTAGAGTGATTTATTTACATTTACAGGAGTTTCAATGCAAGCTAATATTCAGTGTAATGAGCATTAAAGGAATAATAAGAGTACTTCTGATTTTCTTATGTGTGTTTCCCCTTTCTTCAGGAGTTGTTAATATAAAAGGGAATGAAAACCTGCCAGGACCACCAGAGCAAGATAATTCCTCTCCATGGGAAGAAATGCATTTCAGGACAATGAAAATAAATGACAGCCTTGTTCAATTCCTTGTCAGCTCGGAGCTGGATTCCGTTGATCCTTTTGAAGGCCCCGGGAAGTACGGAGGACATTTGCTTTTCGATGATGATTCTGTCACCGCCTGGGTTGAAGGCCAGGTTGGCCATGGTGAAGGTGAGTTTATAATTACAGGTCTTGGTGAAGGTTTACCCCTGGCTATAAATATTCACAACGGCTACCAGAAATCGGAAAGGCTCTATAAGCTGAACAGCCGTCCCAGGGTCATAAGGCTCAGCATTTACGCAGGCATCTTCCTTGAAGGAGACCAATCAGAAATAAGCTGCCGCTACAGGCTGAAAGAGCTTCCCCAGGAGAAATACCTTGAATTGGATGACAGGATGGGTAATCAGTCATTTGAAATAAGTTTTCCCAATAATAATATCCAGTGCAGGGATTCGCTTGTAAGGTTATTTAAATCGGACTTTGCAGAGGAACTGGAAGAGAGGCAAGATATGTGTCCCACATGTGATCCGGAACCTCGTCTAAATTATTTTATGAAGATTGAAATAAGGAATGTCTATCCGGGAACTGAATGGGACGACACCTGCATTTCAGGAATTTCATTTGAATATCCGGAAGAAAGGCATGAAACGATTGGCAGGAGTGACATAATTTTGCAGGTATACCAGGACAAAGACCCTGCATCCGCAAGGATCTATGTGGACACCGACAGGAAAGCAGGCATTGTTCTTGTTGACAATACTGAGCATCCTGGCTATGTAAACCCGGGAAACAATGAAAATATAAGTGTGGTGCTTATGGCTGTCAGTCCAGATAAAGAATGGGCCCAGGTAGATTTTATTATTTCCGGCGACGGTCAGGGCAGAGCAGAAGAATATTCGGCACTTTACAATATAAGAATGCTCCGCAGGGTTGATGAGTCCATACTTGATATAAAATATGGGATGTTTGGTTTTGTTGAGGATAGTGGAAAGATATGGCTTGATACCATTGATGGCTTTGTTGACCTGGAGATAGTAAGGGAGGAGATGAGAGACAAGCTGCCATTTTAAGTCCGGCAGCTCACAGAATACAGTTTCATTGTATACAGATCGATAGCTGTAAGGTCACCAAGTCCGTATTCTTTCCCATATACACAACCCGTATCCATATTGATAACCGAAGGTTTATGTTTTAGCTGTTCCTTTAGTTCAGAAAGTGGATGGGGCCTGTGTCCGTGAACAATTATTTTATCTTTGAAAACAGGTGAGTGATATGCGTAGCGTCTTTCCCATATCATACTGTAGGTATTGCTGAAAGGATCGTCAATATCGTCATTGAAGCCACCATGAACAAAAATAAAATTCCCTGTCTGATGATAATAGGGCATTGAGGATAGGAAATCCATATATTCCCTTTCAATCCCGTTAACCGAGGATACTCCAAAACTTCTGAGAGTCTCATCACCTCCGTTCATCATCCAGTTGTAGTTATCAAGGGGGCTTTCAGGGGCATTGATCATCATATTTTCGTGATTGCCCATAAGGGGCACCACATCATAAGCTTCAGAAGACAGTTTCATTATCAGGTCCAGGACAGCCTTACTGTCAGGCCCCCTGTCAATATAGTCACCCAGCAGGATCAGCTTATCCTTTTTTGTTAATTTGATAAGGTCATTTATCAGTACATCCAGGCTATAAATGCATCCGTGTGAATCTCCTATTGCCAGTAAGCGACCACTCATATTTTAATCATTTCAAAAGTTCGTATACATGGGTATAGATCCTGTTGACCCAGAGGCCGTACATTTTACCCGAGGGGTGCAGACCGTCTGCAGCCACAAGTGACTCATCGAGTGGAGCTTTCCTGGATATATCGGTGATATCAAAAAATTCCACTCCTGCAAAGCCGCATTCCTCCATGACCACCTTATTATATGCATCAATTTCAGCAGCTATTTGCTGTCTGTCCCTGCCGGCGGCAAAGGGCATCGCACCCCAGTCAGGTATTGAAAGCACGATAATATTTGACTTCTCATTGCCTGCCTTCCTGACAGCAAGCTCTATCAGTTCAGCAAGTTCTGACCTGAAATTATCAATATCCCGTCCCCTGTACTGGTTATTTACCCCTATGAGGAGAGAAACAAGATTATAATCAGACTCCGGGTTCGCTGCTTCAATACCCTTCATTAATTCATCGGTAGTCCAGCCTGTACGTGCAATTATTTTTGCATCAGCCGTCAACACACTGTCATCCCTCAGTCTGTCCACAAGCTGAACAGGCCACCTGAGGTTTTCTTCAACACTTTCACCTATTGTATAGGAATCACCCAGTGCAAGATATTTTATTTCATCATTATTCTGAAACATCTTATCGTAAACAGTATTTGTATCATTTATCTCATTACTAATATAATAGCAGCCTACCGAAAAGATACTCAAAGCTGCAATTGCCATAGCCAGGAATCTGTTCATAATTTCATCATCAATGTTAACTTTAATAAAACAAATGAATTATCCTTCTTGTTTTCATAATATCTGATCTGTGTAAACAATAGCCGAAGGCAGCAAATCCGATCAGGAACGAAAACCTGATACTTATTTAAACTTCTGAAGTATATTGATCAGGAGCATCAGGTTTTCCTTTGATTCTTCGTCCAGGCTTGACCTGGTAGTTTTTCCATTATTCACTTCGCCTAGGAACTTACTAAGCAGGAAATTCCTGGGAAGTTCATTTAAATTGATATGCTCGGAATTGGATACAGTAATTCCCTCTCTTGTTTTAAGGATGAGATTTTTAAAATCAAGGGTTGAAAGAAGATCTTCGGCATTCATAAATTCCTCGGGCATAATAATTATATTTTCATTTTCCCCGGGTTTATTGTTAAACACCATCTTTTCAAGTTGTCTGGCAATCTCTATCTCCTTATCGTTATGGAAGAGGAGGATGGCAAACTTCATTCCCCATCCCATTAATATATTGCACATCAGTGGTATGGACGAAGAATCCGTCGAAGGGATGAAGTGTATCCTTCCTTTAAAACCTGTTAGTTTAACGGCGGCATTCATCATATAAAATGTACCCACATTATTTACGATGATATTGTATTTATCTGCTGAGAATTCATGGTCACCCACGGGATTACCCATAATACTCTGCAGGGGTGAAAGGGTATCGGGTGAGGCGTTACCAAGCCTTGCGGCATCCAGTATAACTGTAGTTGACCTGTGATTTGCCAGGTCATCCCTTTGCACTGCGAGCACCCTGTGCAATTTATTTATATCAACAAGATGGGGTGAGTGTGTTGTATATATTACCTGGATATTATCCTTTATATCTTCGAAGACTTTCAGCACATCTTCCTGGGCGCGTGCATGAAGGCTTACCCCCGGCTCATCCACCAGGAGTATAAGGTGTTTATTGGCCCTGCGTGATGCTGCCATCAGCTCAAGATAAAAGGAAAGGAACCATCTGACTCCCCTGCTTCGTTGCTTGGGGTAGAGCCTCTCACCTTCATCCTTCACCCAGAATTCAATGTATGGTTTCCCGGCTTTTTCTCCATGATTGGTACTGTAATGGTCGAGTTCGAAATTTATTCTTATCTTATTATGTCTGCCAACATACTGCTGCCAGAAATCCTGGAAATCAAGTGTGAGCTTTGTGTTCAGGTTCTCAATTTTTTGCTTTAGTATCCTTGATGAAGGTTGCTGGAAAAATGAATAATCAAGATCTGCCAGGGTGAGAAAGTTCCTGGCTGCCTTATAGCCTTCAACATTCTGGTTATCAGCAATAAGATCTTCCATATCTATCCTGTTCGGGAGCAGGCTCCCGAAGTCTTCGAACATTTCAAAATGAGGACATTCAACGGACAGTATCTCACCCAGTTCCCTGGGTTTGTATTCAAGTTTTCTTTCTTCTTCTATTTTATGCAATTTAATCCCTGCCTTATCTTCCGACAGTCCGTCAAAAATGAAAGCACAGAATAAGGTCTTAAGATCAAGTTCTTTTTCAAGTTTCTCCTTTTTGCTTACGGTCAATTTATATTCTTTCAGCACTTTCTCCCATTCTCCACGTGACAGTTCTTCAAGGGAGGGTCCTGACAGCAAGGTCATAGTCTGGTGTCTTTCCTCCAGTCTCATTGAAATATCATTAAGTTTTTTATTAACAGAGTCAAGCTCACCCACAGTCTTCTGGCGATCTTCAAAAGAAGTGATAAGGCTGTTGTTATCTTTCAGGAAAGAATTTACCTTTTCAAGCTCACTGCGAGTTTCATCAAGCGACTCATTAAGTTTGGCCAGGGTATTATCAGCATCGTCTTTCAGATGATTCTTTTTTCGTCTGAAGAACCTCAGTCCTCCTGCTCTTGCCGGGTGTTCATCAAGTTTTGTCTGTATATCAATCAGTTCGCCAGTCAGTTTTTGTTTTTTCTTCCCTGCCTCACTCAGTTCAGAAGAAAATGCTTTGATTTTTTCGCATGTTTCGTACAATTCCTTTTTCCTGCCATTTTCCACTTCCTCAATATAATCAAGCAACTCCCCTCCTATATCCAGCTGGGATTCAAGGTCAGCTTTCCATGAACGTATAAGTGTTATGGTGTTTAATGATTTTACGAGCTTATCAAAGTCATCATTTACAGGGCGCAATTTACTTTTAAGGTAAGCTTCAGGAACTTCAAAGCAACAGGTTACTTTAGGCAGTGAGAGGTCGCTCCTGAGTACATCCTCAGAGATCGTACCTGATGAAAAGACTTCCAGCCCCTCAAGTATTGAAGTTTTACCTGATTCGTTCTGCCCGATCAGGCAGGTTATATTATCGGGGGAAACGTTTTGCAGGCCGGTATCGACAATCGACCTGAAATTTTCTATTCTGAAAGCTTTTAATCTCATATTTTTTAAATTTCAAAACCCATTACCAGTACATCATCCACCTGGATGGCACTACCTTTCCATTCATTAAATATTTTCTCTATATGCTCTTTTTGTCTGTCCATACTCCAGTCTGACACATGCGAAATCAGTTGTCTGAAGTTTTTTATTTTGAACTTTTTGTTGGTGTCTTCACTGAACTGGTCAGGGTAGCCATCAGAAAACATATAGAAACGATCTCCTTCCTTTACATCAATCCTGTGATTCGCAAATGATACTTCTTCAAGCGGAGCCACACCTATTGGCATTTTATTTGGCTTAATTTCTTTCAATTGTCCGTCACTTACCATTATAAGAGGCCTGTTTGCCCCCGCAAACTGAATCACTGACCTGCCGGGTTCATAAACACAGAGAGCTATATCAATACTGTCTTTCTGTTCGTACTCCTTTCCCCTCTGGTCAAGGGCATCCATCACTTTCTCCCGCATCCTGTTGAGTATCCTGTTGGCCCGTGGTACAGATCTTACCTGCAATATCTCATTCAGGAAACTTATACCCAGGATTGACAGGAGGGCACCTGGCACTCCATGACCTGTACAATCGCCTGCAGCAATTATTGTATAGCCTCCACTCTGGTAGGCATAGTAAAAATCACCGCTGACATAATCCTTCGGAAGATAGAAAATAAAATGATCTTTGAGTATACCTGACAAAAAGGAGGTATCGGGCATGAGGGAGCGTTGAATCATGCTTGCATACCTCAGGCTCGATAGGTGTTCATCCATTGCCTGGGCAAAAAGAACAGAATCGAAATCCTTTATTCCTTTATTCATTTAATTACAAGCATTTGGCTTTAACCGATAAATATACTGCAAATATATTAATTACCGGTAAAAATGGGACAATGCCTTTAATCTGCTGCCTGTCGTGAAATTTTACTTTGCTATCTTTGCAAATCAAATTAATGAAATAGTACATGATATCTGTTGACAATATAAGTCTGGTCTTTGGAGGATTTGAATTGTTCTCGGGTGTTTCCTTCATGATTAATTCAAGGGACAGGATTGGCCTCACCGGAAAGAACGGTGCAGGCAAGACAAGCCTGCTAAGGATTATCCATGGATTATTGAAACCATCTTCAGGCGGCCTTTCAGTACCTTCAGGTATTTCAACCGGATATCTTCCACAGCAGATGAAGGTGAGTGACAGGACAAGCATAATGGATGAAACACTGACAGCTTTCCGCGAACTGAGGGAGCTTGAAAAAAATATTCATCTTATAAGTGAACAGATTTCGGGACGTAAAGATTACAGTTCGCCTGACTACCTTGGCCTTTGCGACCGCCTGACAGATATGCAGGAACAATACCGCATAAGGGGAGGCGACAGGTACATGGCTGAAGCCGAGCAGGCGCTTACAGGTCTCGGTTTTGAACGCAATCAATTCAATAAGCCAAGTGCCCAGCTAAGTGGCGGGTGGAGAATGAGAATTGAACTGGCAAAAATTCTACTTGCAAAACCTTCTGTGCTTTTGCTTGACGAACCAACCAACCACCTTGATATTGTATCTATACAATGGCTTGAAGCCTATCTCGGCACTTATCCCGGGGCAGTAGTGGTAGTTTCACATGACAGGGCCTTCCTTGACAATGTTACCACACGTACGCTGGAGTTGTCAATGGGTAAGATCTACGACTATAAGGCAGCCTATTCGAAGTTTATCCGCTTAAGGAAAGAGAGACGGGAACATCAGCTGGCAGCATATAAAAACCAGCAGAAGATGATTGAAGACAATGAGAAATTCATTGAAAGATTCAGGTATAAGAACACCAAGGCCGTCCAGGTACAGTCGAGGATAAAAAAACTTGAAAAGCTGGATCGCATTGAGGTTGATGAGGAAGATACTTCAGCCATAGCGGTAAAATTTGCACCCGCACCCAGGTCAGGATCCATAGTGATAGAGACGGAAGGTTTATCAAAAAGCTACGGGAGGCATGAGGTTCTGCACAATATTGATTTCATCATTGAAAGGCAGGAAAAGGTTGCCTTTGTCGGGCGCAACGGTGAGGGAAAGACCACCTTTGCAAGGATCATCATGGGGGAACTGGAATTCAGGGGAAAGCTCAAGAAAGGCCATAATCTCAATATCGGCTATTTTGCCCAGAACCAGGACGAACTCCTTGATGAGTCACTTACTGTTTTCCAGACCATTGATAATATTGCGCGGGGTGAAATACGGACAAAAATAAGAGATATCCTCGGAGCCTTCCTTTTCAGCGGAGAAGATATTGACAAGAAAGTCAGTGTTCTTTCCGGGGGTGAACGATCACGGCTTGCACTGATTAAACTGCTCCTCGAACCCTACAATCTGCTGATACTTGATGAGCCCACCAACCACCTTGACATGAGGTCAAAGGACATACTTAAACAAGCCCTCGCAGGCTATGATGGCACACTAATTGTTGTATCTCATGACAGGGATTTCCTTGATGGTCTTACTGAAAAAATTTACGAGTTCAGGAATAAAAATATCAGGGAATTTACCGGCGGAATTTATGACTTCCTGGAAAAAAGAAATATTGAAAACCTGAGGGAGCTTGAACACAGGGATGCCATGCCCGGCAAACCGGGAAATGAAAAGAAATCAGAAAATAAAATTCAATACCTTCAGAAGAAAGAGTATGAGAAAGAACTTAGGAAAAAGGAAAAAATACTCACACGTATAGAGGAGAGAATAGAGGAGCTGGAAGGCCTGAAGGCTGAAATGGATTTAAAGCTGGCTTCCCATGACAGCAGTATTTCCGACCCGGCTTTTTTTGAAAAATATGAACATTTAAATCATTCATTACATGTTGAAATGACTAAATGGGAAAAGACATCAATCGATTTAGAACATTTCAAAGAAAAAACTGGTCTCAATAATTAATCTTATTTACGAAAGGCCATGCAGGGAAAAGAGGAAATAAAATATTTGACCATTCAATTGTAAGAAAGAATGATGGCAAGGAATTATGCAGGCTTAAAATAAGCTGGAAAACATAAAAGAAGAATTTTGCTAATTTTACCAAACAAATCAAAGTGATGGGACAAATAAGAAATATATTTTTTATTCTGACAATCATTTTAACGGTGGCCTCGTGCGCCACTGTAAAAAAGGAAGAGACTGATATAAGCGACCTGTCCTACCTGTATAATCCCTTAAGAAATCCCATACATCCAAGGTACCAGATTTATAATATCAGTGAAGATTTAAGCGAGCTTACCATCAAGTTCTTCACCAATGACCTTTATTTTACAGAGGCCAACCCGGAAGGTGTCCCGAAAGCTGAATTGCTTATATTATACAGGTTATACAATATGTCGCAGGGGCGTATAGCCGTTGATACCGGCTTTTATAATATTAATATCAGGAAAGAACAGGGTAACAGGCAGTACACCTACAAGATACCCATGCATGCTTCATCCGGATCGAAGTATGAAGCTGAACTTGTAATTAGGGACCTCGTCAGGAATAACAGGATACAGACCCACCTGCCCTTTGACAAAACGTCCGACCTCAGCAATAATAATTTCAAGGTACGCGGTCATTTCAACAAGATAGAGTTGTTTAATCCCGTTCTGAGATCAAACGAATTTGTTAACCTTTTATACAGGTACGAGACAGACAGCCTGTTTGTCATGTACTTCGATCCCGATGATGCCAGTCCCATACCCCCATCCATGCTAATGCCGGCAAGAAGTATAGATACCGAGCCTGAAGCAATAGTCCCGATGGCTTATTCAGATACCCTGCCCCTTATGTTCCCGAACAGGGGCATCTACCTGTGCACAACCGATACCAACAGGCTGGAAGGTTACTCATTCTTTAATTTCGGTGATGAATTCCCCGGAATGACCGAGGCGGAAACTATGATTGATCCCCTGATCTACCTTTCAAATGAAGACCAGATACGACAGATTAAAAACAGCGAAAGGGTGAAAGCAGAGCTGGATAATTTCTGGCTTAACATAACAGGAAATGTTGAACGCTCCCGTGAACTAATAAGGATCTATTATAACCGGGTTCTTTATGCTAACTATTTCTTCACCTCGCATAAGGAAGGATGGCGTACTGACAGGGGAATGATTTACATCATATACGGTCCGCCCGACAAGGTATATAAAAGCCCCGGAGAGGAAAGATGGGCCTATCTTAAAAAACAGGTAAGAAAAGGATGGGGAATAAGGTATAAAGTTGACAATGACTACCTGTATTTCAGCTTCAGCAACAGGGAGAACCCTTTTACCACCAATGATTATATCCTCCGCAGAAGTGAAAGTGTAACATCATACTGGGATGAGGCCATACGCAGCTGGCGCTCCGGGATAGTATTCAGGCTGGATAATCCATCAGGAATTTAGGATGAAAGACCAGATTGATTATATCTATGGTTTAAGACCTGTTATTGAAGCAATAGGATCGGGAAAAACCATTGACAGGCTTCTGATAAAGAAGGGATTGAAGGGATCCCTGTACTTTCAACTCATGCAGGAAGTCAGGAATCATTCAATACCCTTCCAGTTTGTCCCCGTAGAAAAGCTTGACAGGATAAGCCGGAAGAATCACCAGGGAATAATTGCCTGGCTGTCAGAGATTGAATACAACGACATAGCTTCCCTCCTGCCCGGGATTTATGAGACAGGGCGAGACCCCTTCCTGCTGGTCCTGAATAATATTACCGATGTGAGGAATTTCGGGGCTATTGCACGCACAGCAGAATGTTTCGGTGTCGATTGTATCATCATACCGGAAAAAGGTGCTGCAAGAATAAATGCAGAAGCAGTCAAAACATCGGCAGGCGCCCTCAATAAAATACCTGTGGCCAGGGTAAAAAGCCTTGTGAAGACCCTTGAATTCCTAAAGGATTCAGGGCTGAAGATAATCAGTACATCAGAAAAGGGAAACAAGGATATACGATCAGTCGACCTTAAGGGTCCTGTCGCACTTGTCATGGGATCGGAAGACAGGGGTGTGAGCCCTGAAATAACCGGGATGAGCGATGTAAATATTTCAATCCCCCTTCAGGGAAGCATTGAGTCTTTAAATGTTTCAGTTGCCGCAGGGATATTGCTGTATGAGATAGCAGGGAGCAGGTAGCAGGGAGCAGGTAGCAGGTAGCTGATAGCAGGCTAAGCTTCCGGGTTCCATTTTTTGATTTTATTCCCTATTTTTGGGCAAAATTAAATATAAGCTGAGATGTTTGGGGATTTTGATCTTATTGTCTTTTTGAGGGATTTTTTTCGTGAGTTGGGAATCAGTAACAGTTTATCAGTATTCCTGCAAACCCTGATAATAGTAATACTGGTTGCTCTCCTGAGCTGGTTATCATATATCATTACCAGGTTTATAATTGACAGGGTTGTTGCCGTAGCTGTCAGGAGAAGCAAATTCAAGTGGGATGATATGTTCCTGGAAAGCAAGGTCTTCACACGCCTGTCTCACTTTGCCCCGGCTATTGTTATTTACCTCATGGCCGGCTGGGCACTGGAACCTTATCCCGGCTGGCTGACATTTGTACAGAAATTAACCTTCCTGTACATGATATTAGCCGGTGTGCTTTTCCTCTATGCTTTTGTAAATGCCTGGCATAAAATATACCTCACACTGCCTATCGCAGAACACAGGCATATTAAAGGTTACCTCCAGCTTCTGAAAATCTTCATCGGTTTTATTGCCCTGCTGATAATTATCTCCTTGATCTTCAATAAGGACTTAACAACCCTTGTTGCAGGACTCGGAGCCATGGCTGCGGTATTGCTTCTCATCTTCAAGGACACCATACTGGGACTGGTTGCCAGTGTACAGATCTCAGCCAACAATATGTTAAAAATTGGTGATTGGGTCAGCCTGCCCTCACGTGGAGCAGACGGAACGGTCATGGATATCACCCTCAATACAGTCAAGGTCCAGAACTTCGACAAAACAATCATTACCGTACCTACCTATGCACTGGTGCAGGAATCATTCCAGAACTGGACAGGCATGGAGCAATCAGGAGGAAGAAGGATAAAAAGAGCGGTATATATTGATGTGAGAAGCATTGGATTCCTGGATAAGAAGCAGATTGAAAAGCTTAAAAAGATACAGATCCTGAAGGATTATATAGAGACCAAGGAAAAAGACCTCAAGGATTTCAATGAAAAACATGACATTGATGACAGCGTACTGGTAAATGGCAGGAGGATGACCAATGTGGGGAGCTTCAGAGCCTATATAAATGCCTACCTTAAACAACATCCGAAAATACATAATGACATGACATTCCTGGTACGGCAGCTCCCGGTTTCGGAGAAAGGCCTTCCCATCGAACTTTATGTCTTCAGCAGGGACCAGGAATGGGCTAAATACGAGGCTGTCCAGGCCGATATCTTCGATCATCTCCTGGCAGTTGTTCCCGAATTCGGGCTCAGGGTATTCCAGAACCCCACCGGTGATGATTTTCAACAATTGACAAACCGATAATATTTAATATGACGACAGAAAAGAATATCAGGGAATATATACTGAAAGGAATAGAAGAAGAAACGGTAAAAGGACAGGTCGACCCTGGATGAGGACTACAATAACGGTTTATCATTCGACCCTTCAGATGAAGGCATGGATAAGTTCTGGAAAGTTGACGGCAAGCTTATCGACCTGGCACGTGAAATGGGAAATAAGCTTCCTGCAACAGGGCAGGAGCTTGAAGCAATAATGCGCAACGAAGGCTTTGAAGATATGTTTCCTGTCCTGTCTGCTGAGGAAAAAGACAGGATCAGTAATGATGGCAAGATCCCTGTAAGATCTGCATGGCTGGAAAAAAAATGCCGGCGGGATAGCTCCTGATACCCTGCTTAACCTCGCAGGCCTGGCATCTTTTACAAGCGACCAGGCCGGACTGGATAATCGAATAAACAATATTTTAAAATAAGTGTAATATGAAAAATATAATGGTAATTGTGCTGGCCTTATTAAGCCTTTCATCCGCAGGCCAGGTAAATTTTGACGAATTTTTTACCGACATAACACTGCGCTTCGATTTTATGCTTGCAGGTGATCACGATACCACAATAGCCTATCCCCTGGAGATGAAGGAGGAGCCATTTTACGGAGGATCATTGAATAATCTCGTTGATCCCTTCCATTACGGTAACCTGCGGTATTATATCTATGACAGGGAGTCAGGTAAACTGATCTATTCACGCGGCTACGGCTCACTCTTCCAGGAATGGCAGACAACCGCTGAAGCAAAAACGATGAGCCGCAGCTTTTACGAAGTGGCCACCTTCCCCTTCCCAAAAAATGAAGTCAGGTTTGTACTTAAGAAATATATGAAAGACGGGAGCCTTCAAAAAGTTTATGAAACGCTCATTGACCCCAGGGATTATTTTATTCGTAAGGAACCTGTAATAAAGGCCGGTCATGTCAGGATAGCGGGCTCCAGTGATCATCACAAGGCTGTTGACCTTGCCTTTATTGCCGAAGGCTATACTGCTGAAGAGATGGATAAGTTCCATGATGATGTAAGGAGACTGAGTGCCATACTCCTTGATTATGAACCATTCAGCCAATACAGGGAGAGTATAAATATATGGGCTGTGGATGCCATATCCCACGAATCAGGAACCGATGTCCCGGGTGAGGACATCTACCGCAAGACCGTGCTGAACAGCAGTTTCTACACCTTTGACCTGGACAGGTACCTTACCACCTTTGACATAAAATCGGTGCGTGATTATGCTGCCGCGGTACCATATGACAATATTATTGTTCTCATCAACAGCGAAAGATATGGCGGAGGAGGTATGTATAATTATTATTCAGGAACCACATCCGATCATAGCCTTACTCCCATGGTTTTCATCCATGAATTCGGACATGGATTTGCAGGCATGGCAGATGAATATTACACTTCCGATGTGGCCTACGAGGAATTTTATCCCTTTGGTGTTGAGCCATGGGAGCCTAACATAACAACCCTGGTTGATTTTAACAGCAAATGGAAGGCTATGATAGACAGAAGCACCCCCACTCCCACCCCGCCTTCCCATGAATACAGGGATAAGGTTGGGCTCTTTGAAGGAGGGGGCTATTCCGCCAGGGGGATATACCGGCCACAGATAGATTGCCGTATGAAGAGCAATGAAGCTGAAGGTTTCTGTAAAGTATGTGAGGAGGCTCTGAGAAAAATGATAGAATTTTATATTAAATAATACAGCCCGTTTATTCAACTATCCATTCATGTATTCCGCCTGAAAAATTCTCATTGAGTTTCACCCTCAGCCTCAACGCTGAAGCAGTCACGGGATCAAAGTGCAGAACATCCCAGTCATCTTTGCTTACTGTATAATCATTCCTGTTTCTCACAGGTAGCCATTTACCGTTTTGAAGGTATTGCAGTTCCCAGTCATCCGGCACACGGCAGCCTCCATCAGGACGATCATCGAACCAGTAAACCCTGACTTCTGATATTGTCTGGCTCTTTTCAAAATCATATTGTACCCATTCCCAGCTTGCTGTATCAGGCCACCAGTGGTAGTAGGACCATTCCCTGTCATTCGAGTGCCGTGGTTCATACTGGTCATTTATAGTCCCGAGAGCCCTGGTAAGTTTACTGGCAGACAGGGTGCTCCTGCTTGCAATGGTAGGTGCAGTGTCAGGCCTTGCAGCGGTGGCAGTATCGGGCAGCCACACTTTCATCTCGCCGGGGCCTCTGTTATTCCAGAGATGGTAGGGTATGAGCCTGGCCTCAATAACATCACCCAGCACTATTTCCCCGTCCAGTGTTCTCCTTGCCTGGCGTGCGGATGTCGAAAGCATATCCGTACCCTTAAGGGTATCCGTAAGGTGATGATATTCAATGCGGGCATCCGGGTCAAAGACCAGGTTAAGCACTTTGCCATCCTTATTATCAGGCCATTCAGCACAGTACACCAAGGGGCCTCTCTGCAGGGCAAACCTGTGGCTGTCAGCCTCAACCCGTTCATCGGCAATCACCTCTTGCACCTTCATTGGAAGGACTAGTTTAATCATATCGCCCGCCTTCCATTTTTTGCTTATCACTGCATATCCATCCAGCATTTTTATCTTTTGATCCTTCCCGTTGACCTGCAGTATAATATCTTCATTTTCCTCATTAACAAAGCTGTAGAGGCCGCCGGGAAGAGCTTCACCCCTTGCCCATCCGGGTATTCTGAGCATCAGGTCGAATTTCCCTTCCTTTTCGGGTTTAACCCTTATTCTCACTTCTCCATCCCAGGGGTACATTGTCTCCTGAATAATTGTAATGCTTTGATTGTCCATCCCGATTGATGCGGTATTATCGAGATACATATTTATATAAACAGCACCGGGTGTTCTGGCATAGACATATCCCGGTACTGAAGGGATGAATCTGCTAATGTTTGAAGGACAGCATGCACACCCGAACCATGCCTGCCTCTGGTGCTGACCGGCTGATTCAAGCACGTTGGGATAAAAGAACCTGTCGCCGCTCAGGCTGACACCTGACAGCAGGGCATTATAGAGGGTCCGTTCCAGGACATCATAATACTTTGCTTCACCATGGTGAAGAAACATCCTGTGATTCCAGAACACATTGGCTATTGATGCACATGTCTCACAGTATGCAGACATATTGGGAAGGTGATAAGGTTCACCGAAACCTTCATTCCCTCCTGAAGCACCAATTCCACCGCTTACATACATTTTCCTGTGGACTATATCTTCCCAAATATGGCTTATTGCGTTAACATAGGCTTCATCACCGGTAAGTGCAGCTACATCAGCCATGCCGGTGTACATATAGGCAGCGCGCACTGAGTGGCCCACCGCTTCACGCTGGTCAACCACCTTCAGGTGCGACTGTGAGTATTCTTCGCCTCCCGGTCCCCGTACATCGAGGAAGAACTTTGCCAGGTCAAGGTATTTCTGCTCTCCTGTTACCAGGTAAAGTTTCACCAGACCTATCTCAATTTCCTGGTGACCGGGGTATGTCTCTATCTTGCCCCATCCCATTTCTTCATTTACCAGGTCAGCTGATTTAAGGGCTATGTCAAGAAAGCTCCTTTTGCCGGTAGCCTGGAAGTGAGCTACCGCAGCTTCATACATATGACCAAGGTTATACAGCTCGTGGCTGAGCAGATGGGTCTTCTCCCATCTTTTACCCACCCAGGGATGTGAATCATCTCCCATAATGGTCCTGTATGTATAGAGATATCCGTCTTCTTCCTGGGCAGCACCGATTTTTGCGATCAGGGTGTCAAGTTTTGCTTCCAGCCCCGGATCGGGAAAAGTCTGAAGGCTGTAGCTTGCACCTTCAATTATCTTAAACACATCGGAGTCGTCAAATGGATAGATGGAACAGAACTCCCCCTCTGCCATGCCTGCGGCAATTTCAAAATTCTTTATCCTCCCGGTGATGGTTGACTGTTCAATGGCTATGGGGATTGTCACATCATGATTGGTCTTTATCCGGGGGGCCCAGAAATTATCCGTTACCTTAACGCTCGTAAAAGGCACAGGTTGAATAGGATAAGCGCTGGTTCCCGTTTCCGGCACAGTGGTAGTACACCCTGCCAGTATAATAAATGGCAGCCATAAAAAAGTCTCAAATTTAAATTTTAACATATCAGTCTGTTTTTTCCGTTTCTTTTAACCATACTGCCATTTCACCCTGTTCCCTGTTAGCCCAGTAAGCATAAGGCACGGCTTTAAAAGGTACCTTCTTCCCCTGCCCGGACCGAACAAGACCGGTGATTATGCCGATGGGATACGCCATGTCCTCACTGAAGGCAAACTGTAAACTATCATTATCAGCAATACGTAAATTGAAGACACCATCCGGATTGTCAACCTCCTCAACACACCATACAATGGGTCCTCTCTGAAGAGCAATCTTTCCCCTGTCAGCCTCAACCCGGTCATGGGCTTTTACCATATGAATTTCCATGGGCAGTTTAAGTTCAATTATATCTCCCCTCTTCCATTCCCTGTCAATTGCCACGTAGCCGTTAATTATAATCCTCTCATAAGGGACACCGTTAACAGTTAAGGTCCAGTCGGCATCGCCGGGATTTTTATAATAATACAGGTCTGAGGGTACTGGTTTATTATATACCCATCCCGGTATTCTGAGAAATATTTTGAATTTACGTTTTGTGCCGGGATCAACGGCTATTTTTACATCACCGCTCCACGGGTAATCGGTTACCTGTCTCAGTGTGAATTTTTTTCCTCCCAGTTCAGTATTTACCTCGCTTTGCACGTACAGGTTCACATAAAAATCATCTTCCCTTTTTGCATATACATAGCCAGGTACTGAAGGCAGGAAGCGAACAATATTTCCGGGGCAGCATGATACTTCGAACCAGGGGCTTCTCCCGTAATCTCCGTATGCCTCCAGGGGGTTTGGATAAAAGAAGAGATCTCCTCTGAGGCTCACTCCTGAAATCAGGCCGTTATACATTGTTCGTTCGAGTACATCGATATATTCGGCATTACCGTGAGCAAGGAACATCCTGTGGTTCCAGAATACATTTCCCACGGCAGCACACGTTTCATTATAGGCTTCAGCATTGGGCAGCTCATAGTCGGCCCCGAAAGCTTCTGTTTCGCTTCTTGAGCCCACGCCCCCTGTAAGGTAGAGTTTTTTACCCACCACGTTCCGCCATATTTTATCCAGGGCTTCACTATAGCCCTTATCACCCGTCATTGCTGCCACATCGGCCATCCCTGCATACATATATGTGGCACGCACCGCATGTCCCCAGGCCTCTGACTGTTCTTTTACGGGTTTATGGTCCTGAACATGGCGCCTGTCATTATACAGGGCAAAAATTGTATTTTCGGGATAGGGCTTGCTATCGTGAGGCCTTCCCCTCTGGTCAAGAAAAAATTCTGCCAGCCGCAGGTAGTCTTCCCTGCCCGTAGCCCTGTAGAGTTTCACAAGGCCCATTTCTATAACCTGGTGACCCGGGGCATCATGTCTCTTACCGGGGCCGAAGGTTTCTACGAGGAGATCAGCATTTTTTATTGCAATGTCGAGGAAATTTGTTTTTCCAGTGGCGTCATACCAGGCCACCGCAGCCTCATAAAGATGGCCGCAGTTATACAGCTCATGGCTTCCCGAAAGATGGAGCCACCTCTCACTGCCCAGTCCGTCGGCAGGATGCTCCGGATTAACCGTACGGCCGGTCATAAGATAGCCGTCATCCTCCTGGGCAGCCCCGATGATGGCTATCAGGCTGTCAGCATATTCTTCAAGGGCATCATCGGGATGCATGGCCATTGAATAAGCAAGTCCTTCGAGTACCTTGAAAACGTCGGTATCATTATATCTTTTACCCAGGTAGGGGCCATCCATGAAACCTGCTGCCTTCCTGAAATTATCAATCCTGCCCGTTTCTTCGCTTTTCTGCAGGGCAAAGGGTATTGTAACCATCCTGTTGGTTTCAATGCGGGGTGCCCAATAGTTATCATCCAGGCTCACTTCCGTAAATTTTACCGGGGTGAAAGGATAAGCCGATTCAGTCTCTTTTACATTATCACTGCAGGATGATATTAAAAATACCGGCAGCAGATAAAAGACCATTCTTATTTTTATCATATTATTTTATTTGTTTCTTCATATCCTTCAGTCTTTTCATGACGTTGTTCCCGCCCCTTCCGAAATAATCATGCAGGGTATGGTATTCATTGTACAGCTTATCATAGGCTATCACGTTAGCCGGTGATGGTTTATATACCCTGTCCCTGATTTTTGCCATGCGTTTTGCAGCCTCGAAGATATTATCATAGCCTCCCCTGTCTTTCCCTGCCGCCACAGCTCCAAACATAGCGGAACCCAGTGCAGGTGCCTGTGGAGAGCCTGATATTTTTATTTCCCTGTTTGTCACATCAGCATATATCTGCATAATAAAAGGGTTCTTTTCTGCTATTCCTCCCGCAGCATACAGCTCGTTTACCGGAACGCCATTTGCCTGGAAGGTATCTATTATCATTCTTGTCCCAAAGGCTGTTGCTTCAACGAGGGCACGATAAATCTCTTCAGGTTTTGTTGCGAGTGTCATACCGAGCATCATGCCTGAAAGGTCAACATCAACCAGCACTGACCTGTTCCCGTTCCACCAGTCAAGTGCCAGCAATCCGCTCTCTCCCGGTTTCAGTCCTGCTGCCCTTTCGGCAAGCAGTTCGTGAATCTCCCTACCCTTTTTTTCAGCTTCGTCAAAATACTCTCCCGGGACACAATTTTCGACAAACCACTGGAAATGATCACCAACGCATGATTGTCCGGCCTCATAGCCAAAATACCCTTCAATAATACCATCTTCGACAACACCACACATACCCGGCACATTTATTTCTTTTTCGCCCAGTACCATATGGCATGTTGATGTTCCCATAATCATCAGCATCTTGCCCGGACCTGTAATACCAACGGCAGGTACAGATACGTGAGCATCAACATTGGCAACAGCCACAGCCGTTCCTTCTTTCAGTCCCGTAAGCTCCGCTGCCCGGGCTGTTATTTCTCCAGCCCTGGTTCCCACAGGGAAAAGTTCATTTGACAGTTTAGTACTTACAAGGTTTTTCAATTCCGGGTTCAGTGAAGCAAAAAAATCGTCATCCGGATAGCCATCATGCTTGTGCCACATTGCCTTATAGCCTGCGGTACAGGTATTTCTCCTTTCCTTTCCGGTAAGCTGCCAGATAAGCCAGTCAGCAGCTTCGATAAAACGGTCGGCCTCATGATAAACCTCCGGGGCTTCATTAAGTGTCTGCCATACTTTAGGCACCAGCCACTCCGAAGAAATCTTGCCCCCATAGCGGGCCAGGAATTTCTGCTCCTGCTTTTTTGCGATCTCATTCAGTTTGTTGGCCTCGGGCTGGGCTGCATGATGTTTCCATAATTTAACCCAAGCATTAGGTTCCCCTGAGAAGCCAGGTATTTTGCACAGGGGTGTGCCATCGGCTTTTACAGGCAAAACTGTACATGCCGTGAAATCAATCCCCACCCCGATAACACTTTCAGCCCTGACGCCTGCCTTAGTCAGTATGGCCGGTATAGTTTTTTTCAGTACTTCAAGGTAATCATCCGGGTCTTGCAGTGCCCAGTCGACACCCAGCCCTGTGCCGCCGGGCAGCCGTCTGTCCATCACCCCGTGGGGATAGTCATGAACTTCTGTGGCCACTTCATTTCCATCCGCCACATTTATAAGCACAGAGCGTCCTGACAGTGTGCCAAAATCAATTCCAATTACATATTTATCCATGATTCTTTTTTTTCTGGCCATAATAAGCATCCCGGCCATGTTTCCTGTTGAAGTGTTTATCCATGAGGTGTTTGTCAATTATATCGTAACCTGCAATAGCATGAGTCAAGATTGCTATTCGTGCCACTTCCTCAAGCACAGTTGCATTATATACCGCCTCGCCGGGATTCCTGCCCCAGGTAAAGGGGCCATGGTCATTGACCAGTACTCCGGGGACAGATGCAGCATCTGCATTTTTAAAAGTATCCACTATTAGCCTCCCCGTATTCTCCTCATAATTACCGGCTGTCTCATGAGGGCTCATTTTCCTTGTACAGGGAATGTCACCATAAAAATGATCGGCATGGCTTGTACCCATTGCGGGTATGGCGCGACCTGCCTGTGCCCAGGCGGTGGCATATGTTGAATGAGTATGGGCTATCCCCCCTGTGCAGGGAAAATTCTTATAAAGCTCTATATGAGTAGGCGCATCTGAAGAAGGTTGAAGTTCACCTTCAATAACATTTCCTTCAAGGTTAAGCACCACCATATCGTTGATTTTCATCTTTTCGTAGCCCAGCCCTGAGGGTTTGATAACAACAAGCAGGTTTTCACGGTCTATTCCGCTTACATTACCCCAGGTATGCAATACCAGGCCTGATTTGAAAAGTGTTATGTTTGCCTCCAGGACTTCTTCTTTCAGTTTCTTAAGCATCTTATAAGAATGGTTTTGTTTAAAAATTTATTGTTATTATGCTCTGTAATTACTGGACATCCAGGTTAAAATAAAACCCCTGGCGCTTAAAATCATCGTACCTCGATGGTATAAACCTGTAATAATAAGCCCCTTTCTTTGATGTTTCTTTTTCCTTCTCATCAAGTTTTTCAAGAAGGTTCATCGAAATAATCTTTTTCCTGAAATTTCTCTTATCAATCGTTCTCTGGCAAATAGCCTCATAGAGGTCCTGCAGCTGAACCAGTGTAAATTTTCCAGGGAGAAGCTCAAAGCCAACGGGTTTAAGTTTTATCCCTTCCTTAAGTTCATGGTGAGCCCTCTCAACAATTTTTTTATGATCGAAGATAAGCTCCGGTATACGTGATATTGATCTCCAGTGTGCGGCACTGGCCTCAATCATAACCGGATTCAGCTCAAAAGTATTTATCAGGGCGAAATGTGATATGGTAATCACCCTTCCTCCTGTATCCCTGTGCACATCGCCCCAGGCATATGATTGTTCCATATAAACATCCTTGAGGCCCGTGAGCTGGTAAAGGACCCTGCAGGCTGCCTCTGACACCCCTTCCTCTTTCTTAACAAAGCCACCCGGGAGTGACCATTTCCCGCTTTCAGGTTCAAACCTTCTCCTTACCAGCAGGAGTTTCAGCTCCTTATCCCTGATGTCATATCCGAAGATAACACAATCTACTGCCACCAGGTGTTTCTCGAGAACCGCATAATGATCAACCATAATATAACCAGGTTTCAAGAGGCAGATTTATTTATAAAATACAGCTGCCTTCTCCGGAATTATCTTATTCCTTTAGCAAAATGAAAAAACAGCTCGTTCCATCTCAGCTCTTTTTTAAACTCTTCTATATTTGTTTCTGCGTCAATATTTACCGTTTCAATCCCCAGCATTGCACCAAAGTCCTGCATGTATCTGCTGTCCAGTGCAGTGGAAAAGCCTGTATGGTGGGCTCCTCCTGCCAGTATCCAGGCCTGCGCCGATGTCTTGAGATCGGGCTCCGGTTTCCAGAGCACACTTGCAACAGGTAGCTTTGGCATATCAGGACAGTCAAGCACCCGGACAGGATTAAGCAGGAGGCGGAACCTGTTACCAAGATCGATAAGCGAAGCATTGATAGCCCTGCCCGGTTCTGCCTTAAATACAAGCCTTGCAGGATCTTCCTTCCCCCCTATTGAAAGAGGATGTATTTCCAGCCGGGCTTTACCCCCGCTGATACTCGGGCATATCTCCAGCATATGTGCTCCCAGCACGGCATTATTACCCGGTTCCAGATGATAGGTATAATCTTCCATGAAGGAGGTTCCTCCTTCCAGGCCATTGGCCATTACCTTCATTGATCTCACCAGGGCAGACGTTTTCCAGTCGCCTTCGGCCCCGAAACCATAACCTTCCGACATAAGTCTCTGGACGGCAAGCCCGGGCAGCTGTGGCAGTCCGTGAAGGTCTTCAAAATTCGTGGTGAAAGCCTTAAAGTTACCCTTCAGAAGGAAATTTCTCAGTCCCAGCTCTATCCTTGCTGCATCCTTTAAAAAATCAGATTCCAGTATCTCCTTTTTCCGGACACTGTATAAATCACCATACTCATCTATCAGATTATCAAGCTCCCTGCCAGAAATATCATCACATTCTTTAACAAGATCACCTACACCATATCCATGCACCGAATAATTCATCTGTATCTGTGCCGATACCTTATCTCCTTCAGTAACGGCCACATCCCTCATATTATCGCCGAAACGCGCTACCCTTAGCTTCCTGGTGTCAGCCAGTGCGGCAACGGCCCTTGACCATATGGCTATTTCCTCCATGCAGGCCTTATCTTTCCAGTGACCAACCACAACCTTCCTGTCGAGCCTGAGGCGTGAGCCTGCAAATCCAAACTCCCTTCCCCCGTGAGCCGACTGGTTCAGGTTCATAAAATCCATATCAATTTCGTTCCATGGTATATCACGATTGAACTGGGTATGAAAATGAAGCATGGGTTTTGTAAGTAATTTCAGTCCGTTCAGCCACATCTTTGCCGGTGAAAAGGTATGCATCCAGCTTATAAGACCTATGCATCCTGCATCATGATTTGCCTGTGAGCATAATTCACTTATTGTATCCGATGATGTAAGCACAGATTTAAAAACGACTTTTACGGGAAGCTCTTTATGCTTATCGAGGCAGGCTGCTATTATTTCGGAGTCTTTTTTTACTTTTTCCAACGTTTCTTCACCATAAAGGTGCTGGCTGCCTGTGACAAACCATATTTCAGAGTTCTTATATATATCCATAAATAATTAAATTTTATTACCAGAAGTAAGCATAAAAGACAATAACTACAATTATAATAATAGCAGAATTCACAAGGTCCCAGTTATTCCAGCTGGCCCTTGTGATAGCTTTCTGTTCAGGGCTGGCAGAACGAAGGTAGAGACCCCTGATTGATTCTGCGTCGATCCTTTTAGTAAAGGAACTTACAACCACCATCACCAGTATCACGAGGAAGAAGAGGGCTACCTCGTAGTGGTATACATTGGTCTCAACAAAGACTTTTGACCAGAATGTATCCGGTGCTATGTTTTTCTCGAAGACCGTAAATCCGAGTTTCAGCATTCCAAGAGCAAAACCGGTGATGAGACCTGTCAGGCCTGCTGCCGGTGTGGTTTTCTTCGAGAGAATCCCAAGTAGAAAAACAGCCGCTATGCCCGGGGCAAGCATTGATTGCACCTCCTGCAGGTATTGATACAATACGTTCCCCAGGCCTCTCATGACGGGTATCCATAATATGCCAAGTACCACAACAACAACGGTCGCTATCCTTCCAACGCTTACCAGTCGCCTCTCCGTTGCAGCAGGGTGATATTTTTTATAGAAATCAACCGTGAAAAGGGTGGCTGAAGAATTGAATAAGGATGAGAGGGAACTCATCAGGGCAGCAAGTATTCCTCCCACCACTATGCCTTTAAAGCCGACAGGCAGTAATTTGGTTATAAGGGCAGGGAAGGCTGCATCGGAATTAGTTAAATCCAGTAATCCTTTCTGGTTCATTGCAAATGCAATCATACCGGGTATCATGAAAATAAAAACAGGGGTCAGCTTGAGGTAGGAACCAAAAATGGCACCACGGCGTGACTGCTTCTGGTCTCTTCCCGATAATACCCTCTGCACTATGTACTGGTCGGTACACCAGTACCAAAAACCAATTATTGCCGATCCGAAGAGGACCCCGGTCCATGGAAACTCAGTATCTCTGGCTGAACGCACCAGGCTGGTCATATCGTCACCGTATTCATTTACGGGAACAGCCCGGCATATTTCCATCATCTCATTCCATCCTCCCAGCTGTATCAATCCCATTACCAGTATAACAATGGAACCGGCCAGCAGGACCGGTGTCTGAATAACCGATGTTGCAAGTACCGCCTTCATCCCCCCGAAGACAGTATACAGGCCTGTCAGTAAGACCAGGCCAATTGCACTTATCCAGAAAAAATCTATCCCGAACATCGACTGTATGCCGAAGACTTCCTTGAACACCACCCCACCGGCATAAACGGTTACTGCCACCTTGGTAAGAACATAACTCACAAGTGAAATAATAGAAAGTATTGACCTTGACTGGGAGTTATATCTTTTCTCCAGGAATTCAGGCATTGTGAAAACACCGCTCCTGGCATAAAAGGGAACAAAAAGCCAGCCCAGTATAAGGATCACCCAGGCATGTATCTCCCAGTGAGCCATTGCCATTCCGCTGGAAGCGCCTGTTCCTGCAAGTCCTACAAGATGTTCGGAACCAATGTTAGAAGCAAAGATGGATGCACCAATGGCAATCCATGTGGCATCGCGCCCCGCAAGGAAATAATCGGATGAGGTTTCATCCTTTTTTCTTACCACCCAGATAATTACACCTACTAAAACAAGACAGAAGAGTCCCAGTACAATCCAGTCAATTAAGGTCATTTCATTCAGGTTTAGTTAGTAATGGTCAGGAAAAGCCGTGCCCTTTCTATAGCAACCCACTTCTGTCCCACTCCTTTTTATCCAGGTAACCGGCCTTTTTCAATATTTTTAAAATATAAACAAATATAAAAAATATTTAATGTATCTAATACACTTATTAAAAATTATAAAAGATATTCTCATACTTTATGCCTGAGGACGATTATTCAGAATATTATTTTTTCGGTTTATCGCCGGGTTTTGAGAGCGAGTCTCTCATATTGGTATCGGCCTCAATATTTTTATACCTGTAATAGTCCATTATACCGAGATTACCCTTATCGAATGCACCTGCTATTGCAAGAGGCACTTTTACTTCGGCTTCGATAACCTTGGCCCGTGCTTCCTGTGCTTTTGCTTTCATTTCCTGCTCCAGGGCCACGGCCATAGCTCTTCTTTCTTCGGCTTTGGCCTGGGCGATATTTTTATCGGCATTTGCCTGGTCCATCTGCAGTACGGCACCAATATTTTTACCAATATCAATATCAGCGATATCAATTGAGAGTATTTCAAAAGCTGTTCCGGCATCGAGGCCTTTTTCCAGCACTACTTTTGATATAAAATCAGGATTTTCAAGAACTTTCTTATGACTATCGGCTGATCCTATTGAAGATACAATACCTTCGCCCACCCTGGCCAGCACAGTTTCTTCACCTGCACCTCCAACCAGTTGCCTGATATTTGCACGTACGGTGACCCTTGCTTTCGCAATAAGCTGTATACCATCTTTTGCCACAGCGGTAACGGGCGGTGTGTCTATCACTTTAGGGTTAACCGACATCTGAACGGCTTCAAAAACATCCCTTCCTGCAAGGTCGATCGCTGTAGCCATATTAAAGGGAAGGTCAATATTTGCTTTTGCGGCCGACACCAGGGCATGTACCACCTGGGCCACCCTTCCTCCTGCGAGGTAGTGTGCTTCAAGATCATCCCTGTTCAGTTTGATTCCGGCCTTATCTCCCTCAATCATGGCAACTACGATAGCAGAAGGCGGGACCTTACGCCAGCGCATAAAGATAAGTTGCAGGAGTGATATCCTGACACCTGATACAAGAGCCTGGAACCATAAGCCTATGGGTATAAGATAAAGCAGCAGCCAGAGTAGAATTATTACTCCCACTATAATTACGACATACATTGCAATTGGATTCATATTATTCTGAATTTAAAGGTTTTACAATTATTTTATTTGATTCGATCTTCACTATTTCCACATCTGTATTCTGTGGTATCAGTTTATCCAGGGTTTTAGCCTCGTAATACTCATCACCCACCATTACTTTTCCCATCGGGTTAAGTCTTGTGATGGTCCTTCCCTTATCACCAACCTTTATCAGGCCCTCTTCCATTTTAACAAAATCAACCTTGCCGTCAATTGCCTTGTTAAGCATAAGTTTTTTCCAGGTGCCGGCTTTAAGCATAAAGACAGCCGAAAGTCCTATCAGCACCGCCGTAGATATTAAGACTATCAGGCCAGTGGCAGGCCCCTCATAATAGAAGGCCATTACCACACCGGCAACTATGCTTATGGCTCCCCCGATGCCTGCTACGGTTATTCCCGGGACGATAAGAAACTCAACAAGGAAGAGGAGTATTCCAAGAATAACAAGAAAAATTATTATACCCAGTGATTCCATTTTACATTATTTTATTTCACAGCTGAGATTACGGTCAAGAAGGCTCATCCTCATTGATGAGAGTATTTTTTTCATTCCCGCCTTGATCTCACAACTTCCTTTGTGATGAGCTATTAAAGCGCATTGTTCAGCCTGGACAGGGTCATGCCCGCATATTTCAACCAATGACTCAATAACATGCTCAAAAGTGTTATAGTCGTCATTGAAGAGTATGAGTGTATACTCATAATTATCTTCTAATTTTCTCCTGTGAGGGATTGGCTTTTCTTTCATTTTTCTTAAAAAGATCCCGTTTAAAACGGTTTTTGTATTATTTTTCAAAATACAGGTTAAACAGCTCCCTGGCCGTTTCCAGGGGGATTTCCTTTTCTCCCAGATAGGCAACCACTTTTGCCTCCTTCATGCCGTTTCTATACAGGAGGTCTGCATAGGCGGCAGCACTTTCAAAAGTAAGAAATTTTCCCATTAAATACACATATTCACCTGAAGCAGTTACATAAATATCATAGCTTTTTTTATCTGCCAGCCTTTCAAGTAATTCAAGTTCATCATCCCCGGCTTTCTTTTTTTTCTTCATTACCTCCACCCTGTACACCAGTGTGGGGGGTTCACGGGGCTCATCATTACCGGCAATTACCGTATCCTGTTCAAAAAGGCTGATGTGAGCCCATTTATTTTCCAGCTGTTCGGCTTTTTCCATACTTATCCTGGAGCCATCCATCAGGGCTATTACAAAAGCATCTTTAAAGCCTTTCTGTTTAACTTTAACAAGGGCTTTGTCGGCATCCACCTTCGACCTGAACAGGCCGGTATAGTAAAAATTTATATCCGAGCCTTCGGCCCTGTAAATGCTCAGGGGGCCCAGCCCCCTGAAGAATGCAGCCTGCTGGGGATTTCTGAATGCCGCTAGCTGTATCCTGTAAAACAAGCCATCCGGTAATTCGGGGTTAAGGGGAATATCATCCTGTTTGTACTGTTCACTGAACAAGGACAGAACCGGTTCAGGACGCTCAACAGGCGCATCAGGCACTTGAGCTGTGATGGTATCACTCTCCTTTGACACGGTGTCTTTCTCCGGCTTATCTGTCTCTGTTTCTGCAGCAGGCACTTCCCTTTTATCAAGATATCCGTCAATAAGCCCGTCATCATATTTTGCGGATGCCAGTAGTGCTGCCTCACGGTATTTTTGATCAGCCGTTCTCTGGGCTTCAAAGCCTGCTTTTTCAAGCGATAAAATTTTAGCCCTCACTGTCTGCCGGTCTTCCTCTGAAAGATCCGGGAGGGTCGACCTGTACCTGTCGGCCAGTCGCAGCACCGAATCAGCCCTGAATTGATATTCAAGGGCTTCCCTTGCCAGTCTCTCATATTCAATACCCGGACCCGGTGGCAGATCCGTAGCAGCAATTTTCGTATCCTCCCCCGGCTCAATATTTCCTGCAACGGCAATGGCAATATCTTCTTCCCCTTCATCCGTTATTAGTCTTTCGGCATCAAGGCCACCCCTCCTGTCGCGGCATTCATCAATTAGTTCATCAAGCCCCAGCTCTCTCACTTCCCTTCTGCGTGCTACTTCACGGTAGTTTTCATAGGCATCAGTTGCCAGATCAAAATCCCCGTTCAGCTGATATGCCCTGCCCAGGTAATACCAGGACTTAAGGGGCACAGTCCTGATAGCCGAAGAACCGTTAATTGCTTCTTTAAGAAGATTTGCTGCCCTGCCCGGCTCCTGCCTTAATTGTACCATGCATGCCCCGGTATAGTATTTATAGACGGGGTCAGCCCTGAATTGGACTGAAAGAGCCTCATAATGTTTCAGTGCCGTAGTATAATCCTCATTATCAAATGCCCTCTCCGCAACAATCCTGTCAGGATTAAAACCGGGATCCTGTCCAGTGGCATTCATGCAGGAAATTATCATCAGTAAGAGTACTGCCAGCAGTAATTTCCGTTTACCTGAATTCAACCTTTTATTTTCCATAATTGTTGTTAATAACAATTACATTTTTTGTTTCAATATACGACTCAAACTTCGTAAATTTACGTTTAATATAAAAATAATAAGGAATTATGACAGAACTTAAAGCAGGCCAGAAGGCCCCTTTTTTTGAAGGTGCCGACCAAAATGGCAACAAAATAAGTCTTGACGATTTTAAAGGAAAAAAACTGGTACTATATTTTTATCCCAAGGATAACACGCCAGGATGCACCAATGAAGCATGCAATCTGAGGGATAATTACAACGATCTTATCAAAAAGGGATTTGCAGTTGTCGGAATCAGTCCCGACCCGGATAAGTCACATCAGAAGTTCGCAGACAAGCATAATCTACCCTTTCCCCTGATAGCCGATACCGGTAAGGAAATAATGTCAGCCTACGGAACATGGAGTGAGAAAAAAATGTATGGAAAATCATTCTTGGGTGTTCTTCGTACAACATTCGTTATCAATGAAGAAGGAAACATTGAAGAAGTTATAAAGAAGGTTGACACCAGGAACCATGCTGAACAGATATTCAAACTGTACGAATAATAAACCAAACAAGCCAATTTAATAGTATGAGTAACGAAAAAAAAGAGATTAATAAGGACAAGCTTAAAGCCCTGGAGATAACTATCGGCAAAATCGAAAAAGATTTTGGTAAGGGCACAATAATGAAACTGGGCGACCAGGCTATACAGGACGTTAGGTCAATAAGCACAGGATCTATCGGCCTGGATATGGCACTTGGTATCGGGGGCATACCCCGTGGCAGGGTTACCGAGATATACGGGCCCGAAGCTTCCGGAAAAACTACACTTGCCATACAGACCATTGCCGAAGCTCAGAAGGCGGGCGGTGTTGCTGCCATCGTTGACGCCGAACATGCCTTTGACAGGTTTTATGCTGAAAAACTGGGAGTTGATATTGATAACCTGCTTATATCTCAGCCTGACAACGGGGAACAGGCCCTGGAGATCGCCGACCACCTGATACGATCGGGAGCCCTCGATATTGTGGTTATTGATTCTGTTGCCGCTCTCACTCCAAAAGCTGAAATTGAAGGAGAAATGGGCGATTCGAAAATGGGACTGCAGGCCCGCCTGATGTCGCAGGCATTGCGTAAGCTGACAGCTAACATCAGCAAAACGCATACCTGCTGCATCTTTATTAACCAGCTGAGGGAAAAAATAGGTGTTATGTTCGGCAATCCCGAAACTACAACTGGTGGGAATGCTCTGAAATTTTATGCCTCGGTGAGGCTGGACATACGAAGGATCAGCCAGATAAAAGAAGGTGAAGATATTATTGGCAGCCGTACCAGGGTTAAGGTTGTGAAAAATAAGCTGGCTCCCCCCTTCCGTAAAGCCGAATTCGATATTATGTATGGCGAAGGTATCAGCCGTACCGGCGAAATAATTGATATGGGTCTTGAAAATAATATACTCACAAAAAGCGGTTCGTGGTTCAGCTATGGCGACACCAAGCTCGGACAGGGAAGGGAAGCGGTAAAGCAAATATTGCTCGATAATCCCGAACTGCTTGATGAATTGAGCGAAAAAATTAAGGATGCGCTTAAACCCAAAAATTAAAATATGAATCGTTTTATTATCCTTGCAGCATCAGTCATACTGGTGCTTGCCACTTATTCCTGCAAAACAGCAGACAAGGAAGAACAGACAACATTTGACCTTAGTCTTACCGAAGAAGAAATAAAAGGGGAAATCATGACCCCTGAAATATTATGGAAGTTCAGGAGGATGGGCAGTATTTGTCCATCTCCCGATGGGCAAACAGTGCTCTTTACATTGACAGACTACAGGCTGGCTGATGAAGCGAGAAGAACAAATATTTTTTCTATCCCCTCTGATGGTGGTGAAATAAAGCAGCTCACTGATGAAGGTGGAAACTCACCCTCCTGGATAATGGATGGTGACAAGGTGGCATTTGCAAGCCGGGGGGCACTGTGGACAATGAACCCCGACGGCAGCGGCAAGAAGAAAGTGGAAAACCTGGAAAACTTTGAGATCTATTCCATATCACCACAAAATAATATGATATATTTTACCCGGAGGGTGAAACTCGACCAGACTCCCAATGAGAAGCATGATATGCCCCTGGCTGATATGAGGATTATTGATGACCTGATGTTCAGACACTGGAACTACTGGCATGACTATTCATACAGCCATATTTTTATCGCATTTTTTGATGGTGAAGCAGTTACAGGGATAAAAGATATAATGGAAGGACAAAAGTATGAGTCGCCCACCGCACCATGGTTCGATGAAGGCGAAATATGCTGGAGCCCCGACGGGAAAAAGCTTGCATATACAAGTAAAAAGCTTCTTGGCAAGGAAGATGCACTTAGCACGAATACAGATATTTACCTCTATGACTCAGACACTGAAAGCACTATTAATCTCAGTGAAGGGAACGGGGGATTTGACCACTACCCGGTATTTTCCCCCGATGGTTCCAGGCTGGCATGGCAGAGCCAGGAGGAGGACGGTTATGAAGCAGATCTCGAGCGTCTCTTTATATATGATTTTGCAGAACAATCAATATCATGGCCCTCTGAAGGCTGGGATTATAATATAGGGAATATCAGGTGGTCAGTCGATGCCGGAACCATATATTTTTCAAGTCCCTACCTCGGTACCGTCCAGATCTTCAGTATTGATCCCTCCTCGGGTGAAATAAACCAGGTAAGCAGTGGCAAGTTTGATTACAGCCCTGTTGCCCTTACAGGAGAAAAAATTATTACGGGGATACAATCAATGTCGATGCCTACCGAAATAGCCACAGTTTCTCTTACTTCGGGCGACATGAACATTATCAGCTCTGTTAACGGGCATATTTTCGACCACATAAAAATGGGAGAAACCGAAGAACGCTACATAAAAACCAGTGACGGTAAAGACCTGCAAATGTGGATAATATATCCTCCTGACTTTGATCCTTCAAAACAATACCCTGCCCTGCTTTATTGTAAGGGAGGACCCCAGGGACCTCTTGGCCAGAGCTGGTCGTACCGGTGGAATTACCAGATGATGGCAGCCAATGGATATATAGTGGTAGCACCCAACAGGAGAGGCAATTCAGGCTTCGGCTCAGAATGGAGAGAGCAGATATCCGGTGATTACGGCGGTAAAAACATGCAGGACTACCTTGATGCCATTGATTATATGGCTTCTGAACCCTATGTCGACAAAGAGAGACTGGGAGCTGTGGGTGCCAGCTATGGCGGCTATTCCGTTTTTTACCTTGCAGGAATGCATGAAGGCAGGTTCAAGGCACTGATATCGCATTGCGGGATGTTCAATATTGAAAGCTGGTACGGATCAACTGAAGAACTGTGGTTCCCCAACAAGGATATTGGCGGGCCCTACTGGGAAGATCCCAAACCTGCAGGCTATGAATACTCGCCACACCTCTATGTCGATAAGTGGACAGCCCCAATAATGATAATTGTTGGCGAACACGATTACAGGATACCCTATACCCAGAGCATGGAAGCATTCACAGCGGCTCAGCTAAACGGGGTACCCAGCAAACTCTTATTCTTCCACGATGAAACACACTTTGTCACCAGTCCCCAGAACGCGGTAATCTGGCAGAGAGAGTTTTTTGAGTGGTTAGATAACTACTTAAAGTAGTATAAGTCAAGGGATGTTGCCGACTTATTCCCCGGCTACCCGGTGAGCTGCAGTGCCAGCCGGAGCTTCTGATTATCACTTAACTCACCGTCGATCCAGTGTATCTTAATGCCCCTGCGCTCCATTCCCCTGAACCAGGTCATCTGCCTTTTGGCGAAGCGGTGTATGGCTGTTTCAAGGCCCTTTCTCATTTCATCATAGCCGGTCTTGCCCTGGAGGTACTGAGTCAGATATTTGTATTCGAGTCCGTAGTATACCAGGTCATCAGGGGAGACACCACTGTTCAGCAAATCCCTCACCTCTTCAAGCATCCCCGATTTTAACCGCGAATCCAGCCTTTCGCTTATCCTTCTTCTCCTGGCATCCCTGTCAAAAAATATCCCCAGGATTAAAGGCTTAATAGTGGGGAATTCATCCTCAGGGCCGGGATTATTCCTGTAATATTCTTCTATCTCTATAGCCCTGACAGCTCTTTTACGTGTGTCGACATCCGTCCTGTTATGGAGAGTTTTACAGGATGAAAGAATTTCAACCAGGTCTGCCATCGGCCTGTTTTCAAGTCTTTCCCTCAACTCCTTATTTACCGGTACTTTTATAAGCCTGTAGCCGCTTATTATGCTATCGAGGTACATGCCCGAACCGCCGCATACCACAGGAAGAAGATCCCTTTCCTTCATACTCCTGTAAACTTTAAGAAAATCGCGCTGGTATTCAAACACGTTATACTTATATCCGGGATCGGCAATGTCGATAAGATGACAGGGGACCTCGCGGCCATCAACAATATAGTCATCATAATCCTTACCCGTGCCTATATCCATCCTGCGGTAAACCTGCCTTGAATCGGCACTGATTATTTCGCCTCCCATCTGTGAAGCCAGAATTGCCGCGAACCGTGTTTTACCTGAAGCCGTGGGTCCGGTAATTACTATAATATCATGACTGCTCCCTTTCATCCCTGAATTGTTTCCCTAAAATTAGTTATTTTTGCTGCTTTGTAAAATTCAATGTTATGGTCGACCTAAAAATGCTCAGGGACAGGGCAAGGTATGTTGTTCTGCACCCGGTCAGGGCATGGGAAAGCATAAGGGAGGAAAACAGGACTGTAAAAACGGTCCACAAGTCCTTTCTTATCCCTGTCCTTATCCTGATATCCCTGTCAGCTTTTGCAGGATCAATAATATATAAACCCACAGGCTTATCAGTTTTGTTCCCCTTAATCAGGGCCCTCAAACAATTCCTGTGCTTTTATATGACGGTTTTGCTTTCTTCCTGGACCCTTAATGAGATTTCAGTCGCATTTGTACCAAAGAAAGACTATGCATTAAGCTTCAAACTTGTAGTATATTCACTTACACCACTATACCTGACAGTAATAATTACCAGGTTCTTTCCCGAGCTGGAGTTAATAAACCTTCTAAGTCTTTATGGTGCATATATATTATATGTCGGGCTCAGCTCCATTGAAAATATAAGCAGGAGAGGTTTATTAAAATACTTTGTTGTAGCTTTGCTGGTGCTAATGACCTTTTATTTTACCATAAGCTGGGTAAGCCAGTCCCTGCTTGAAGGCTTGTATTTTGCATTTGCAGGCAGTATATGAAAAAAGAGAAGCAACATAATGTACTTATCAGGAACAAAAAGGCATCGCACGATTATTTGTTCCTTGATACCTATCTTGCAGGTATACAGCTCACCGGAACCGAAATAAAATCCATCCGGGCCGGTAAGGCAAGCCTTGTTGATTCTTATTGCAGGTTCAGGAATGGTGAATTGTATGTTACCGGGATGAACATAGCTGAATATTACTGGGGCAATATTAATAATCACGAACCAGGGCGTGAGCGTAAGCTGCTCTTGCACAAGAAGGAATTAAGAAAACTGGAAAGAAAGATAAAGGAAAGTGGTCTGACCATAATCATGACAAAGCTTTTCATTAATGACAGGGGACTGGCAAAGGCTGAAATAGCCCTGGCCAGGGGTAAAAAGGAATATGACCAGAGGGAAAGCCTGAAGCGGAAGGATGCCCAGAGGGAGATAGACAGGAAATTAAAGGATTGATTATTCTGTCAGTGTTCTTGCCAGGCTTATTGATATCTGCTCATCGCCCCTGTATGCAACAAGAAAGGCATCCCTGACCCCCTTGCTTTTAAGATCTTCCAGGTAAGATGATGCTTCGGTATATTTCGGGAAAGTACCGCTCTGGTATTTATACATATTACCCGTTTTCAGTACTTTTATACCATATTTCAGCGGGCAGGCTATCCTTTTTTCCAGTTCAGGTTTTGTCAGGTGCTCAGATGATATAGCCACCTGCACCCTGAACTCAACTTTCTGTGTAAGCTCTTGTTTTATAACCGTATCAAGCGGAATGATGTTTACGGTAGCGGCTTCTTCCCTGTTAAATTCTTCAAGGTTTTCTTCAACAGGGGCATTTATGTCAAGCCTGATTATTAGCGGCCCAAATTCAACTGTTTTTCGGGTAGCACCATCAATGACATAATTGAGTGTGCCACCTAGTTTAAATGATCCTTTCAATACTTCATCAGCCTTTGCCAGGTAACTTATCCTTATAATTTCATCTTCCGGCATTTTCACCCATACAAAATTCACCTGGTTATTCTCCCAGTAGAAGTCAGCTCCGGCAGTTTCGCCGCTTCTGACAGAGAAGCCCTGGGGGAGGTCCTGGTAAAACCTGGCAAATTCATGCCGCCCGTCATTCCGTATTTCAACCCTTACCGGGACAAAACTTCCTGGAGGCCATGCAGGCTGTGTAATGACATTTATTGATTTCTCCTGTGAAACAACAGTGAGAGATAATAACAGCATCAGTATAATAAAGACAGGATATCGCATGAGTTTTAATTTAGAAGTTCGGACTGAGGAGATATTTTGAATAGAAAGCATCAATCAGGTTCACCGCTTCGTCGGCAGTGTCAACAACATTGAACAGTTCGAGGTCTTCCTCAGAAATATTTTGTTCCTCCTGAAGCATAGTTTCTTCAATCCAGTCAATAAGTCCGGCCCAGTATTTTTTCCCGACCATTATGATCGGGAATTTACCTATCTTTTTTGTCTGTATCAGGGTCATTGCCTCAAATAACTCATCAAAGGTGCCAAAGCCACCGGGAAGTACTATGAATCCCTGGGCATATTTCATAAACATCACCTTCCTTACAAAGAAATGATCAAAGGTAATAAGTTTATCAGTATCGATATAGTCATTTGGTTTCTGCTCGAAGGGAAGATCGATATTAATTCCGACCGATTTGCCCATACCCCTCGAGGCACCTTTGTTTGCCGCCTCCATAATCCCCGGTCCGCCGCCGGTAATAACACCGTAGCCCTTATTGGTAAGTTTATATGCAATTTCTTCTGCCAGGGTGTAATACTTGTTATCGGGCTTTGTCCGGGCTGAACCAAATAGTGATACGCAGGGGCCTATCCTGGCCAGTTTTTCGAATCCTTCAACAAACTCGGAGATAATCTTAAAGACCCTCCATGAGTCCATTGCCTGTATTTCATTCCATGTCTTATTCTGAAAAGCATCCTGTACGAGGTCTTGTTCTTTTTCCATAATGTTTAAAAATAATAAATAATATCCAATACTGCTCCGGCATAATTCTTCGCGGGGCTGTCTTTTTTTCTCCTGCCGTGATCCGGGCAGGGTCATTTTTCTCAGTGCATCACAATCAAGTCAGTTCCTCTTTCAGATATTTGCCGGTATAGCTGACTTTATTTTTTGCCAGCTCTTCCGGTGTACCTGCAAAAACAATCTCACCACCATTCTTACCTCCTTCCTTTCCCATATCCACGATAAAATCAGCCATTTTGATAACATCCATATTATGCTCTATGACTATAACGGTATTACCCCTGTCGACCAGCCTGTTCAGCACGCTCAGGAGTACCCTTACATCCTCAAAATGCAGGCCTGTGGTTGGTTCATCCAGTATATAGAGGGTGCGGCCCGTATCCTTTCTCGCCAGTTCGGCTGCCAGTTTAACCCTCTGTGACTCTCCTCCTGACAGTGTGGTTGAGGGCTGGCCCAGCCTTATATATCCAAGTCCTACATCCTGCAGGGTCTTAAGCTTCTTATATATGGATGGTAGTTTTTCAAACAGCTTCACCGACGAATTAATTGTCATATCCAGGACATCACTTATTGACCTGCCCTTATATTTAACTTCCAGTGTCTCCCTGTTATATCTCTTCCCGTTGCATTCGGTGCACAGCACATGGACATCGGGCAGGAAGTTCATTTCTATAGTCTTAAGCCCGGCTCCCTGGCAGCCTTCACACCTGCCTCCTTTTACGTTAAAAGAGAACCTGCTGGCCTTAAAACCTCTTATTTTGGCTTCTGTTGTTTGTTCAAACAGTCTCCTTATATCGGTGAAAACGCCGGTATATGTTGCCGGGTTCGATCTTGGAGTTTTTCCTATGGGGCTCTGGTCAACCTCAATCACCTTGTCAATATTTTCAAGACCTTCTATCTTTTCATAGGGCAATGAGTCCTTGCCCGACCGATGCAGTTTAGCCGCAAGGGCAGGATGCAGGGTCTGGTTAATGAGTGATGATTTACCACTGCCGGATACACCTGTAACACAAATAAGGGTAGCAAGCGGGAAAGAAAGGTTAATATTTTTAAGATTATGGCCTTTTGCGCCGTTTATCCCGAGGGATTTACCATTTCCGGGTCTTCTTATTCCGGGTACCTCAATCTTCTTCTTTCCCGAAAGATACAATCCGGTAAGTGAATCAGTCTTGCTGACCTCACCAGGTGTTCCCTCAGCCACCAGTGAACCCCCGTTCCTTCCGGCCATGGGACCCATATCAACCAGATGATCGGCAGATAATATCATTTCACGGTCGTGTTCAACAACGATTACTGAGTTACCGCTGTCGCGCAGTTGCTTCAGCGAGTCGATAAGTCTCCTGTTATCTCTCTGATGCAGTCCAATGCTGGGCTCGTCGAGGATATACAGAACATTCACCAATCGCGAGCCTATCTGCGTTGCGAGCCTTATCCTCTGGCTTTCGCCGCCGGAGAGCGTTCTTGCCCCCCTGATCAGCGAGAGGTAGTCCAGCCCCACATCCAGGAGGAAGCCAATTCTTGACCGTATTTCTTTAAGCACTTCCGAGGCAATTTTTTTCTGTCGCTCACTAAGCTCTGGTTCAAGATTGTCAATAAAGTCGGCCAGTTCCCTGATATCCATGAAAGAAAGTTCACCCAGGTTCTTACCCCCCAGCCTGTAATGGAGTGCTTCTTTCTTGAGCCTTGTACCTTCGCACTCAGGGCATGTCTTATAATAGATGTAATTACTTTTCGACCTGTTGTTCTCCCTGTTACCGTTTATGGCTTCCTGGTTCCCCACATAGTTTATTACCCCTTCGAAGGTAAGGAAGTAGTTAGAAGTAAGTCCTAGCGGGGTATTTGAGAGTTTAAGTACCTCATCCGATCCGTGGAGTATAGTATTGAGAGCCTCTTCAGGTAGCTTCCTTATCGGGGTATCCAGGCTGAAGCCATACTTGCCGGCAATCGCTTCAAGTTGCCAGAATATCCACATATTACGGTACTTACCCAGGGGTTCAATGCCTCCCTTTCTGATACTTAAGGTATCATCGGGAATAATTTTTTTAACATCCACTTCTGTCACAGCTCCGAGTCCGTTACATCGGGGGCATGCTCCCTGCGGGGAATTAAATGAAAAGGTATGGGGTGCAGGTTCATTATATGAGATACCGGTTGAAGGGCACATGAGGAATCGGCTGAAATAGGATGGTTCATTCTCGCCTGCAACAAGAATCATCATTACCCCGTCTCCCTGGTCAAGTGCAAAGAGTACGGAATCGCGCAGGCGTTTTTCATTGACCTTTGAGGGGATGAATTTATCAACCACTATCTCTATAAAGTGTGTCTTATAGCGATCTAATTTCATACCCGCCTTTATCTCGGCAAGTTCCCCGTTTACCCTAACATTAAGGAAGCCCTTGCGCCTCAGCTGTTCAAAAAGCTCTTTATAGTGCCCCTTCCTGCCTTTAACTACCGGGGCAAGTAAATAGAGCTTATTATCGGGATATTTCTCCCTGATCAGTTCAATTATCTGGTCATCAGTGTATCTCACCATTTTTTCACCTGTTGCATAGGAATAGGCATCGGCTGCCCTGGCGTATAAAAGCCTCAGGTAATCGTATATCTCCGTTATGGTGCCAACGGTGGAGCGGGGATTCTTATTGGTTGATTTTTGTTCGATGGAGATAACAGGGCTGAGTCCTGTTATCTTATCCACGTCGGGTCTTTCCATTCCTCCCAGGAACTGCCGGGCATAGGCAGAAAATGTTTCCAGGTATCTTCTCTGGCCCTCTGCATATATGGTATCAAAAGCCAGGGAAGATTTCCCGCTTCCGCTTAATCCTGTTATAACCACCAGCTTATCCCTGGGTATCTCCAGGTCAATATTCTTGAGATTATGTACCCTGGCCCCTCTTATCCGGACACTGTCCTCGTATATCCTTTCTTTCTCTTTCACATCTATTCATATACCTTTGTCCGTGCACCTGCAACAGGCACCTTTATATCGTATGATTTACCCGGACTGTTATTAAGGAAGGGCTGTCTGAGCCATGGGTTTAATGCCTTCAATATTTTATAATTGGTCCCGAACACGGTGGCGAAAGCGGCAAAGCTGTTAACGGTGGTGTCAATGGTCACGGTGATATATTCCAGGGGTGGGTAAAGGTGTTCCTGAGGAATAACAAAACCATAATTCTCAGGCTGACTGAATATGGTTTTAAATGCCAGTATTCTGAAAAGGTATCTTGATGTTTCTTCAGGCAGCAGAAGATCGTAATAATTATCCTGGCCCTGGATCTCGATCTGCCGGTCGACCCCGTTCGAGCCCCTGTTATATGAGGCTGCCACCATAGTCCAGTTGCCGTATTTTTCATATGATTTCAGGAAGTAGCGGCAGGCTGCAACAGTTGATTTTTCAAGGTGATAGCGTTCATCTATTTCCTTATTGATTACCAGCCCGTATTCTTTTGCCGTTGAGGCCATAAACTGCCAGAAGCCCGTTGCGCCTACAGGTGAAACGGCATTTGTGAGGTTACTTTCGGCCACTGACAGGTATTTAAAATCATCAGGTATGCCATATTCTTTCAGGATAGGCTCAATAACAGGAAAATAGCGATGCGACCTTTTCATGAGCAGGAGTGTTGAGGAATGAAAATAAGCATTTGAATTAAGTTCCCTGTCAAGGCTTTCACGCGTATCAAAATTCTCAAGCGGGACTCTTTCGCCGGCAAAGGAAAGTGTATCAGGCAACTCAAATGATATGACCTGCTGTAAACCCTTACCGGGTCCTTCCATCAATATTTCAGGGTCAGCATTATATTCATTTATCAGTCCTATCAGTACAAATACCACTGCCAGCCCTCCAATCACTGCAAGAGATTTTACGCCCCACTTATTCTGCATGTCATATATTTTTTACAATCAAACAATTATCACCAACACCCCGGGATTATCAAGAGTTTCCTGCGGGTATTGAATTATCATATTAACAGGTATGCAAAGTTAATGATTTTGCCTACACAACCTCAACACATACGTGATTTAGGAAGTTTTTTCAGAATTTGAACTGCATTCCTGAGAAAATACCGAAGGAATAGGGATTGCCTGAACCCAGATCGCCTCCCGTGTTGAGGAAATACCTTACCTCAGGTTCCAGGTTAAGTGAAAAACGCTCGCTCAGTTCATATTCCATGCTCATTCCGAGGGAGCTAGAAAGCAGCAGCTTGTCGACTCCGGCTGTTGATCCGAGCAGTACCTTAGAACCGGCCTCATTCATGGCCCAGGTCTGGTTTCCTATCAGGAAGTTATAAGCCATGCCTCCGAGAATATTGAAATCGAGTTTCTTGTCTATTATTTTGTATCTCACTATCAGAGGGATTCTGAGGTATTCAAAATTTTGCCTTAGCTGATTACCGAAGGGTACAAGGCTGGATTTCGAAGGATCGAAGTTATCAACTGAATAGTAACCATCTATCCTGTCGCCGGCCCTGTCGGCAAGGTAAATATCCCTGTTTGTTGAACTGATGGTTCCCGAGCTTGTCTCCACATCGAAGATTACCCCGCTTTTTGAACTGGCAAAGGGGGAGAAGCCAGAGTAGGAGGTAACGCCGTTAACATCACGACCCAGGGATGAGTAATACAGGCCGGTCTGAAGGCTCAGTCTGCCGTTCATTTTATAACTCAGGCTAAAGCCTCCCGTGTATGAAAGTGCAGGACTTTCATTATCGTTAACCTGTCTTAAAACATCATTTGCCGTTCTCAGATTATTGGATAGATACGTTGGAGAAACTCTTGCTCCCAATTCCCACCTCTTCATTTTACCTTCATCTGTAAGCTCAACAGGCATTATATCCGTTACCAGTACATTATCAGACAGGGATCTGGCAGGGACATCAGCAGGAGCATCAACAAACCTGAGTGCGGTCCTTGTCAGTCTTTCATTTTGCAGATCAATCTCCCGGTGCTTTTTTTCCGCAGCTATTTCCCCGTTCTCAACCTCATTTTCCGTTATTTCCGCGGTAGAAAGCATCTCGTTTCCGGCTTTCGTAATAAGCTCGTTATCAACATGAAGTGTGTTCACCCGGCTTTCAACACTTATATCAATGTAAGACGGCTCGAACAGGGATGAAAGCTCGTATCCGGAAGCAGCGAGTGTGGTATTCGTGCCCTTGTCTGCAATATTGCCGGAAAAGAAGTAGCCCATCATTCCCAGGGATATAAGCAGGGCCAGACCTGCAGCCATCCTGAAAAATATGCCCTTATTGTTCCTTTTTCTTATAAAGGGTTCAATATTATCCCATACAGATGCAGGGGGGAGTATTTCCGTGTTGTTTAGGCGGTCCCTGAAAATTACATCAATATGTGAATCATTCTTAACCATTCATCCTCTTCTTTATTCCAAGGTGGATTTCAACTTTTTTCTGAAGAATGCCCCTGGCTCTTGACAGGTTCGACTTTGACGTTCCTTCGGAAATATTCAGCATATTTGATATTTCCCTGTGCGTATAGCCCTCAAGTGCGTAGAGGTTGAACACCACACGGTACTTTGGAGGCAATTCCATAATGAAATTGAGCAGGTCTTCCGATTCCATCCCCGAAATGTCTTCTGCTTCAAGTTCGGGTAAGGTACCATTTTCAAAACCCGGATCGTCCACCTTGCTAAGGTAGTACCTGTTACGGTGCTTTTCCAGAGCCGTATTAACCACAATACGTCTCATCCATCCTTCAAAAGAACCATCTCCGTTGAAAGTATGCAGGCTGGTATAAATCTTTATGAAGCTTTCCTGCAGCACATCCCTGGCTTCGTCATAGGAACCGGAATACTGGAGGCTTACCCCGTAAAGTCTTGCAGAGTATCTCCGGTAAAGCAATTCCTGGTCACGCTTATTGCCTCCCAGGCAGCCCCTGATTATTTTCTTCAGCTCCGGCAATTTATTTCTTTTTAGGATCTAAATATAGAAATAAATTATCAGATCCGGAAAATATACCTGCTACACTTCCACCAAAGAATAGATGAAAAATAGGAGGTATAGGTTGCGTTTGTATAAGTAGAATTTCAAATTAAAGGTGTATCACCTCATCATAGGCAGCCGCGGCGGCTTCCATGATGGCTTCCGACATTGTGGGATGAGGATGCACCGCTTTGATAATTTCATGTGCTGTGGTTTCCAGCTTCCTTGCAACAACGATTTCTGAAATCATCTCAGTTACACCTGAACCTATCATATGGGCTCCCAGGACTTCCCCGTATTTTGCATCAAAAACAAGTTTGACAAAACCTTCCTTAGCCCCTTCGGCGGATGCTTTTCCACTTGCCGTAAAAGGAAATTTGCCAACCCTTACCTCATAGCCTTTCTCCTTTGCCTCTTCTTCTGTATAGCCAACCGAAGCCACTTCGGGGCTGGTGTAGGTACAGGCCGGTATATTATTATAATCGAGAGGTTCAACTTCCTTTCCCGCTATCTTTTCAACACAGATAATACCTTCGGCCGATGCCACATGTGCCAGTGCCGGACCATGGACTATATCTCCAATGGCATATACACCCTCAATATTTGTCCTGTAATATTCATCAACTATAATTTTGCCCTTCTCGGTTTTCACCCCTGCTTCCTCCAATCCAATGTCTTCGATATTGGTTTTCACACCTACTGCCGAAAGGACTATATCGGCTTCAATCTCTTCCATCCCCTTCTTCGTCTTGACGCGTGCCAGGCATTTTTCCCCGCTTGTGTCAACTTCTTCAACGCTTGAGGATGTGAGTACTTTAATCCCTGCCTTTTTAAATGAACGTTCCAGCTGTCGTGACACTTCCTTATCCTCATTGGGCACCACTGCCGGAAGAAATTCAACGAGTGTGACCCCGGTCCCTATAGAATTATAAAAATGTGCAAATTCACTGCCTATGGCCCCCGATCCAATCACTATCATAGAGCCTGGTTTCTCCTTAAGTGTCATTGCTTCCCTGTAGCCTATCACTTTTTTACCGTCAATCTTCACCTTCGGCAGCTCACTGGCCCTGGCACCTGTTGCAAGGATAATATGGTCAGCACTGTATTCCTTCCCACCTTCATCGGTAGTCACTTCAACCACTCCTTTTTTAACCAGTTTCCCATAGCCTTTTATTACTTCTATCTTATTCTTTTTAAACAGGAACTGTACACCCTTACTCATTCCATCGGCAACCGACCGGCTTCTCTCAACCATTTTTTCAAGATTTGCGACGGCCTCACCGTCAGTGCTTATACCATAGTCCTCCGCATGTTTTACAAAGTCATACACTTTTGCGCTCTTCAGCAAGGCTTTGGTAGGTATGCATCCCCAGTTGAGGCATACACCTCCCGGTTCAGCCTTTTCAACTACTGCCACACTCATTTTAAGCTGTGCAGCCCTTATTGCTGCTACATAACCTCCTGGCCCGGAGCCTATTACAATTAAATCGTACTTCATAATTATTAATATTTCTGGTTTCTCGTTACTTGTTTCTGGTTTCTCGTTACTTGTTTCTGGTTTCTGGTTTCTCGTTTCTCGTTACTTGTTTCTGGTTTTGTCTTTTGTCTTTTACTCGCTCCCACCAGCCACAATCACTGTCCGCTCGTGAGCTCGCCTCGATGACTCGAGGCTCGGTTGCCGTTTGTCGTTTACTCGCTCCCACCAGCCACAATCACTGTCTGCTCGTGAGCTCGCCTCGATGACTCGAGGCTCGGTTGTCGTTCGTCGTTTACTCGCTCCCACCAGC
>JAVVEL010000019.1:0-51018 GCA_032260385.1 Bacteroidales bacterium | reverse complement strand
GGATTTGAGGGATCAAGTATCAGGTCACATGCTCCGGCTTCCCTGCTGACGTAAAGTATTTTTTTCCATGTTCCACCTCCATCTTCTGAACGGTAAATCCCGCGTTCTTCATTAAGGCCAAAGAGATGACCCAGAACAGCAGCATATACCAGGTCAGGATTTTGGGGATGCACTCTCAATCTTGGTATATACTGTCCATCCCGGAGTCCCATATAGGTCCATGTTTCTCCTGCATCCAGTGACTTCCATACCCCGTATCCATGTGAAACATTACCCCTTACGGTCACTTCACCGCCTGAAGCATATATAATGTTCCGGTCGGACCGGGCTACTTCAACAGCACCTATGGTGCCTCCAAAATAGCCGTCACTGACATTTTCCCATGAAACACCGGCATCTGTTGTTTTCCATACACCTCCGCCGGTGGCTCCCTGGTAAAATACTTTTTCGTTTCCCGGGATGCCGGTGACTGCGGCAGCCCTGCCACCCCTGAAAGGCCCTAAAAGCCTGTACTCAAGGTCTTTGTAAAACATTGAGTAATCGTCAGTAGCTATGTCCTGTTTCTTGCTCCGCTGGGCATGTAAACTGTCAGCAGATGTGAATAATAGGATAAGAGTTAAAATTAGGATACTGGTCTTTTTCATTTGATTCTGGATTTGTCTGTATGTTTTTTATATGTAATAAGTCCCGAAACTGAATAAACACAAAAGTTAATAATTTGAGTGATGAGTAAGGCAGATTTTACTATTTTTAACATTTAATATACACTATTATACCATGAAGAACAGATTAGCTTTAATCTTCTTATTTTCACTGATACATCTTTCACTTATCAACGCACAGACTTCAACAACTGAAGTTTACCTGCTGACATGTGATCCAGGACCTGAATCCTACACTATGTATGGCCACAGTGCCCTGCGCCTCTATGACAGTATAAGCGGCACTGATGTTGTATATAACTGGGGGGTTTTTGATTTCAGCACACCGAACTTCAACCTGAAGTTTGCCAGTGGAAGACTGAACTACCGGCTTGCAGCCTATTCATACAATAATTTTCTAAGTGAGTACCGTCCTACAAAAAGAAGTGTTTATTCACAGAAGCTTTATATACCTGATGCAGAATTACTCAAGTTAAAAAGGCTGTTGAATGAGAATTTAAAACCCGAGAATGTCTATTATAGGTATGACTTTTTTCGGGATAATTGTTCAACCAGGATCCGTGATATAATTGAGGAAGTATATGGTGATAAGCTTTCTTATCCCGTACAGGAGGGTGATACTGATGTGACTTTCCGTATGAGGATTGATGAATTTCAGAAAGGAGTCTTGTGGATGGATGCAGGCATTGACCTGCTGCTGGGTAGCCCTGCCGATGAAAAATGCGATTTCAGAGAGTCCATGTTTCTCCCCGAATATCTTATGAAGAATCTCAGCCAGGCACATATTACTGACGGAGACCAGCGTGTGATGCTCCTGGGACCAACAGAAATGATTTTTGACTATGAAAGACCCGTTTACGATACCGGTCTGCTAAAACAGCCATGGCTCTGGCTGTCGGTTGCCTTCATTGCTGTATTCCTTTTTACAATATTTATACGTAACAGGTTTCTGCAGAATGCTTTTGACCTTGTTTTCTGGACTGTACTGACCCTGCTGGCCTTATTGATGATATTTCTTAATTATATTACCGATCATGAAGCCATGGGGCAAAACTTCAATATGATATGGTTAAATCCCCTCATACCCATTGCCTATTACGGTATATTCTCAAAATATAAGATTTCCTGGTTCTGGAGGGCGCAGATAGCACTGGCTGTAATCTTTATGCTCGTTATTGTACTGATCAATCAGAGTATAAATCCCGCCTTCATTCCCGTAATTCTGATTATAATAATACGTTCATATTACCGGCTGGCTGAGTAGAATACCTTTTTATTTAACAATATTTTAACAGTCTTTAACAAGCTCATAGCAATATCATAGCTTATTTTGTGTGTGTTTTTATAATCCGTGACACTTTCCGATTTTAATATATGTATTTTTTAAAACATCATTATAATGGAGATCAATGTTGATATTAAGGACCTAAATGCAAGAATAGAGAAAGAAAGCAGTTTTGTTGAAGCTATAAAACTTGAGGTCGGTAAAGTCATAATCGGACAGAAACGTCTGGTAGATAGTATGTTAATAGGCCTTATGACCGATGGACATATACTGCTCGAAGGTGTCCCGGGACTGGCTAAAACCCTGGCAATTAAAACGCTTGCCTCGGTAATTGACGCAAAGTTCAACAGGATACAGTTTACCCCTGATCTCCTGCCGGCTGACCTCCTGGGAACAATGATCTACAGCCAGAAAAGTGAAGATTTTCTCGTAAAGAAGGGCCCCCTGTTTGCGAATTTTATCCTGGCCGACGAGATCAACCGTTCACCGGCCAAGGTACAGAGTGCATTGCTTGAGGCCATGCAGGAAAGGCAGATAACAATCGGGGAGAAGACATATAAGCTGGAAGATCCCTTCCTGGTAATGGCAACCCAGAACCCGATTGAACAGGAAGGGACTTACCCCTTGCCCGAAGCACAGGTCGACAGGTTCATGCTAAAGGTGCTTATTGACTATCCTGATAAGCCTGAAGAAAAACTCATAATCCGGGAGAACCTGGGAAAAATATTCCCGTCGGCCTCCTCCATTATGAAGCCTGAGCAGATAATCAAGGCAAGAAATCTTGTTAAGGAAGTATATATGGATGAAAAAATTGAGAATTATATTCTGGATATAGTTTTCTCAACAAGATATCCTGAGGATAACGGCCTTGAGCAGTATAAAAATATGATATCATATGGCGCTTCGCCAAGGGCCAGTATAAACCTGGCACTCGCATCAAAGGCCTATGCATTTATCCGCAGGCGCGGTTATGTAATACCTGAGGATGTGCGTGCTATGTGCCCTGATGTTCTGAGACACAGGATAGGCCTGACCTACGAGGCTGAAGCAGAAAACATAGTGCAGGAAGATATTATAAGGGATATCCTGAATACTGTGGAAGTACCATAAAATATGATGAAAACAACATTACTATATATTGCACTTGTTCTGCTTTCGGTAAATCTTACCGGCCAGAACCTTCTTGGATATAAGGCAGGCAGGATAGAGAAATATATCAGCAGGAACCATACGGACCTTGTAAGGGAGGAGAACAGCAGGAATGATCATTACAAATATCTTAAATATACTGACGGTACAGCAGGAACAAGTACTGTTTATTTTTTCCTCTCGGAGCAAAATAAATGTAACAGGATAAAAAGCATGCACGTTCATGGTTTGAGGGATGAAGTGCAAAAAGAGCTTGACAGAATGTACGTTAAGACAGGTGAAAACACCTGGACAGACCGGAAGAAAGGAAGGGATGCAACTATAAAACTGGTTAACGAAGAATGGTTTTTTTCGGTAACAATCGAGCCTGTAAAAAAGTAATGAGCTGTGGAAGCAACTGAACTGTTAAAAAAAGTAAGGACTATAGAAATCAAGGCGCGTGGCCTTACCAGGCAGATATTTGCCGGGGAGTACCACAGTGCTTTTAAAGGAAGGGGAATATCTTTCAGCGAGGTCAGGGAGTACCAGTATGGTGACGATATCCGTTCTATTGACTGGAATGTAACAGCCAGGTTTAATCATCCTTATGTGAAAGTTTTTGAGGAGGAGAGGGAGTTGACAGTCATGCTCTTTGTTGATGTATCAGCTTCGGGTAATTTTGGGTCAAGAGGTTCCTTCAAAAGGGAGCAGATAACGGAAATAGCTGCTTTACTTGCTTTTTCCGCAATCAATAATAATGATAAGATCGGGGTTATATTTTTTTCTGACCGGGTGGAGAAATTTATCAGTCCTCAGAAGGGAAGGAAGCATATTCTACGAATAATAAGGGAATTGCTCGATTTTAAACCCCTCAGCTCAAAAACCAACCTGAACGAAGCTCTCAGGTACCTCACCAATGCACTGAAAAAGAGGTGTACTGCCTTTATTATTTCTGACTTCATGGCACCTGATTTTGATCGTTCCCTGCAGATAGCTTCGAATAAACATGATATAGTTGGTCTCAGGATAAGTGATATCCTGGAAAAGGAATTGCCCGATCTTGGTTTGCTGTATCTCAGCGATCCTGAGACAGGGCATAAGGTATGGGTGGATACCTCAATAAAATCAGTCAGGAGTAAGTTCAGCCGGCAGTGGGTGGATGAAAAGCAAAAACTGAATGAAGTTTTTACCAGGTGTGGAGTTGATAACGTCAATATTTTTACGGGTGAGGATTATGTAAGACCTCTGATGAACCTATTTAAGCTTAGGTCATGATGAGAAAATCATTATCATTTATATTACCACTTATTCTAAGCCTTAACTTACCTGCTCAGGATGTTACGGTAAAAGCCGCTCTGGATTCAACGGATATTTATTTGGGCGACCAGGTTGAATACACAGTTACAGTAAGACAGCCTGCAGGTATTGAACTGATAATGCCGGATTACAGGGATACCTTGCATATGAAACTGGAAATACTATCCCAGAGTGAAATAGATACTTCTTATGATAAATCCGGGGAGATGATTCTTCGTAAAAGTTTTATTATTACATCATTTGATACGGGTTATTACCAGATACCGCCATTTTACCTGGAATATCTCACCGGCCAGGGTAAAAAGAGGTTCTACAGTGATTATGTCCCGCTTCGAGTAAAGAGGGTTGATATCGCACCTCCTGATTCAACGGATGTGATTTTTGATATTGCCGGACCTGAAAAAGTCGGATATGGTGCCGGTGAAATACTGCCGTGGGTCTTTCTTGCAATTGCCGTCATTATTGCCTTATATTTAGTTTATAAATACCTGCCACACAGAAAAGAAAAGCCGGAGCAGACAGGGCCTCCAAAACCCGGTGAACCTATACACATTATTACTTTCAGGGAACTTGATAAGCTTGAGAGGAAGGGCTTATGGCAGGAAGGGAAAATTAAGGAATATTATACCGAACTTACAGATATACTGAGATATTACATTGAAATACGATACAACATACCAGCCCGCGAGACGACTTCTGAAGAAATACTTGCCGGCTTAGGTGGAGAAAATATTCAGGAAGATCAGTTAGCCAGGTTGAAAACAATTTTAAGAAATGCCGATCTTGCAAAGTTTGCAAGGTATAAACATGATGCTCAAACCAACAGCTTGGCTTTAACAGATGCAAGGGAATTTGTACGGGCTACCTACCTGCGCGAAGAAGGTACTGAGAGTGAAGGAAAGGAGGTAAGTGATGAGTAATATAACTTTTGCGAATCCCGGCTACCTCTGGCTGCTCATTATTATACCTCTCCTGGTGATCTTCTATATTTTGAGACAGCATAAAACTTCGCCATCATTGACCTTTAGTTCAGTTCAGTGGCTTAGTGATATGCCTAAATCTGCGCGATCCTATCTACGGCATCTGTTATTTGCTTTCAGGATGACAGTAATTGCATTACTGATCATTATTATTGCCCGTCCGCAATCTACCGATTACTGGGAAGATGTATCCACCGAAGGGATAGATATTGTGCTCGCCATGGATATCAGCAGCAGTATGCTGGCCAGGGACTTTAAGCCCGACAGGCTGGAGGCAGCAAAGAATGTGGCCACAAAGTTTATAAGTGGCCGGCCTTATGACAGAATGGGCCTTGTAATATTCAGCGGCGAAAGTTTTACCCAGTGCCCGCTGACTACAGATCACGCCGTATTGATCAACCTGATGCGTGAAATGCAGAGCGGCATGATTGAGGACGGTACTGCCATCGGGCTTGGACTGGCCACTGCGGTTAACAGGATAAAGGACTCTGATGCAAAAAGCAAGGTAATAATACTGCTGACTGACGGGGTGAATAACATGGGGGAAATAGCCCCGCTTACCGCTGCAGAAATCGCCAGGACCATGAATGTACGTGTATATACCGTAGGTGTTGGAAGCAGGGGCGTGGCTCCCTATCCTGTTCAGACAGCAGCGGGAATACGTTACCGGAACATGCAGGTGGAAATAGACGAAGAGGTATTACGGGAAATTGCTGATATGACAGGGGGAAAGTATTACAGGGCTACCGATAATGCGGGGCTTGATAAAATATACCGTGAGATTGACCAGATGGAGAAGTCAAAGATAAATGTGCAGGAATTCAGCAGGAAAAGAGAAGAGTATATACCTCTGGCGCTTATCATGACAGGCTTGTTATTACTTGAGATTATCTTAAGATATACATTGTTACGAAAATTTATATAGGACAAAATATGCAACTGTTTAAATTCCATAATCCGGAATATTTGTACCTCTTGCTTTTAATACCGGTACTGATTGCCCTTATGGTTTTTAATACCCTCCAAACAAAAAGGAAAATTAAGTCAGCGGGTGAGCATAGTCTTATAAGAAGACTGATCCCTGAATTTTCTTTTTTCAGGAAGAATCTTAAGTTCTTTTTCCACATATTGGCCTTGATCCTGGTAATATTCTTACTGGCCCGGCCTCAGTTCGGATCAAAACTGGAAGAGGTAAAAAGGGAAGGTGTTGAAGTTATCATTGCACTTGATGTAAGTAATTCAATGATGGCTGAAGATATTCAACCTAACAGGCTTGAACGGGCCAAACAGGCTATTTCGAGCCTTGTTGACAGGCTCCGGGATGATAAAATAGGACTGATAGTCTTTGCCGGTGATGCCTATACCCAGATACCCGTTACGACAGACTATATATCGGCAAAGATGTTCCTCTCTTCCATAAGCCCGGGTATAGTGCCAAAACAGGGTACCTCACTAGCTTCAGCCATAAACCTGGGCATAAGCTCCTTCAGCCCTGCAATGGATGAGAGCAAGGCTCTAATAATTATTACTGACGGGGAGAATCATGAAGAAGACCCCCTGCCTCTTGCCGAAGCGGCAGCAGAAAAAGGAGTTATTATCCACACTATTGGAATTGGTTCTACTTCGGGAGTACCGGTACCCGTGAGTGGTAACGGGCACAGAGATTATCTCAGGGATAATGAGGGAAATACGGTTATTACCAGGCTCGATGAAAATATTCTGCAAAAGATAGCTTTCGCTACGGGAGGTAAATATGTGAAGGCCAGTAATACGAACATTGGCCTTAACACAATATTTAACGAAATTAGCAGTATGAAACAACAGGAACTTGAAGGGACAATGTATACCGAATATGACGATCAATTCCAGATTCTTGCGGCTCTGGCCCTTATATTTCTTGTGCTGGATATATTGATAATGGAACGGAAAAACAGAAAATTAAGCAAAATTAAACTGTACGATGTGCGGGTATAAATCAGTATATAAAATTTTATTTGCAATTGCTTTGGTCTTTTATTTTCTTGCTCCTGTTAATGCACAGAAGCATAAAAAATATACAAGGCAGGGGAACAGGGATTATTCTGAAAACAAGTTCCAGGATTCAGAAATGTTATACCGCCGAGCCATTGATGCTGACCCGTCATTCAGCAAAGCGATATTCAACCTGGGCGATGCCTTATACAAACAGGAAAAATATGATGAAGCCAGTGATAATTTCAGGCAGATCTCAGAACAGGAGCTGAATAAGAAAACCCTGGCAGATTCTTATTATAACATGGGAAATTCACTTCTTAAATCCGGTAAACTCGAGGAGAGCATCGGGGCGTATAAGAATGCGCTGAGAAACGAGCCAGGTAATATGGAAGCAAAATACAACCTGGCTTACGCACAGGACCTTTTGGAGGAACAGAAACAGAAACAGCAGCAGCAACAACAGGATGATGGCTCTCAGCAGGAAAAAGACCAGCAGGAAGAAGAGCAGTCAGGATCAGATGAAAATGAGGATCAGCAACAGGACCAGGATAAGGAGCCAGAACAGAGTGATAAGAAGGACGACAGGGATCTGCAGCAAAATCAGCAGGATCAGCAGCAGATTTCGAAAGAAGACGCTGAAAGATTATTACAGGCACTGGCCGAAAATGAAAAAGAAGTCCAGGAAAAAGTGAAAAAAGAGAAAGCTGCAAGGGCAAGGGTGAGAACTCTTAAAAATTGGTAGTAAGAGATGAAACAGATAATTATAATATTATTATTGCTTCTTGATGCTTATGGACTATCCGGACAGGATATAACACTTTCAGTTGATGCTCCTGCGGTGGTCGTGATAGGTGAACAATTCAGGCTCAGCTGGACAGCTAATTCCAGGGGCGGGGAATTTGAAGCACCTGAAATTAAAGATTTCTTTGTGCTTTCCGGTCCTCAGACTTCCTTCAGTCAGAGTACCCAGATAATCAATGGAAGGGTAACGTCAACAATTTCAAATACATACACCTATTATTTACAGGCAAATAAGGAAGGTAAATTTACCATACCACCGGCAAGATACAGGCTTAAAAATGAAGAATATCTTTCCGGGTCAAAAGAAATTGAAGTTGTAAGTGAAGGTCAGGCCCTACGGCAGGATGACCGGGATACAACAGAGGAATCGCTCACAGGGCAGTCTGCCAGCACAGCTGATCTCTATGCAAGATTGTTGTTAAACAAGAGGGAATTATACCTGGGAGAACACCTTGTTGCCAGTTTGAAAATTTATTCCCGTGTTAACATCTCAGGCATACAGGAAGTGAAATATCCTGATTTCCAGGGTTTTTTGAAAGAGGACCTTGAAACACCACCACTCAGGAATCTGGAAAGGGAGAATGTCAGCGGCAGCATATACGGCACAGGGGTTTTGCAACGCTTTCTTTTATATCCCCAGAGAACAGGTACCATCTCAATCGATCCTGCCAGCCTGACCGTCCTGCTTCAGCAGCAATCGCTTTCCAATGACCCTTTCTTTGGAGATTTCTTTTCAACATTTACCACTATCCCGAAAATGATAGCTACACTCCCTCTTGAGATAAAAGTGAAAACACTCCCGGAAGGTGCACCCCCGGGCTTTGAAGGTGCAGTGGGTAATTTTTCTGTCAGATCAGAGCTAAGCGCCGATACTGTTAGTGTTAATAATGCACTGAGTTTCAAAATAACCCTGGAGGGACAGGGCAATCTTAAACTTACGGCAGCGCCTGACCTGAATCTACCACCGGATATAGAAATATATGAACCAAAAGTCAGCTCCAATCTCACTGCATCAGTATCCGGGACATCAGGGTCAAGGGTATTCGAGTATGTCCTGATTCCACGGTATCACGGTGAATTTACAATTCCTCCAATACAGTTTAGCTACTTCGATCCCTCAATGGCTCAATATCGCACACTGAGAACAGAAGAGTACAAATTTACAGCCATGCAGGTGGAAGAAGGAGAGGAGGGAGCTCGTGTCTATGGAGGCGTGTCAAAAGAAAACGTAAAGTACCTGGGAAGGGATATCAGGTATATAAAAACCGGCAAAGCGAATTTCAGGTCAGGGAAGAACCTTCTTTTAAAAAATAATCTTTTCCTGTATTCATATCCGGGAACCCTGCTTCTCTTTATCATTTTGATAGTGGTGAGAAGAGAACAGATAAAAAGAAATTCAGATATAGCAAGGGTCAGAAACAGAAAGGCGGCAGGGCTGGCAGCAAGAAGACTGAAACAGGCTGCTGAATGTCTGAAGAATTCAGATACCGAAGGCTTCTATTCCGAATTGCTGAAAGCCTTATGGGGCTACCTGAGCGACAAGTATAATATTCCCCTGTCTGAACTGAATATTGATGCGGTTAACCACACAATGTCCAAAAATAAACTTGATAGTGAGACAGTGGCTGACTTGCAGGAAGTTATCAGTAAATGCGAATACTCAAAGTATTCACCAGATTCAGATATCAGCACAGCTGATGAAGTATACAGGAAGGCTGAAAAAATTATTAAAGACATTGAAAATAAATAATATACTGCAGGCATGAAGCGAATCATATTAATGATAGGCGCCTTATTTATATCTCTCCTGAGTTTGCGGGCACAGGAAACAAAGGAGCTAAATCTTCTCTACGAAAAAGCTCTTACTGAATACCAGGAAAATAATTTCCCTGAAGCCCTCGAAATTTTTGATAGACTGATAGCCAGTGGTTTTTCATCATATAAACTCTACTATAACGCCGGAAATGCAGCATTTAAATCGGGAGATATACCTTTAGCCATCCTTAATTATGAAAAGGCTTTACTGCTAAAACCCCTGGATAAAGATCTGCGGTATAATCTTGAAATAGCCAGGACATATACCATTGACAGGATTGAAGTTATCCCCGAGGTTTTTTTTGCCAGGTGGTTTAAAATACTCTCACTCCTCTTACGTACAAACACATGGGCTTCAATCAGTCTTTTATGTTTTGCTGTTTCACTGATATTGCTGACGCTTTTTCTTTTTTCCGCGAGGTACAAACTGAAAAAAATGTCATTTATTGGTGCGGTGATTATATTTTTTATAAGCCTCTTATCAATAAGCCTGGCATTGACAAACAGATCACTTACGGCAAAGAACAATGAAGCTATTGTCTTTGAGCCGGTTGTTACAGGCACCAGCTCTCCAGGCTCGGGGGGAAATGAACTTTTCGTAATCCACGAAGGAACAAAGGTGGAGATTAAAGATAAACTTGGAGAATGGTACGAAATTAAGCTGTCTGATGGCTCAGTGGGATGGGTGCCTGTGAATTATGTTAAAAAAATCATTCCCTGAGCAACCATTAATTATATTTTTGTCTCTACATTACAGAAATAAATACCCGCGATGAGATATATTATTTTACTCAGTATTGCACTAATTACATTTTCATGCACCAAGCCAAATCATACACCTGAAGGACCAACAGATGTAAGGATACGAAACATCACTGACCGGGATTTCTCCAATGTACTTGTTGATACAGGAGGCGGAAACTATAATTATGGTAATCTTGCATCAGGGAACGAAACTGGATATCACAGGTTTGAGAAAGCCTACCCGGATGCCGAGGTAACAGTAATGATAAATGGCGAAGCATATACCACCGGAGAACAGGACTATACATTCGCAACGTACATCGGTCCTGATAAAGTAATCTACGAGGTTTATATTTTGAATCCTGAACAGAAAAGACTTGCAGTTGATATCATACTTGAAGGTCCTATAGAGGATAAATAAAAAAAAATCGCTTTTTTATAAAACTTTTTTTGATCCCGTTCGTTTATATTATGACCGGAATGATTTTATTCATTACCGGTCATCCAAAAACTAGGTTTTTTGGTTAGGTTGGTTGGTTTTTAAGAGTCCCGTTCCGCGGGACTCTTTTTTTATGTCACCAAAATCGTATATTTAAATCATCAGGTTTTTTCAACAGTAAATATGAAATTTGGACTTTCCAGATGTTAAACCTTAAGCAGAAATGAAAAAGACTATTAACAGTACCAGGATGCCTGTCTACCGTGATGCAGGTTTTGAACTTAATGATTCGGGTATTACCCTTGACGCTTTTCGGAACGAATCAGATAATGAGCACATCCCTGCTAATTTTATTTATTCAAGGTACAGGAACCCATCGGTTATTGATGCCGAGGAAACTCTAATGGAAGTGGAAGGAAGTAAATGGGCACTGCTTACCCAGTCGGGTATGGCTGCAATAGATACGGCAGTATCTGTCTTCCAGCATGCTGATGACAGACGGCCATGGCTATTTACCTCAGAAATATATGGAGGAACAAACTCTTATGTTGATTCAGTTCTCAAATCCAGGAGGGGAATCAACATTCACCGGTTCAGCCCGGAAGGAATGTGCTATGACATGGAAAATTTTGAACGGGAAGTTAAGGAAGTAAAGCCATCACTTGTGTTTTTTGAAGTGGTATCAAATCCAATGCTTGTTGTTGCCCCGCTTAAAGAAATGTTAGATATTATCCACCGTTATGATGCAGTTGCCATAATTGACAATACTTTTGCAAGTCCCCATCTGCTGAAGCCACTTGAAATGGGAGCCGACATAGTCATTCATTCCGCGACTAAATACCTTGGTGGTCATGGAAATATTACGGCAGGTGCTCTTTGCGGGAACGATAAGGAGATAATGAAAAAAGCGATAGAGTACAGGAAACTGGTAGGGCATATGTTAAGCCCCGATGATGCCTACCGCCTGAAAACGCAGATGCAGTCATTCAGACTGCGCTTCAGCAGGCAATGCAGTAATGCAGCATCTCTTGCTTCCGAACTGGAAAAGTCTGAATTAGTGGAAAAAGTATATTACCCGGGATTGAAAAGGCATGTGACACATAATATTGCAGAACAGCTCTTTGGTACGAGGGGTTACGGAGCCATTGTAACCTTCAGTTTTGCAGGAAGTGATAATAAGCAGAAACGACAGCGCAGGGATGCATTTATCAGCGGCGTTTCTGATTATATTAAGCTTGTCCCGACGCTGGGCGATTCACATACCATCCTTATGCCCGTCGAACCCATCTGGGGCGACAGGTACCCTGACCCCGGGATGATCAGGATATCACTTGGTTTTGAAGATACAGAAGAACTGCTGTCAAAGCTAAGGGCATCGCTTGATCAGATAGGAGTATAGTGCAGTTACTCAAGATCATTTTTAAGTGCGGGAGTAACGGTATATGACCTGAAACTTTTACGTGAGTGCATAAGCCGTGATACCGCCTCAGCTTTATTAATTTCAACTATTTTGACCATATCTAAAGAACACCGGGCATTATATGCCGGGTCCGAAAAATATGGCATTCATTAACAGTTTGTTGGTTCCATACCAGCAAGCTCTGAAAACAGGGTCGTCAACAAAGACAATTATGTTTCCTCTTCCCTTCGATAAAGATAAGAGACTGACACTCCCTTTCATTTTTTCTAGATTTTCATCGGTACAAAAACCACTTATCAGAGGATCATCGGTGTAAATAGCTATGTTGGAGGCAGGTCCTTCATCCCGTTCCACAAAGATAGCATGGTTCCTGTAGACTGTCAGCTCACGATCAGCATAGCCGAAGCCCAGCGGGTGGCTGATGTCAAGATCAACCCTGCAATAAATTCCCCCTATGGAATGCTTACCTGACTCTGCCCTTAGCTTATCATAATCAATCCTGTCTTCACTCAGCTCCGGTCTGCGACTGTCATACTTTATACCTGCAAGCTTTGAATTCTCAAGGAATCTGAAAGCATAAGAAATAGCTATCAGGTTTCCACCACTGCTAACCCATTCATTTATCCTGTTTATGTCTCGTTCTGTTAATTCAGTATATGAGCCTGAAGGCAGAATAAGGGTGTTATATTCATACAGATCAATCCTGCCGAAGAGGTTTATATCAGTTTTTGTAAGAGGCATAGACAATTTCGTATCGAAAAAATGCCACAGAGCACCTGCATTTGAGCTACTGACACTTCCTCCCGTTAACATCAGTACCTCTGGCTTCATCACTGCTTTAAAACTACTATTTCCAAGCCATGGACCTTCTTTTGTTACGGAACCACTGACCGCATTAATACTTATTCCGGCCACTTCAGAAGCTTCAGAAATAACTTCATGCAGCTTTTCCGGGCTTATATCCTGGGACCGGACAGGGACAAACACTGATCCTCTTGCGAAGTATTTTATCCCATCGCGGGTAGCAATACTGAACTCATCCCATGCGGCCCTGGCTCTGATACCATTTTTTTGCAAATAGTAAAGTGCCAGTGCCGAGTTATAGTCTGACCAGTTAAAAACATAAGCATACTCACTAAAATCCGGTTTCTGATATTCTGCCTTGGGGAGCTCACTGATTAGTTCTCCCCCGGGAGTCCTCTGCAAAGCGGCAAAAGGTATTCCGTAGCTATATACCATAGCCCATGATGAAGCATCATAAAAGAGGCTGTCAGTGAGACCCCTGCTTGGTTCAAACATAGTTCTCACCATTTTGTATTGCTTCTGGTTTGTGGGAACAAACCATGACTTTCCGGCTTCAAATCTAATTCCATTAACATCAATATCTTTACTTATGGCCCGGACCTCTATATTATGCATAAGAAGGAGGTCAAGAAAATACCTTGATCTGTTATTATCACCAGCAGCACCGAAAACATAGGCTTTCACAGGATCTTTTACAGCTTCAGCCCTGGCATCATTAAAAAACCTTCTCATATAATCATTGAGCAGTTCCTTGTTATTGATGGCCGTACGTACAGTGGTAAGTGCTGCAAAAAGCTGATTTTTTATTCCCAGACTGAAAGTCAATTTGTTGCCCATATCTGTTTCCTGCACCAGTCCCCTTGATGAAGCCTGCTCAAACAGGATGGCCAGGCCGCCGTGCATATCACCGTAAGAACTGCCATAACCGGGGTATAAATTATCAAAGGACCGGCCGGAATCATAGTAGTGATTAATTTCGTTAAGGGCTTTTGCATATTCTGCTGCAAAAAGATTATTCAACTTCACATAATTTTCAGAAGTTATTATGGGATTTTCAGAACCTTTCTTTGTTGGTTCAAAAAAGAAAGTGCTGTTTGTTCCCATTTCATGATGATCAGTAGTAACATTGGGCAACCATTCATGATATCTCTGCACCCTGTTTCTGCTCTCTACCTGTGAGAGAGGGAGCCAGTCACGGTTAAGATCAAACCAGTAATGGTTTGTCCTTCCACCAGGCCATGCTTCGTTATGCTCACGGTCATTCGGATCGGACACTGCAGGCTTGCTCCTGTTCATATTGGCCCAGGATGTAAAGCGGTCACGACCGTCGGGGTTAAGAACAGGTTCTATGAAAATTACTGAATTATTGAGGATAGTATTTATCTCTTCTCCCTCGGCTGCGGCCAGGTAATATGCAGCCAGCAGTGAGGCTTCCCCTCCGCTCGCTTCGTTGCCATGAACATTAAACCCAAGCTGGATAATCAAAGGAATATTTTCTGCATTAACCGATTTGGATGCCGTACCTGCAGTAAGCTCAAGGTGCTGAAGCCTTATACTTTCCAGGTCATCATAATTTGAAGGGGAAGTGATGGTAAGTATTATCTGGGGTCGTAATTCCTCTGAATAGCCAAAAACCTCAAACCTTACCCTTCCACTTTCATCAGCAAGTGTTTTAAGGTAGTCAATCATCACATCATAGCGACTATGATGTGATCCTATGTCGTATCCCAGAAATTCCCACGGACTGGTAATTTCATTGTTAAAAACTGTTTCACCCGGAAAATAGTATTCAGCCTGTCCACTTGAAGCAATACTAACTGATATCAGTGCCAGAATAATAATTATTTTTCTCATGTTTTTAATTCTTGAATCTTATATGGTTAATCTTATATCTTAAATCACGGTCATCTCCAGTCAATAGCTTCCTGTTCAGTAAAAATAAGGAATTCATTGCACTGGCTGAAATGATTATTCCCGAAAAAACCACGGCTTGCCGAGAGGGGTGAGGGATGAACCGATTCAAGCACCAGGTGCCTGTCTCTGTCGATATGTGCTCCTTTTTTTTGGGCATAAGATCCCCAAAGGAAAAACACTATGTTTTCCTTCTCTTCTGATATTATTCTTATGACTTCATCAGTGAATATTTCCCATCCCTTATTCTGGTGAGATCCCGGCGTATGTGCCTTTACAGTAAGTGTAGCGTTCAGCAATAATACTCCCTGCCGGGCCCATCTTTCCAGGTTTCCTGATTCATGGCAGCATATATCCAGGTCATTATTTATTTCCTTAAAAATATTTACCAGGCTTGGAGGATGCCTGACTCCTTCTTTTACCGAGAAACATAGCCCGTGTGCCTGCCCGGGTCCGTGGTAAGGATCCTGTCCGATAATAAGGGCTTTCACCTTATCATAGGGGCATTTGTCGAAGGCATTGAAAATTAATGGCCCGGGAGGGTAGACGACATTGTTTTTATATTCATCCCTGATAAATTCTGACAACTTGATGAAATATTCTTTCTCAAATTCATGCCTGAGCTTGTTTTTCCAGCTCTCTTCAATTTGTACGTCCATTTTTTGTTTTCCCGGATTAGCTGTACACAAATATATCAAATAGGTGCAAAATTAAAACTGTTTATAAATAGGTTTGAAGTAACATGAAATTTGCACCCGGGCAAGCAGAAGAAATATGCGGCAAATTGTATAAAAATATTTCCCTGCTATATTGGGAAATGATATTTTTGTATTATATTTCAAATGAAGAAATTAAATCTCTATTACAGGAAGTTCAGGGGCAATAATTTAAGACGGATTTATCGTGAGAACAGCTGACAGTTTACTTTTCTTTACGGGGGAAATTGATTTTCACTTTCTTGAATCTCATATCAACATTTCCGGTTTTGAGGTCCTTTATTCTGCAGAAGCGGACGAATTCGAGAAGCTCTGCCATGAGAACAGCTATGATCTCATAATTTACAATGCCTACGAGCAAGAGGAGGTTAATTCGGACATTCTGAAAAGCTCCAAAGGGAAGAAGAATCTCTATACACCGGTCCTGCTTATAGCAGGAAAGGAGGATAAAGAGATCATGAATACGGCCCTGAGGCACCAGTTTGACCTCCTTATTTTCCCATTTACACCAGCTGAACTGGCGGTGAGGCTGCAACTGGCTGTAAAACGCAAAAAGTCAGAACTTACTTTTCACAATAAACTTGTGGAGTACAGCATTCTTTTTGAAAATTTCCCGACAGGTATCCTGCAGACTGATCTTGCGGGTAATTTTATCAGATTCAATAAAGAACTCAAGAATATCCTCCGAATGAGCGACATGGATTTTACGGGTATTAATTTCTTCCAGCTTTGCCATCCTGACGATTACCTCATTGAAAGGCAAAGCCTTGACAGGATGTTGAGGAAGGAAACGGATAATGCTTCATATGAGGTGAGGCTCATAAATAATGACGGCAAAACAATAGTGAGCAAAATTAGGGCAAGCGCTGTCTGGAAAGACCAGGACACCCTTGAGTCATTTATCTTTGCAATAGAAAAAATAGGCTGAGCTTATTATTATTCCGGCTATTTGATACTGTTAAGCGCATTAACTAGTTTTACCCTTATGGTGGATGCAATATCTGCCACTTCAGGATTATTAACCATTTTCATAGATTCCTGAGGATCAACTGCAGCCACTTCAGTATAGCCATCACCAGTTTCCTGTAAGATAACATTACAAGGTAGGAGGGTTCCTATTTTGTCTTCAGCCTGAAGGGCCTTGTAGGAGAAGGCCGGATTACAGGCTCCAAGAATGACATAATTTCTGAATTCCACTCCCAGCTTATTCTTGAAGGCATCCCTGATATTAATCTCTGAAAGTACGCCAAAGCCTTCAGCTGCAAGTGCATCAGTTACTTTTTTCCTGGCGTTTACGAATGTGTCCTTAACTTTAATGCTGTAATAATAATTCATATTAGTAGTATTCTTTTGTTAGAAATATATTTGTTCATCTATTAGTTATAACAATAAGATCCAGCAAATGTTTTATGTGTCGCAATTAAGAAAAATTTACTAGTATTGCCAATTATTTAAAATCAGCCATGTTCCTATGAGACGTCAATTTTTTCTGCCTGTAATTACGGGTTCTGTTACAGCCCTGCTGCTCTCAATTGTCCAGATAATGGTTGACAGGCCTATTATTCTTCTTGAAAGGTTCATCCCCTGGAGCAGGATGGATTGAGATCCTCCTTATAGCTGTGTATGCGTCATGGGTCAGCTTTCATATGCAGGACCATTCAAAGCAGGCAAAGTGGAGGGTAAGGACCTGGCTCATTTTTTCAGTGGTATTTTTCTCCCAGTTATTGCTCGGCATTCTTGGCTTTGACCGTTTTCTGATGCCGGGAGAACTCCATTTACCCATTCCTATGATGATAATTGGAGGAGCGGTTTTCAGGGCAGAATTCGGCTTTATGCCAGTCCTATTTTTGAGCACTCTTATCCTTTCAGGACCGGCATGGTGCAGTCACCTGTGCTATTTTGGTGCCCTGGATGCGGCAATGTCGACCAGGACAGCGGCAATCGGAAAAAGATGGTCATTGTCGGGCCCCTTTAAATTATCTGTTCTTATCCTGGTTGTAGTCGTCGCCCTTATCTTACGGCTTTTCAATCTATCATAACCGGATTGCTGCTATCAATTGCTATAAGTATACCGGGCATAATATTCTCATCTGACATTTTAAGGCTGATGGGGGCAAATGAAACGATAGTAAATGATATGGCCGCCTATACGCGTATTATGATGGCAAGTAATGTTTCGATAATGCTTCTTTTTATCATGAATGCTGTCTTAAGAAGCTCAGGTGATGCAGCCATATCAATGCGTGTTTTATGGCTGAGCAATATTATTAATATCATCCTTGACCCATGTCTGATCTTCGGGTTTGGACCCTTTCCGGAACTGGGGATTAAGGGTGCGGCAATAGCAACAACCACAGGCCGCAGTATTGCTGTATTATACCAGCTTTACATTTTGTTCCTGGCCATAGGCGTGTAAAAATCTTAAAAGAGCATATACGCATAAACATAAGGCTGATTGGCCAGATACTTAAAATATCCCTTGGAGGAATAGGCCAGAACCTGGTTGCCACCTCAAGCTGGATAGGTCTGGTGAGGATAGTCTCGGTTTTTGGCAGCGATGCGCTGGCGGGATATACGATAGCAATAAGAATAATTATCTTTGCCCTCCTTCCTTCCTGGGGCATAAGCAATGCTGCGGCCACCCTGGTAGGGCAGAATCTGGGTGCGGAAAAGCCGGAAAGGGCCGAAAAAGCGGTATGGTTCACTGCTGTGGTGAATATGATAGTGCTTGGCTGCTTTGGATTAATATTGTAGCATTCTGGATAATAGAAATACCTCTCGCATATTTGCTGGCAATTCAATCAGGCCTCGATGAAAAAGGTGTATACATAGCTATTGTAATAGCTGAAAGTCTTATGACGCTGGCCGCCCTGCTATTCTTCAGACGTGGCAGGTGGAAACTGAACAAGGTCTAGAAAATTTTATCAAATTTATATTTGTATTAAATGCTTGAAATAAGCAAACGGGATTTATTAACATGAAAAACTCAAATAGGAAGTCTTATCATGTACTAAATGCAATCTTCACAAAACCAGGCATAATGTAATTTTCGGGGAGGGTAATACAACGGCAAGAATCTTAATCATAGGTGAAGCCCCGGGACATGATGAAGACATGATAGGATGGCCCTTTGTCGGTAAATCAGGCCAGGTAAGGTTTCTTGCTGCTCATTGCTTTTAATGCCAAGCCCGATTCATCCCGATTCAACGATTCAACTCTACTCCTGGTACCTGAAATACCTGTTACAGTTCTCATAATGCAGGGGCACTGTCAGGTCCCGCACATATTGAATCATGGCATCAGCCGTGGACATATCATAAATAACCGAAGGGTCAGGAAAGTAATTCTCGTAAATCTCCGGTATATAGTCGTTAATGGCAATAGTTAAAATATGTTCATCTTCATAGATATTACCTTCCAGATCCTTAATTAGCACTCCATAACCTGGATCGTTCTTAAGTATTACCCCGGAGTAATAGAAACCGGCTCCTGACCCCTCCAGGAAGGCTCGTATTTCACCTGCAGTCATTTCATATTCCATAAGGTCATTATTGAAAGGATCAATCCTGTAGATCTCCAATATTGTTATTTCTCCTTCATCAAGATCTGAACGGATCCCTCCGGGATTCTGTATTGACATGTCAGTAGCAAGGAAGCCCCTGAGTGCATCAGTATAAAAACAGCCTACCGTCCTGTTTCTTGTCATGTGGACACTGTTTGTTCCAATAACTTCTGAAAAAATTGGATTGTTATTATAACTGTCTATTAGTGATTGAATTTCATAATCACCGGAAGGGTATTCATCAAGGTTTATCAGTTCAAAATCTTCAGAAATTATCTTCCTTTTTTTTACGGTCAACGTGATTTTACCGAGGTAGTTGAGATAGGCACCTGACTGGTAAATATGGACACCATTTATGGTAGTGTCCTGTATGCTGTGACTGTGACCGCCTATGATGGCATCAAAAAAAGGAAACTGCCCGGCAGCCTTATAGTCACAGGTGCCGTTATCATCAGAGTCGTGCCCCAGGTGGCTTAAAAGTATTAACAGGTCCGCTTCCTGTTCGTCTTTAAAGTCCGAATAATCGCCCAGTATTTCTCCCGCATCGTAAAAGGTAAGGCCTTCAAGCTTGTTGGGGTGAGTGGATGGTATAAAAGTTCCGGGCTTGCCGTTTGTTTCAATAACCCCGACAAAGCTAATTTTGAGTCCTCCTTTATTTATGGTATAACTTGCCGGTACCTCCTCCAGCAGAGGCGATTCAGACTTCATATTGGCACATAGAATTTCAAATTCTGCCTGGTCTATTCTTTCTTTTAGTACTTCCTGCCCGTAATCAAACTCATGGTTGCCAAGGGCTGCAACATCAAAACCGATCCGGTTCATAAGGTCAATCACCGGATAGCCCCTTTCCTGGTGGAAATCCACAAGAGGGTTCCCTGAAAACATATCCCCGCTATGTACTATAATTACATTTTCTTTTTCAGCCGATTCGTCAATTATTGACTTTATTTTACTGAAATTCTCTATTTGCGCATGATTGTCATTGATAAAGAAAATAACAAGATCAGTGTCTCTTGCCTGCTTTACGGAATTTTCACACGAAAATAGCAGAGAAGACAGGGCTATTATTAACAGACAGGATATCAAAGTGTTACTCTTCATAAATCAGGTTTATTAACAATAAAAATATTAAGGCTGGTAAAATTACGAAATATCCAGGCCTGAAAAAATATACATCTGTAATAATATTTTTAAATTTGTTCTCTAAGAGAAACAACAGGAATAAAGATTTGTTAAACAAGATACATAAATTAAAATTTTGATAGTTATGACTAAGAGTATAGTGTATTTGACGCTGATCGGAATCATTACAATAACAGCCTGTGCCAACAAGCATAATCAACTGAGTCCTACTGACCAGGAAGAAGGCTGGGAATTGCTCTTCGACGGGCAGAGTCTTGACAACTGGAAAGCATACAATGCTGAAGGTACAGGAAGCTGGCTTGTTGAAGACGGGCTGCTGGCGGCCAGTGGCACCGGAAGCGACAGTGACGGGTATATTATCACCAGGAAACAGTACGATAACTTTGACCTGAAATTTGAATGGAAAATTGCTGAAGGTGGGAATAGCGGTGTCTTATACCATGTGATCGAATCGGAAAGATACCCCACTCCCTATCTCACAGGTCCTGAATACCAGCTGGTGGATGATGTGGGTTACCCCTCGGAGCTGGAAGAATGGCAAAAAACAGGAGCCGATTATGCCATGTATGTGCCTGACAGGGAAAAGAAGACATTAAACCCGGCCGGTGGATGGAATTCATCACGAATAGTATTCGATAACGGTCATGTTGAACACTGGCTCAACGGTGAAAAAATACTCGAATTTGAAGCATGGACAGATGAATGGTTTGAGCTTAAGAAAAGCGGTAAATGGGAAAATGAGCCTGATTATGGTCTCTCATCAGTGGGCCATATTAGCCTGCAGGACCATGGTAGCAAAATATGGTTCAGGAATATGAAGATAAAGGAGCTGCCCGGTAAAGAAAGGGAGGCTGTTGACTTGTTCAACGGCATAAACCTTGATGGATGGATAGAATACGGTAATGAGTTATGGTATGTAGAGGACAGCCTTCTGGTCTGTGAAAGTGGGCCTCAGAAAGAGTACGGCTACCTGGCAACGGAAAAATATTATAAGGACTTTGATCTCTCAGTTGATTTCAAGCAGGTCTCAGACGGAAACAGCGGTGTCTTTTTCAGGTCGGTTTTTGAAGGCACCAGGGTTACGGGCTGGCAGGTAGAGGTGGCTCCAGAGGGACATGATTCCGGAGGTGTATATGAATCATACGGAAGGGGATGGCTTTACCAGATACCTGATGAGAAAGAGGATATTCTTAAAGAAGGTGAATGGAACACCATGCGTGTAAAAGTAGTGGGATCAGAGATCACCACATGGCTAAACGGAGAGGAAATGACCCACCTTGAAGACCCTCTGATCGGTAAGGCCAATGGCCGTATAGCCCTGCAGATCCACGACGGAGGTGGCATTAAGGTGCTCTGGAAAAACCTGGTGCTGCGACCGCTGTAGATTTAATAGTGCCGTTTAATTTATATACAATCTGTTAAGGAGTAAAATATCAATTCTTTCTTTCCTGCTATCCTCTGCAATTTTCTGGGACTCTACAGCAGCAATACCAATAGCAAGGCCTTTGTCGTTTATACCGTCCATTACATAAAAAGGGGTTTTTAGTATCTGTGACCTGATAAAAGGTGTAAGACTATCGACATACATCCTGTCGTTGCCAATTAGAAAATCCAGTGCACACAGGGTAATTGATCTGTTTCCCCCTGATGGCTGGTAGCAGCCAATAAGAACATTCTTTAAATCGAACTGAAGATCAAGATTTCTGCCAAAAAGCGTTCCATCCCCATTAGTAACCGAAAAGAGGCTGCACTCAACTTTCGCATTATTCCTCATTAACTGGTTCTCGCGTATCAGGATATCAGAATAATCACCATATTACCTGAATGTGAATATTTCATTTACAGCCTGTAGTGAGGATATTGTATTTGTGCTATCAGTATGATGTTCAGGCTTATCATAAAAAGTAAGGTGGATTTCATTAACCTGCTTATCGCCAGTTCTGCAGCCGAAAAGAACAAAGCTGGCAAACAGGCACACCATACAATGGAGGTGCTTTGTCATGGAGTATACTGAAGAGAAAATAATTACTCTAAAATGAGTTAGGAATATTCAAATTAAGCTATATCCGGCCCGCGGATAAACATACACGGGCCGGACAGAGCTTAAGTGTAAGTATTATAAGATTATTCTATATCCAGCTCCAGGTATTTGATCAAGGCATTCATATCACTCAAATCCACAGCCGATCCTTTTGTTCCGGGATAAATAGTTGATGCTTCAACTATGAAGATCCTGAACTTAGTCCAGGTTTTAGAAGTTGTATTGGATGTCCCATCCCAGTTATGGGTTCTTACCTCCAGGGTATAGTTGCTTGTGGGGCTTGTGCTGGTTTGCCACCAGAAACTTCTTGTTACATATGAGCCTTCAGGGCCGGGACCCGGCGCCTGGTACCACATTGTCTCTGCGTGACCACTTGGATTATAATATGCAAGCAGTATACTCTCTTCCATGGTCTCACTTGTAACATCTGTAATCAGATAAGTCACAATAGAGGTAAAGGTCTCTTCTCCGTACTCAAAAAGCACTACATTGGCGTTTCCCATTGGACCCTGTGGTCCGGTTGCTCCTGTTGGTCCGGTTGCTCCTGTTGGTCCGGTCGGGCCTGCTGGTCCCTGCGGTCCTTCAGGTCCTTCGCAGGAAATAAGTCCTGCAATAGTAAACAGGGCCATAAGATACATTAGTCTGGTAATGTTTCTTTTCATGTTAGTAAGGTTTTTAGTTAATAATAATGATGAAGATATGCCTTCTTTTAACCAAAGTCAAATTTATTTAAACGCCGGTATGTATGTCTGAGGTTATTTCTCCAGAGAAGGAAGGGAATTCTTCTAAGGGAGAAAATGGTCGTTACTTGCCTATGCAAAAGTTTTTAAAAATATTAGCCAGTATTTCATCTGTGGATATCTCACCGGTTATTTCACCCAGGTAGTGGATGGCCTGGCGCAGGTCAATGGCAATAAGGTCTTCGGGCAAACCTTCATCAAGGCCGTCTAGAACACGTTGCATGCTGCCGGAGCATTCCTTGAGGGCTTCATAATGCCTCAGATTTGTTACCACGAGATGCTGTGATCCCGAGTGCAGGGTCTCTATGTTTGCGGTGAGTTTTGTTATCAGATCCGATATTCCGGTACCCTGCTTAGCCGAGATCATAATACAGTGATCTGCGGGACACAGTAGACCGGTTCTTAATGCTTCAATTTCTTTTTCAGTAATGAGGTCTGTCTTATTAATAACCAGGAAGAGTGCTTTGGCCGTATTTTTTATTTGTTTACTGATTTCCTTAAATGACTGGTTAACAGAAACGGGGCCGTCAGCTGCGTCTGCAATCAATAATACCACATCAGCCTGATCAATCTTCTGGTATGTTTTCCGGATGCCCAGATTTTCTATTATATCTGCTGTCTCGTGTAAGCCTGCTGTATCTATGAACCTGAAAAGGATTCCCTCAATTATGATTGTATCTTCTATTACATCACGGGTTGTTCCGGGTATCTCGGAGACTATTGCTTTATCATCCCTTAGAAGGGCATTCAGAAGGGTAGACTTACCCACGTTTGGTTTACCCACTATAGCAACTGGGACGCCTTTTTTTATCGCATTTCCATACCTGAATGAATCTCTCAGTGAATCGGTATAAGTCTTCATCTCCTGCACCATTGACTTAAGCTCTGTCCGGTCTGCAAACTCAACATCCTCTTCACCGAAATCCAGTTCCAGTTCAATCATTGAGGCAAAATGCAGCATTTTCTCACGCAGTTCTTTTATCTCCCTTGAGTAGTCTCCCCGCATCTGCTGCATTGCCAGCCGGTGGGCTGCTTCAGTTTCTGAATTGATAAGATCAGCCACTGCTTCAGCCTGCGAAAGGTCAATTTTACCATTAAGAAAAGCCCTCTGTGTGAATTCTCCCGGGCGGGCAGGAGAGGCGCCCTTATCCACCAGCAGCTGAAGTATTCTGTTCTGTATATAAGGCGATGCATGGCAGCTTATTTCCACCGAATCTTCCCCGGTGTATGAATGAGGTGCCCTGAATACAGATACAAGTACATCGTCGAGTAGCTCACCGCCATCAATAATATCGCCGTATACTATTTGAAATCCTTTCATTTCTGATAGCCTCCCCTCAGTCTTAGATTCAAATATCATATCCACTATCTTGTGTGCATCCTGTCCACTAACTCTGATGACAGTTATAGCTCCTCCTGTCCCGGAAGCAGGTGCCACAATGGTATTGAGGATGTCAAGCTTCATAGTTAACGAATTATTACCCGGAATACCAGCTTCTATTTATCACTCCGGCAATTCCGGAAAATCCCTCTTCAGTATCTCCAGGTTTCTGTTTATCATTTCAAGACGTTGTTTAACACATAGTTCCGTCCTGCCGGGATCTTCCGGAGTATTCTGTATATAGTCAATCAGTTTATTTACGCTTGTTTTGGCCACATGCATCCTTGTGTCGGATGATGCATAGTAGATAAAAACCGTTCCGTCATCATCCTTGATCCAGCCATTCGAAAATACTACATTCGAAACATCACCAAGCCTCTCATCACCTATAGGTTCTATAAAGTGTCCCGATGGTCGTTTAATTACCTTCCATGGCTCATTAAGGTCGGTAAGCAGGAGATAAAGGGTATATCTCAATCCAGCCGCCCCTCTTCTCACTCCATGTGCCAGGTGTATCCATCCTATCTCCGTTTTTATTGGTGGCGGTCCCTGGCCATTTTTAACCTCTTTAACGGTGTGGTACTTCCGGGGATCCATTAATGTCTCTTCATCGATAACTGCATTTTCCATGGAATCGGTAAAGCCAACTGAAATGCCACTGTCGCCTGTCTCGATGAATCCGGACTGAGGGCGGGTATACAGCATATACTTCCCCCTGACAAATTCAGGGTGAAGTACGCAATTTCTCTGCTGGGCAGCTTTTGATTTCAGATCGGGGAGTCTTTCCCATACAATAAGATCTTTTGTTCGTGCAATGCCGCAGGATGCCAGGGCAGCTGATGAATCTTCCGGTTTGCTATTGTCTTTTCGTTCCGCACAGAAGAGTCCATAGATCCATCCATCTTCATGGTGTGTCAGCCGCATATCATATACATTCGTTTCGGGCTCATCCGTCTCAGGCATGTGCACCGGTCGATCATGAAAGACCCAGTTGTCAATTCCGTTCGGGCTTTCTGCCACGGAAAAGAATGATTTCACATCGAAACCCTCCGTTCGCACTACCATGCAATACTTGCCGTTCAGCTTAACAGCCCCTGCGTTGAAAGTGGTATTTATGCCGAGGCGCATTAAGAGGTCAGGGTTTGTTTCATAATTCAGGTCATACTTCCAGAACACAGGTATATGGTGCCTGGTTATTACCGGGTAAATATACCGTTCATAAATCCCGTTCCCTCTTTTCCTTGCCCTGTTCTTTCTTATTATCAGCTCATTATGCTTCTTGAACAGTCGTTTCACTTCCCTGTCAAATTCGTGTCGCTCCATTATTTTCCGTTATTTGTAATCCCGGAATACTGGAATCCTGGAATAATATATATAATTAAAACCATTATTCCATTCATCCATTATTCCATAGCTTTTTATCTAATGTCTTTTTAATATTTCTCCAGTTTGTTATACCAGTTAAATTTAAGAATAACCGATGTAAGAGCAAGAACAATCAATGAATATATCATTTCCTTATATTCCCGGATAATCAGGTAAATGGGTGATATTATGAGCATCATCTGCCATACTATGCCAACAAGGGAGTTGAACATATCACGCTTAAATGCTTTATTCTTTTTGAATTCCGGGTTTTCTTTTATCACTTCCCTGTACACGGGTTCCCAGAAGCCCCATGGTCTTACGCTTGTGTAAAAGCTTTTGAGTACTTTCATATCGTCCGGGGGTGTAAGAAGGCAACCCAGGAGTGATCCTGCCGTTGAGAGAGGTAGTATTAAGAGGGGGAAGGCCAGTATAACCGACAGGTCAGGAAAAAGCTTGGGCAGGGCCAGCGAGGCAGCAAGGCCTGCAACCATGCCCCAGAAATAGCCATGCCCGTTAAATCTCCACCATATCCATTTAAGGAAGTTGGCTGCAGCATAACCCCCAAAGAGGGCGGCAGTGATCCATTGTAACAAAGAGTTGATGGAGCTTACAAAGAAGCCTACCGTTATGCCGATTACAACCATCAATACTGATGAAAGATAGCTTAGCCTCACCAGTGTTTTTGAGCTTGCATCTGGTTTGATAAATCGTTTGTATATATCATTTACTATATATGCAGGGCCGGCGTTCACATTGGCTGCAAAAGTTGACATAAAGGCTGCAATCAATCCGGCAAGGATGATTCCCAGCACGCCTACGGGGATAAAATTGCTCAGTGCGAAAGGGAGCACTTTTTCAAAATCCAGGCTTCCTTCACTAACCAGCGAGTCTGGATTGAAATAAACCAGAGCAATAATAGCCAGTCCCGCTATCATCAGATACCTGGGAATAAAAAGCACGGCAGATACAAACCAGCTCATCAGGGCAGATTCTTTCGGTGTGCGTGTGGCCAGTACCCTTTGCATATCGTATCCCGGTACCGGGCCGGCTATACTTACAAGTATGCCCCTGAAAATCACTATCATGAGAAATATCGAAAAAAGCTCATAGCCGTCAGTGCCTATTTTTTCATTAAGTATCCGGTTTATATCATCGGGGAAGGTAGACCAGTGAAGATCAAGTTTCCATCCGAAAGAAAGGCTCTTCCATCCTTCAGGCACCACTGCATCGAGCTGTTCCGGAGTAACAAGTTTAATAGCGATAATTCCTATTATTATACATGAAATGGTCATCACTATAAACTGCAGCACTTCGGTGAGCACAACACTGTACATTCCCCCTTTTACTACATACAGGGTAGTGATGCCCATAATTATCAGTGCGTACATTCTTTCTGAAGAAATATATATGCCAAGTACCGTTGCCGAAAGATCCCAGGGAAGGAACATAACAGAGAATTTTCCTATCCCTTCAAAGGCATAGGCAATAAATCCTATGACAGCTACAAGGGCAAATACAACAACTGATATATGTGACATTTTTGCACCCCGGCTTTCTCCGAATCTTGTTTTCAGCCATTCAGCCCCTGTGAGAACATTTGACCTGCGCATCCATACAGCCAGGAAGATCATCAGGATAACCTGGTTCCAGACCGGCCAGAGCCAGGGGATAAAGGCGCTCTTTATGCCGTATATAAACATAATCGCAACCATCCACATTGTACCGGTAATGTCAAACATTCCGGATGCGTTGGAAAGGCCAAGCATATACCAGGGAAGACTTCTGCCACCCAGGAAGTAGGAATCAAGGTTTTTACTGGCACGCTTTGATACCCAGAAGCCAAGTATAACCGTCAATACAAGGTATCCGAAGATAATGGATAGATCTATTGCAGAAAGTTTCATCTTATATCAAATAAGATGCTAAAATAGTAAATTATTGTTTAGAGGTTTGTTGAATCGTGTAATCGTTTAATCGGAAATAAGGAGCTTTTTTTCACTATCTTCCCAGGCTGGAGACATTAAACAGCTCATCCCTTATTTGAGTGCCTGTACGTATTTCATTCATCAGGATCTCTGAACTCCTTCCATTGCTGAAATTTTCAACCGTCATATGGCTTATAAGAAATTTATTATTGCCAACATCCTTAAGATCCTTTATAAGGATGGTTTTAAAATGCTCGTCGTAGCCGTCATAAAAATCCATTTTGCTAACCACATAATTGGTCTTATTTATGGTGCTAATCTTCCGGCTGTAGCCATATTCATCTTCTTTCTCCCTGTTAACGGGCTTGCTTTCAATAATATAATATTTTTCTGATTCGTCAATAAGGGAGTGGCTAAAATCTTCTGTAGGAGGCGATGACATATCTGCATTGGTAAATTCCGATCCCATAAAACTTTTTCCTTTTTCCGAGCTCACTATCCTCCGTGTACGACTCAGTGCAGGCAGGTAGATCCACATATCATCCTGTCCGCTGTCATAATCATATATAAGTATGCTCGTCCCCTCAACATCGGCAGGCGACAGGAACTTTATCAATCTTTTCTCAGTTCCGTCATCGTAACTTTTGGATGCGGTGATATTTGAACGTTCCCTTACCCTTCCTTTTGAATCCACAATATTAAGTGAAGCCACAGCCTCGAAAGATTCCACTTTCATCGCCTTCCTGCTTTTATCCATTATTTCCCTTGCATCGTCTGCCTGGGCCATGATAAATATTGATGTAATGAGGAATAATGACATTACAATTGCCCTCTTAAAATTCCTTTTTCTCATTGTAGCTTTTTTATTATTTGATTTATATTCGACAAATGAAGGTTTAAATACCAGTAGTATAGACGGCACCACAAAGAGTGCGCTGATAAGGCACACTCCTATGCTTATCAACACAAGGTAACCGAAGAACCTTATTGAAGTGAAGCCTGAGAATACCAGTACTGAGAAGCCAACCATTACGCTTAAGGCATTATAGACTATTCCCCTGCCGGTTGTTTTGAGGGTTTTTACCACTGCATCGCGATGATTTAAAAATACAAGTTCTGACTTGTAGCGCCAGAGAAAATGTATTACATAATCAACACCCACCCCGATCATTATTGATGACAGCAGGGCAGTGGCCGGGTCAAGTGCTATTCCTGTTATTCCCATAAATCCCAGGAGGAAGATAACCGATGCCAGGATAGGGATGGTGGATATTAAACCTCCTTTGAAAGATTTCAGGATAATTGAAAGCAGTACAAGTACTACGATTATTGCAAATATCAGGGAATTAACCTGCCCCATCAGAATCTTATCGGAGAACTGTAACATAATATATGCGTAGCCACCAATCATAACGTCGATTTTATCATTTTCAGCCATCACATTTATTCGGTTCACGGCATTTCTAATAACTTTCGTGGCAGGATTCTCAAATCTTACCATAAGGTGGGCTTTTGAATAATCAAAATCGACAAGCCGGTCAAAATCATCAGGATCTCCGCTCATGTTGTATATTTCGAGTATCTGGGCCACCGCCTGCCTGCTACCGGGTATTTTGTCATACCCGGCCTCATTTTCATTGTAAAGAGCCTTGGTCATTTCCCTTAATACGGTTGCAATTGAATAGGAGTCACCAACTCCGTCTATGGATTTTATTTCTTCAGCCCACCTGTTCATTGTTTTCAAAAGGGCAGGATCCTTAATATCACCCTCTATCATTACAGATATAGCCTGTGATCCTCCAAAATGTTTGTTTATAAGCATTGAAGCCTGTTTTACAGGATGTTTTGGGGGGAAGAAATTTTCCTGGTTCCCGTCAACTCTTATGAACAGAATACCAGCGGCAAAAATAAGAGTTAATACCGCAGATATAATCATAACGCGTTTAGGCCTTACCGTTACTATATGCGATAGCCTGGCCAGCGATCTGTCAAGCAATGAATTTGATATTTTATCTCCACCGACAAGGGGTTTTGATTTGGGCAATAAAGAAAGCCACGCAGGCAGGAAGAATAAGGTCAGTAAGACAGCCAGTGCAATACCAGCAGATGCCAGGATGCCCACCTGCCTGGCAGGGATTATGGCATGTGCCAGTAAACCGAGGATACCTGCAATGGTGGTAAGGCCTGTAAAAATAACTGGTAAGCGGAGTTTCCTTACCGTCTTACCCACAATTGTATCATTGCTGTCAGTACCGTTTTCTGACACCAGTTCCTGGTATTTGGCTATCATATGGATACCATAATCATTGGCCACCGCAATAAGCATTATCGGTATTATCAGGCTCAGTATCGACAGTTTCCATCCCAGCAGGGGCACCAATCCCATGGCAAAAGCTATTGAAAGTACCACGATGGTAAAGGGCAGTACCATTCCCTTCCACTCCCTGAAAGCAAGCCAGAGGAAGGCGAGCATGATAATAAGGGCTATTGGAACAAGGGTTAGGCCATCGCGCCGGACATCCTTCTTAATAGCTTGCCTGATGTAGGGAAGACCTCCAAAGTAAACCTCTGCAGATCCGGGATTTGCGGATATGACCGAATCAATTTCTGCCAGTATGATATTCTCATCTGTGTCCTGTGAGATAGTTGCCGCAATGGCCGACATTGTGAAATCATCTGACACAACAGTCCCCATAGCCAGGGGGTTATCTCTTAACTCATTCTTTATTAGCTCTATATCTTCAGTGCTTTCCGGAAATCTGCTTATAGCAGGATCAACGATCATCATCCCCCGGTCACCATAAATTCTCCTCGTATTAAAAAGAGATATCGTGTTATCAACCGACCTGAGATCTTCTATCTGCCTGTCTGTATTCCTTATACGCCTTAAATTTTCAGGCGTAAGTATACAACTGTCCCTGAAAACTATCATCAGCATATCCTGCAGGCCAAACTCTTCTTCAATCCTGTCGGTATTAATACTTGATTCCATTTCTCGCGGGATATAGTTCCTTATATCAGGATCAGTCCTCATCTGAGGCAGCATTGCCAGGCCCCCGAGGCCTATTGCCACGGATAGTATTATCACCAGGTACCTGTATCTCATTAAAAGCTTTGTCATTTATTTATTTATTAATAGTCTATTCGCAGCCCGGTATATATTGAATTGAGTTTATTGTTTATCATATCAAAAAGTGAATTGGCAGAGCCTTTATAAAATTCAGCACCTAGCATTATCTCAAGGTTATCAGCAGGCTTTATCTTCACAACAGGATTTACCATGTATTCTTGAGAAGTAATATTATAAAGCAGGTTCAGGGATGGACTGAATGTGGCCAATTCCTTTTCATATGCAAAGCGCAGTGCTGCATAATGACTGTATTCATTAAGCTGGTAGTTATACAGCCTGTTAAAGGAAGCAATCTGAAGCCTTGTATATTCGAAAACCTGATCGGGAGGAAGGGATCCCAGTTCAAGAAAAGATGACTCATCAGGTAATACAGGATCAAAAGCTGCTTCTTCAAAGTCAATCAGATATTTGCCGCTATATTCCAGAAGCAATTGAAGATCACCGAAAAAGTGTTCAAAACCCAGGGCCCACCTGATTTCAGGAAGCATCACATATTCTTTCTGTCTGTAATCTTCGTCCGGATCTGACCATATTGCTTCTGCACGAAGTATATTGTTGCCCGGCATAAACTCCAGACCTGCTGACAGAGTTCTTGTTTTAAATGATTTTTCCTCCAGTCTGACAAGAGGATCATCAGTGTTTCCCTGAATATTCAAAGAATCAAGACCAAGGCCAGGCAAAGGATTGTATCCGTCAAAAAAACTTATTTCTGCATTGAAGTTTCTAAGGAAAAATTCTGCTCTGAGACCATATGACACCGGATTATTGCCCTCAATTGAGTGTGGCATGATTTGAATAAGCTCAGGTAGATCCATAAACCCGGTGTAAAGGACTGAGGGTTTAAAGTGTGGAATGAGGACGGCCTGTAGGGAAATCTTTTCCGTTGGATTTGCACTGAAATTTACCGAGATATTTCCCAGGTCGCGGTCAGAAGGATCGAATGACCTGTAGAGATCATTACGGGGATTTATAATATCCTGGAGACGGAAGAAATCCATCCTGCTCCATTTTATTATCTGCTTGCCTGCCTTTAGTTCGGTGTGAGGAGTGTACCACGCAGCCCATGCTTCGCGCAGAACAGGTTTATTGATAATACTACCGTACTCTGAAGCATAGCGGTATCTGAAATCAGCAAATGCTTTGTATGTTGTACCATTTCCTGCTTCGGCATTCAGGTTGAAGTCCGCAAATGAAACAGGGATGCCCGGGGAATCATCAGGCATGTTAAAATATAAACCACTACGGATAAATCCACCCAGTTTATAGTTTTTGCCCGGTGATCCTGTAATATTATCAAAGAGTGATTGTGCAGTCAGTGTATTTAAAAAAGTCAATAATACTACAGTGCAAAATGCCAGTGCCTTCCTCATAATATTAATATGGTTTATACAAAGTAAGTTAAAGGCATCCAAAGCATCGCCCGAGCCGCTTATTTCAAACCGCTTGTTTGAGATTTACCGGTGCGATCCGCTGATTACGGACGTTCACTGCTCAGTTTTTCAAGATATTGGGTAGGGGTGAGGTGGGTTAAGTTTTTAAAGATAGTGTTGAAGGTTGATTTTGAATTGAAACCGGAATCATATGCTATGGCCAGCAGTGTATAATTTTTATAAGCCGGATCCTTCAGCCTTGAGATTACTTCATTCACCCTGTATTCATTTATGAAGGTAAAAAAATTACGCCCGTGAAGGTCATTTAAAACCTGGGTGATATGATGTTTGGATATACCTGTTTGCAGTGACAGGTCATATATCGTAAGATTCCTGTCGAGGTAGGGTTTTTTCTTATCCATATATTCCAGGATATTGTCAAGGTATTTTTTTGCCTGGTTTTCACTTAAGCTGCTGCGGCTGTATCTTTTCTTCTTAATGGCTTGGTCACCTGCGACAGTCTTGTTTTCATTCTCTGCACTATGCACACCGGCGTTGATGGTGGGAACATCATCGGATCCTATCAATACGCCGGCAAGAATGGGCTGCTTGATTGCATAAAAACTGTAAACAAAGGAATAGATGGCTATAAATATGAAGAGGGTATAATAAGGGTCAAAAGGAAGGAAATCAATAAAAATGTTAATACCCCCGAAGATAAAGAGTATAAAAAAGGCTGCATAGAAACTGATGCTGAGAATCTTCAGCCAGTTAAGAGTAATTTTTCCTGATTCATAGGACACCAGGTCTTTCAGATGTCTCTGGTGCCTGCTTATGGTAATGAAGGTAATGATACTGTATGCCGTAATCGAAAGAAGGAAACACACACTGTATACTATTCTCAGGGAAATATATTTATCGGCTACAAGAAAGCCCGTAAGATCGGTGAAAACCTTGTCTGATCTGAAAATCACAGATACCACAAAAAACACAACAAAGGGAATAAAGTGCAGGTAATTGGTTATTCTGAATCTTCGTGCAGGCTCAGTCATGTATTTTACATAAAGATATAAGATCGGCCCGTAGGTGAATGCCACAAAAGGGAAGGAGTAAAATGTAATAATATTGATTTTCACGACTGCAAAAATCAGATCGAAAAAGATCATGAACAGGAAGGTAGCCATAAGCCTGTCGGGTATTGAAAGAGGCTTTTTGCTTGCAAAGAGTAGTCCTGCAAAGAAGGTCTGGGAAATGGCAATATATAATATGGGTTCAATGATTTCCATTTTACTTAAATTAGATAAATGGAATATTCCAGGCACACATTTTCAAAGATAATAAGAAGTAAATATTTTATTGTATTTTTGATTTTTGATTTTTAATAAAACTTTTTCTGATGAGTGTTCTTCTTCATAAAGACTCGAAAGTAATAGTCCAGGGTTTTACAGGCAGTGAGGGTACTTTTCACGCACAGCAGATGATTGAATACGGGACAAATCTTGTCGGTGGTGTAACCCCCGGCAAGGGAGGAAGCAGACACCTCGAACGACCTGTATTCAATACAGTTGAAGAAGCTGTGGAAGCTACCGGCGCCGATGTTTCAGTAATATTTGTTCCGCCTGCATATGCTGCAGATGCCATTATGGAAGCCGCTGATGCCGGCATCAGGCTTATAGTTACAATAACCGAAGGAATACCTGTGTCAGACATGGTAAGGGTGAAGGACTTCATTTCAAGGTATGATTGCCGCCTTATCGGACCTAATTGTCCGGGTATTATTACCCCTGGTGAAGCCAAGGTGGGCATAATGCCCGGATTTATACACAAAAAAGGTACAGTTGGTATAATAAGCAGATCGGGTACACTGACATATGAGGCAGTAGACCAGGTCACCCGTCTTGGTTTGGGTCAGTCTACCTGCATTGGTATCGGGGGTGATCCTATTGTCGGTACCACAACCCTTGATGCTGTAAAACTGATGATGGAAGATGACGAAACCGAGGCAATAATAATTATTGGAGAGATAGGCGGTAACATGGAAACAGATGCTGCCATATGGATTAAAGAAAACAAGACCAAGCCCGTGATTGGATTCATTGCCGGACAGACAGCACCCAGGGGAAAACGCATGGGCCATGCCGGTGCGATTATTGGAGGTAAGGCTGATACCGCAGCTGCCAAAATGAAAATAATGAGGGAATGCGGAATAGAAGTTGCCGATTCCCCGGCTGATATTGGAAAGACAGTTGCCAAAGCACTGGCACAGACTTAACACTTAGCCTTAGCCTTCATTACTCTCCGAAGCTTCAGCGAAGGAGGGAGCCTTAGCCTAACTTATATCCTGCTTCTTCACCCGTCTCTCATTTCATTCGGCCTCAGTTTTTTCACTTCGTTCAAACTTTTCTCTTTTTGCTTTTGTCTTTTATCTTTTATTATCATTTTTGTGACGTATTAACCAATTCATATCAAAATGGCTTTACTTGATGGTAAAACAGTGCTAATTACAGGGGCTTCCCGCGGAATAGGCAGGGCCATAGCTCTAAAATTCGCTTCTGAGGGAGCAAATATTGCCATAACCAATATTACTGAAGATGCCGAATTCTGTGCGGTCTGTGACGAATGTGAAAAACTTGGAGCCACAGTCAGGCGTTACGTTTCCAATGTTGCTGACTATCATGATTCACAGGAAGTGGCTGAAAAGGTATGGCAGGACTTCGGATCAATAGATGTGCTGGTTAACAATGCAGGGATAACAAGGGATACCCTCCTTATGATAATGACAGAAGAACAGTGGGACCAGGTCCTGGAAATAAACCTTAAAGGTGTCTTTAACCTGACAAAAGCTGTTATTAAGCCCATGATGCAGCAGAGGAGCGGATCAATAATTAATATGAGCTCTGTTGTGGGTATCTCAGGAAATGCCGGCCAGAGTAATTATTCAGCTTCAAAAGCAGGCATAATAGGTTTTACAAAAAGTGTGGCACGGGAGCTTGGATCCAGAAATATAAGATGTAATGCAATAGCACCCGGATTCATTCTTACCGAAATGACAGAAAAATTAAAGGATGAAGTAAAGAAGGAATGGACAGAAAAAATCCCCCTGAAGAGGGGCGGGACACCGGATGATGTTGCAAATGCAGCCTTATTCCTTGCTTCTGATATGTCAGCTTATATTTCCGGGCAGGTAATCCAGGTGTGTGGCGGAATGCTTACCTGAGGTTTTACGCCGGCACCTATGATAAAATGTTGAAAAGTCTGATAAAAGACACTCTTTTTACTATTGCATAATCGAAAAAATATTAGATCTTTGCAAAGGAAAACATTCTAACAGAACAGGGCGCGTACAGCACGAGGAAATGCAGCGAGACATTTTTATTCCACATTTTTTCTTCCAATCCTCGGCGCCCTGTTTTTTTTATTGAGCTATGTACAATACCTTCTTTTTTCTAATAGTAATAATAATTATAATTGGCCATATCCAGGGCCTGTACCTGGACTATCTTAATATTAAGATGTGGTCTGGTACCGTACCGGAAAAACTCAGGGGGATAATAAATGAGGAGAAATACAGGCTGTCACAGAATTATTTCAGGGCAAATAACAAGTTCAGCAATATAAGCTCATCTTTCTTTTTTATTATAATACTGGCAATGCTGTTTTCTGGTGGCTTCGCCTGGGTAGATAATATAGCACGCACACTCACCCAGAACCGCACTCTTGTGACCATCATCTTTTTTGGAATAGTTGGCCTGGCCTCAGACTTACTTAGCCTGCCATTCTCCTGGTATGATACTTTCAGAATTGAAGAGAAATTCGGCTTTAACAAAACCAGTAAAGCAACATTTTTCCTTGACCACCTGAAGAGCTGGCTGCTTGCAATTATTATCGGAGCTCCCTTGCTGGCGTTCATAACATGGATTTACCATGCTGCCGGTGAAATGTTCTGGATATATGCCTGGCTGGTTATTACTGTTTTCTCACTCTTTATGAATATGTTCTATTCCAATCTTATTGTTCCGCTTTTCAACAAGCAGAAACCACTGGAGGATGGCGAACTAAGGTCCGAGATTGAAAATATGGCTGAAAAAGCAAGCTTTAAACTAACAGATATTTATACGATAGACGGTTCAAAACGTAGCACCAAGTCAAATGCCTACTTTGCAGGGCTGGGACCAAAAAAGCGAATAGTATTGTTTGATACCCTGATAAAAGATCTTGAAGTGAGTGAAATAACAGCTGTCCTGGCACATGAGATAGGGCATTATAAGAAGAAACATACACTTACAATGATGCTCTACGGTATATTACAGACTGGAATCATGCTATTTATTTTCTCCTTTCTTGACGGAAATGAAAATCTTACACGTGCCATGGGGGCGGAAATACCATCATTTCACATAAGCGTTCTGGCGTTTATTTTGATTTACAGCCCTGTGTCAAGAATAATCAGCCTTTTTATGAATTACCTTTCCAGGAAACATGAATATGAGGCTGACAGGTTTGCGGACGAAATGTATGACGGAGAATCCCTGGTGTCAGCCCTGAAAAAGTTGTCAGTCAAGAATCTCAGTAATATGAACCCACATCCCGCTTATGTATTTGTGCATTACTCTCATCCACCCCTGCTTAAAAGGATAGTTAATATTGAAAGCAGGAAATAGCGAGGCTAATGCTGAGACCTTCGCTGGTGCGGGATCTGACCCACTTTGAAGAAGGCTGAGGAAATAAGTATACACTAGAGCCTACAATGTGAACAATAAAAACCTCTTATATGTTATATTTCCTTTAATTTGCATACGTAAATTTATTCTTATATTTATAGTCAATACCAACATCTAATACCATGACTTACAAGAATCGTAATTCAAGAAGAGATTTCCTAAAGAAAATGGCTGCAGCAGCTGCAGTTGCCACAGTTGCCAGTCCGCTGGAATTATTATCCGGTTGTACAACAACCGGGAAAGCCACTGGAATGCCCCTCAGGCCCCTGGGAAAAACCGGGCACATGGCCGGTATTTATAGTCTCGGCGCCCAGGCAACGGTAGAAACACCCGGTAAGGAAGAGCTTGCTGTTGAAATTGTAAACAAGGCGATTGACCTGGGTATAAACTATATTGACACAGCTGCTGCCTACGGACGCTCAACGGAGACCGTATCGCGTCAGGATGCCATGGGTACCAGTGAACGTAATGTAGGCCAGGTCATGAAAACAAGGAGAAATGAAGTATTCCTGTCATCAAAAACACATAATCGCACCTATGATGGTTCAATGCGATTGCTGGAACAGAGCCTGAAAAACCTCCAGACTGATCATCTTGACCTGTGGCAGGTCCATAACCTGAGGGCAGCTGAAAAAGAAAACCTGGATGCATATTTTGCTGAAGACGGCGTAATCAAAGCAATGGAGAAGGCCAGGGAGGAAGGTATGGTAAAAAATATCGGTTTTACGGGACATGAAGATCCTGAAATACTGAGAATGATGGCCGAAAGATACGATTTTGATAATGTGCTGGTAGCAATTAATGCTGCAGATAAGTATTATAATTCGATGATAGAAAACTTCCTGCCGCTTGCCGTGGAAAAGGGCATGGGTATAGTGGGAATGAAAATACCGGCCAGGGACAGAATATTTGACCATGGGGGCATCATTACCATGAAGGAAGCCATGGACTACGTTATGTCATTACCGGTAAGTACAATTATAATAGGTATAGACGAGATAGCTGAGCTTGAAGAGAATATCCAAATAGCGCGTGAATTCAAACAGCTCTCAGCCGACGAATTGCTTGCAATTGAAGAAAAGGCAAAACCTCACTATGAACACCTGCAGTTCTTCAAGGATGGGATAGGAGAATGGCCCTCGGAATGGTAATTTGTCTATTATCTTATTAGCGGGAGTAGCTCAGGGGTAGAGCATCAGCTTCCCAAGCTGAGGGTCGTGGGTTCGATCCCCATTTCCCGCTCAAATAGAAAGGCTGTGCATACAGCCTTTTTTGATAACTGGCAGATTTCAATTATGCATGCCAGCCGTTTTCCCCATTCCACTCTTTCAGGAATTGCCGGAGAAAGCCTTCCATATAATTGTGCCTGTCATATGCAAGCTGCTTCCCGGTTACAGTGTTCATCATATCCTTAAGCTTCAGCAGCTTTTCATAGAAATGATTTATTGTAGATGAATGAGATGCTATGTATTCAGCAGTATTTTCAAAATGTCCGGGTTCTTCATCAGGATTAAAAATTTCACGGCCTCGTGATCCGCCGTAATTAAAAGCCCTGGCTATGCCTATTGCTCCAATGGCATCAAGGCGGTCGGCATCCTGAACAATATCAAGTTCGGGTGTGTGCACATAGGAGGGGCCATATGTGTCCCTGAACGAAATATGATCAATTATGTATGTAATTTTATCAGCCCGACTACTGCCAAGATCTATGCTGTCCATAAACTCACGTGGGCCGGGTTCATACCCGGATTTGATCTTGTGATCTCCTATGTCGTGCAGAAGTGATGCCATCTCTATAATAAATGGATCACCATCCTTCACGATTGAGTAAATATGCATGGCCATATTGCATACCCTTTGGATATGCCACCAGTTATGGCCTGACTCAGCCCCCTCAAGGTAGTTCTTAACGTACTTTACAGTTTTTTCAATTATTTGCCGGCTCATAATTATTTCCATAATTTTAGAAACTGAACATACAAAAAAATATCTTTACATCTTAATATGTTTAATCGTTGATTTGTTAAATCCTTAGATCGGCTTGTTTAATTGTTAAGTTGATATTATGATCCTTGATTTTTCCCGATTCAACAGTTTAACGATTCAACACTTCAACAAATAAAGGATGCAGGCAGAAATAATTTCAATAGGCGACGAGCTGCTTATAGGCATGACCATAGATTCCAATGCGGCCTGGATTGGCCGGGAGCTTACTAATCTTGGTATTGAGGTATATCAAATGACTTCTATATCAGATAATAGGGAACATATACTTAAAGTTGTAGATGAGGCAATGGACAGGTCCGACCTGGTACTGGTCACAGGTGGCCTTGGCCCAACAAGCGACGATATAACGAAAAAGACTCTGAGTGATTATTTTAACATGAAACTGGTACAGGACGACCAGGTACTGGAAAACATTGAAAGATTCATCCGGAATAGGGGTTTACACATGAATGAAAATAACATCAGGCAGGCCGAAGTTCCTGAAGGATGCAGTGTTTTATCCAATGAGCTCGGCACCGCACCGGGTATGTGGTTTGAGAAAGAGGCCCGTGTTCTTGTTTCAATGCCGGGCGTACCCTATGAAATGAAGCATATCATGACCGAGCATGTAATTCCTGGAATAAACGTATTTTTCAAAAGACCTTTCATAAAATACAGGCTGGTGATGACCTTCGGTACATTCGAGGCCCACCTGGCAGAGATACTGGAAGATTTTGAAAGAGAAATGCCAGCATCGGTAAAGCTTGCATACCTTCCCACCTCGGGCATTATTAAACTGCGACTAACGGGAAGGGGAGAGGATGAAAAGGAGACAGACAGGATTCTTTATGAACAGATCGATAAACTTTATGAAGTCATCCCGGATTATATTTACGGGCTCGACGGAATAAGCCTGGAAGAAGCTACCGGGAAGCTACTGAGGGAAAATAATCTTACAATGAGCATTGCTGAAAGCTGCACCGGGGGAAATATTTCACACATGATTACATCAATCCCTGGCAGCTCTGATTATTTTACAGGTTCAGTCATAGCATACGACAACCGTATAAAAACGGAGGAACTCGGTGTAAATCAACATGATCTGGATAAATACGGAGCTGTAAGTGAAGAAGTTGCCCTGCATATGGCAAGGGGGATAAGAGAAAAATATCGTACAGATTATGGTATTTCAACAACCGGCATTGCCGGACCGGGTGGAGGAACTAAGGAAAAACCCGTTGGCACGGTCTGGATAGCCGTAAGTTCCAGCCAGGGCTCGTACACTGAAAAGCATAATTATGCCTTCACGCGAACCAATAATATACGCAGGGCATCACTTGCAGCGATCAATCTGTTGCGTAAGACAGTGATTAAAGAGACGAATCATGAACCGAGTCCCGAGTAATCGGGACGAGCTCGCTGAGGGCCGAAGGCCTGAGGCAATCATGAACCGAGTCCCGAGTAATCGGGACGCTTAGCCCCTCAATCCCGGTATGCATTCCATTGTTTATAAAAAACCTTGCTGATTTGTTGGATAATTGAATAAAAATCACGTATTTTGCGCTTCGATTTTAAAAGTGTCATTATATATAAAAGAATTTAAATAAACTGAGATGTCAAGGATATGTCAAGTGACCGGCAGGAAGGTGTTATCGGGAAACAATGTCTCACATTCAAAGAGAAGAACGAAAAGGAAATTTTATCCCAATCTCTTTTCCAAGAAGTTTTATTATCCTGAAGAAGACAGGTGGATCACACTCAGGGTGTCGGCAGCCGGGATCAGGCTGATCAACAAGAAAGGCCTGCATGCGGTTCTTAAGGACGCAAAGGAAAAAGGATATATTGTTAAGTACTAAAGCAGATTTATTATGGCAAAGAAAGCAAAAGGAAACAGGGTGCAGGTAATACTTGAATGTACTGAACATAAGGACAGTGGAATACCCGGAACATCAAGGTATATTACAACCAAGAACAGGAAAAACTCACCTGACAGGCTCGAGAGAATGAAATATAATCCCATACTTAAAAAATATACTCTTCACAGGGAAATAAAATAATAATATATTATGGCAAAGAAAGTAGTTGCAACATTAAAATCAGGTAAAGGGAAGGCTTTTACCAAATGCATAAAGATGGAAAAATCAGATAAAACAGGTGCCTATATATATAAGGAACAGATGGTTCATAATGACCACATAAAGGACTTTTTTAACAAGTAATACGGAATCTGTAGACTGATAATGGCTTTCTTCATTATGAGGAAAGCTTTTTTTATCTTTAGTCCTCAATTAACGACTTAACCATTCAGCGATTCAACAATTCAACATTATTCAATGGCATTACTGGGTTTTATCAGCAGGGACAAAAAGAAGGATCTCGATAAAGGTCTGGAAAAAACCAAGGAAAATGTATTCAAAAAGCTTTCAAGAGCTGTGGTTGGCAAATCACGGGTCGACGATGAAGTGCTTGATCAACTCGAAGAAGTCCTCATTAGTTCTGATGTTGGTGTGGATACAACAATAAGGATAATAGAAAGAATCGAAAAACGGGTGGCATCAGACCGGTATCTTAATACCGGTGAGCTTAATAAAATCCTCAGTGAAGAAATTGCCGGGTTGCTCGAAGAAAACAAATCCGGCGAAGCCACCGGATTTGACTCTGAACTTCCTGCCAGGCCATATATAATAATGGTTGTCGGGGTGAACGGGGTTGGTAAAACCACGACGATAGCCAAGCTGGCCTATAATTATAAACAGGCAGGCAAATCCGTGATCCTTGGTGCAGCCGACACTTTCAGGGCTGCAGCTGTTGACCAGCTTCAAATATGGTCTGAGAGGGTGGGGGTTAAGCTCGTCAAACAGGACATGGGATCTGATCCTGCTTCGGTGGCCTTCGATACGGTTAAATCTGCTCTTGCCGAAAATGCCGATGTGGCAATAATAGATACGGCAGGCAGGCTTCATAATAAGGCAAACCTGATGAATGAACTGGCGAAAATCAAAAGAGTAATGGCAAAGGTTATACCTGAAGCTCCACATGAAGTATTGCTTATACTTGACGGATCTACTGGGCAGAACGCCTTTGAACAGGCCAAACAATTTACACTTTCTACTGAGGTCACTTCAATGGCAATTACAAAACTTGACGGAACGGCAAAGGGGGGTGTAGTAATTGGCATCTCCGACCAGTTTAAGATACCGGTTAAATATATAGGGGTGGGTGAGAAGCTCGAACACCTGCAGGTCTTTAACCGCTACGAATTCGTTGATTCGCTATTTTCAAAATAAATCCCCCTTCAAACCGAAGCCCGGGAACCGGGATGAGTTAGGCGACCGGGGGGAGCCAATGGTAATGTCCCGCGAATTCGGGACAAGGGGATGTTAATATGTCAAAATCAGTTCAAATAATAACGCTCGGCTGTTCAAAGAACACAGTAGACTCAGAAAAATTGCTTAAGCAATTTAAGTTTTCGGGATATAAGCTTGTCAGCGCGCTTAACAATCATGAAAAGCCTGATATCGTAATAGTTAATACCTGTGGCTTTATTAACGATGCAAAAGAAGAATCTGTTAATACAATACTGGAACTTATTGAAGCAAAAAAGAGGGGAGAGCTGGGAAGCTTATATGTAATGGGTTGCCTGTCTGAAAGATACATGGATGTCTTAAAGAAAGAAATCCCGGAAGCAGACAGGTATTTCGGCGTAAACAAGCCTGAAGAGATATTAAGTCATCTTAACTTATCCTATAATAAATTTCTTGAAAAAGAGCGTATACTGGCAGGCCCGTCTCATTATGCCTATCTGAAGGTAAGTGAAGGATGCAACCGCAATTGTACGTTCTGTGCAATTCCGGGTATCAGGGGCAGGTACGTAAGCCGGCCCCATGAGGAGCTGGTTGAGGAAGCAAAAATACTTGCCGAAGCCGGGGTTAAGGAATTGATACTGATAGCGCAGGACCTTACTTATTATGGAACCGACCTCTATAAGAAACAAATGCTGGTGAGCCTGTGCAAAGACATTCTGAAATATACGGATATCCCCTGGCTACGGCTTCACTACCTGTACCCGGGAAGTGTGTCAAATGAGCTCCTGCAACTAATGAAGGAGAGCCCGCGTATTTGTAATTATATTGATATCCCTGTCCAGCATATTTCTGACAGTGTGCTGACAGCAATGAAACGCAATCATTCTGAGACAGAGACCAGAAAGCTGCTTTCATTTATAAGAGGTTACATCCCTGAAGCAGCTATAAGGACCACTCTCATATGTGGATTTCCCGGTGAAACCGAAAATGATTTCAGGACCTTGATGGATTTTATAAGAGAGTTCAGGTTCGACAGGCTTGGCGTTTTCACCTATTCTCATGAAGAAGACACAAGTGCGTATATAAATTTTACCGATAATATCCCCGAAAAGGTTAAAAGGGAAAGAGCAGATGAGATAATGGCCGTGCAACAGGAAATATCCCTGCAGAAGAACATGAGTCTCGTGGGAAAGCAAATGAAAGTCATAACAGATCGTAAGGAAGGCGAATATTTCATTGCCAGGTCTGAGTATGACAGCCCGGAGGTTGACCAGGAAATACTTATAGAGTCGGATAAGCACGAACTGTATCCGGGTGATTACTGTAATGTTCTAATCAGAGGTGCAACAGAATTTGATCTTAAAGCAAGTCAATTACCGTAAATTACCTTTCCTGTTATGGCCTTTTTGAACAACATTATATGAACCAGTCAGGAAGCTCCGCATATATATCAGTTCGTACTGTCAGAAGGCAATGATTTCTTGTCATCAGGCTTGACGGCCTTTTTAGCTTTCTTCAGTTTTATTTTAATATCTTCCGCATCCTTATCCATAATGACCCGGAGGGTATCACCTGCTTCAATGCCTGATTCTATAATTACCTCGGCCATAGGATCTTCAAGGTATTTCTGTATTGCTCTTTTCAGGGGTCTTGCTCCGTACTGCGAATCAAATCCCTTTTCTGCGATAAAGTCTTTGGCTTCGTCAGTCAGGTCGATCTCATAGCCAAGAGATGTTATACGTTCAAATAGTCCTTTCAACTCAATATCTATTATTGAATGTATACTTTCCCTTGAGAGAGATTCAAATACGATCACATCATCAATCCTGTTTAGGAATTCTGGCGCAAATGTTTTATGCAGGGCTTTCTGTATTACGCTTTTGACATAAGTTTCCTTACCTGCTTTTTTACCCTGGGTATCAAAGCCAATGCCCTGTCCGAAATCCTTTAGCTGGCGTGAACCTATGTTGCTGGTCATTATTACGATTGTATTCCTGAAATCAACCCTCCGTCCCAGGCTGTCGGTCAGCTGACCTTCATCCAGGAGTTGCAGCAGGATATGGAAGATATCCGGGTGGGCCTTTTCTATCTCATCCAGGAGGACCACAGAGTAGGGCTTGCGCCTTACCTTCTCGGTCAATTGTCCGCCTTCTTCATAACCCACGTATCCAGGAGGAGCCCCTACGAGTCTTGATACTGAAAATTTCTCCATATATTCACTCATATCAACCCTGAGGAGATTATCGGCACTATCAAACAGGAATTTTGCCAGTACTTTGGCAAGATGTGTTTTACCAACACCGGTAGGACCAAGGAAGATAAAGGTGCCAATTGGTTTGTTGGGATCTTTCAGTCCGGCCCTGTTACGCTGAATGGCTCTTACAACTTTTTTTATTGCCTCGTCCTGGCCGATCAGGCTTTTCTTCAGCTCATCCGCCATTTTCAACAGGCGAGTCCCTTCAGTCTGTGCAATGCGCTGCACCGGCACACCTGTCATCATGGCCACTACTTCTGCCACTTTTTCATCATCAACTGTTTCCCTGTTCTGTGAAAGATCAGACTCCCACTTTTTCTTTTCAGAGTCAATCATCTCCTGCAATTCCTTTTCCTTATCCCTGAAGCTGGCAGCCCGCTCAAAATTCTGGTTTTTTACAGCATTCATCTTATCCTTCCTCGCTTCATCGAGCTCATCCTCGAGCTTCAGAATTCTTTCAGGAACCACAATATTGGTTATATGTACCCGTGAGCCCGATTCATCAAGGGCATCTATGGCCTTATCGGGAAGGTGACGATCAGTTATATACCTGTTTGTCAGCTTAACACAGGCTTCGATAGCCTTATCGGTATAAGATACATTATGATGATCTTCGTACCTGTCTTTAATATTATTCAGGATGTTTATTGTTTCCTCAATTGTGGTAGGTTCAACCATAACTTTCTGGAAGCGTCTTTCAAGGGCACCGTCTTTCTCAATATGTTGCCTGTATTCGTCCAGTGTTGTTGCCCCTATGCACTGTATTTCACCCCTTGCAAGAGCGGGTTTGAGCATATTTGCGGCATCAAGCGATCCTGCTGCACCCCCTGCACCCACGATTGTATGTATCTCGTCGATAAAGAGTATGATGTTATCATTTTTTGCAAGTTCATTGAGAATTGCCTTCATTCTTTCCTCGAACTGCCCCCTGTATTTTGTACCTGCAACAATAGATGCCATATCCAGTGTAACCACTCTTTTGTCGAAGAGCACCCTGGACACCTTCTTTTGTATTATCCTCAGTGCCAGTCCTTCAGCTATTGCTGACTTACCAACACCTGGTTCACCTATAAGTACAGGGTTATTCTTTTTCCGCCTTGACAGTATCTGCGCAAGCCTGTCTATTTCCCTTCCCCTGCCAACTACAGGATCAAGCTTGTTCGCTTCAGCAGCCTTTGTCAGGTCAATACCAAAATTATCAAGAACCGGTGTATCAGATGATGATTTTGCGGAATGAGGCGGCGTTCCCTGTGGCCCTTTACTTTGATCGCTCCGGCTAAAACCTGTGTCTTCATCCTCGTCTTCACTGGGAAAATCAGCCCTGGGAAGAGGATTTTCAGCTTCAGCAACCTGCCTTACTGTCTGGTAATCCACGTTAAGCTCCGAAAGGAACCTTGTTACAAAAGAATTCTCCTCCTTTAATATGGCAAGGAGAAGATGTTCGGTATCTATGACATCACTCTTGAGGGCTTTTGCCTCCAGATGAACAAGTTTTAATATTCTTTCCGTGCTTTTTAAAAGGGGTAATATATCGTTATCCGAGATCTTTACCGGGTTATCAACCCTGATACTTCTCTCAAGTGAACCCTTCAACATCCCAAGGTCTACACCCTGATTTACCAGTATATCTACCGCAAGTCCTTCTCCCTCCCTCAATATGCCCAGTAAAATATGCTCGGGGCTGATATGACTGTTTCCAAGCCTTATAGCCTCCTCTTTGCTGAAAGTGAGAACATCTTTAACCTTCTGTGAAAATCTTGAATCCATAAAATTCTTCCTTCTATCTGTTAATCTTTTTAATTTAAACGTTTTTTATGCAATTTAGTTTAAAGTCATATTGTCATGTATCATTAACAAAAGTACACAAAAAACCCAAATCTTTCTATTTTTCATCCAATATAGGACTTAGCAAATAGCATGCCCAATTTCAACAATAAATGTTGATAATTAGCTTGCTGTAGATACTGTTAATAGCTAATAATTCACTATTTTCGTATCCTGTAAATTTAAAGAAATAATAATAGAAGAACGATAAGTTTAAATTGATCTTAAATGTCGGATAAAGAGAGGATTATAAAGATAAACATAGAAGAGGAAATGAAGTCTGCCTACATCGATTATTCGATGTCGGTTATCGTTTCCCGGGCTTTGCCCGATGTGCGTGACGGCCTAAAACCGGTCCACAGGAGGGTCTTATTTGGAATGTCGGAGCTTGGACTCTTATCAAACAGGCCACATAAAAAGTCGGCCAGGATAGTGGGGGAGGTCCTCGGTAAGTATCATCCTCATGGCGATTCATCGGTATATGAAGCCATGGTAAGGATGGCCCAGGACTGGTCTTTGAGATACCCCTTTGTTGACGGGCAGGGAAATTTCGGGTCTATTGACGGCGACAGCCCGGCAGCCATGAGATATACGGAGGCGCGACTGAAAAAGATAGCGGAGGAAACACTGGCTGATATTGATAAGGAGACAGTGGACCTTCAGCTTAATTTTGACGATTCCCTGAAAGAGCCCGTCGTACTGCCAACCAAGATACCCAGTCTGCTCGTCAACGGTGCCTCAGGTATAGCCGTCGGGATGGCTACAAACATGCCCCCACATAACCTGTCAGAAATAGTGGATGCCACTATTCAGTATGTCAATAATAATGATATTACTACTGATGAACTGATGCAGTATGTTAAAGGGCCTGACTTCCCGACAGGTGGTATAATTTACGGTGAACAAGGTATAAGAGATGCCTTTGAAACAGGCCGGGGAAGAGTAGTTGTCAGGGCTAAAACGGATATTGAACTCACGCATTCAGGGAGGGAAAGCATAATAGTATCGGAAATCCCATATCAGGTCAATAAGGCTGAAATGATTCGCAAGATAGCTGACCAGATAAATGAGAAAAAGATAGAAGGCATATCTTACATCAATGATGAATCGGACCGCAACGGTATGAGGATAGTTATTATCCTTAAAAAAGATGCCACTGCAAATGTAGTATTAAACACATTGTTTAAATACTCACAGCTTCAAACCTCATTCTCAGTTAATAATATAGCCCTGGTAAATGGCCGGCCACGGACCCTGAACCTTAAGGACCTGATACGCTACTTTGTTGATCACAGGCTTGATGTGGTGATCAGGCGTACGCGCTTTGAGCTTGATCAGGCAGAAAAAAGAGCTCATATACTTGAAGGACTGATAATTGCAAGTGATAATATTGATGAAGTAATTGCTATCATAAGGTCATCAAAAACACCAGATGAAGCCAGGGAAAGGCTCATGGAACGTTTCGGACTGACAGATGCGCAGTCTAGGGCCATAGTGGAAATGCGCCTGAGGCAACTGACCGGTCTTGAGCAGGAAAAACTCAGGGCTGAATATGATGACTTGCTAAAACAGATTGATTACCTGCGCAGCGTCCTGGAGAGCAAGGATTTGCAAATGGGCATAATAAAGGATGAACTCGCAGATATAAAGGAAAAATACGGTGATGAAAGAAGAACAGAGATTGTTCCCAATGCCGAGGAATTTAACCCTGAAGACTTTTACGCTGATGAAGAGATGGTTATAACCATTTCACATATGGGTTATATAAAGCGTACACCTCTGACAGATTTCAGGGTACAGAACAGGGGAGGCTTCGGATCAAAGGGAAGTACCACCCGCGAGGAAGACTTTATTGAGCACATGTTCATTGCTACCATGCACAATACCATGCTGTTCTTTACCAAAAAAGGTAAGTGTTTCTGGCTGAAGGTATACCAGATACCTGAAGGGACACGTACTTCGAAGGGGAGGGCAATGCAGAATCTTATAAATATTGAGCCCGACGATACTGTAATGGCCTATATAAATGTAAAAACGCTGGATGACGAGGATTATATTAACAATAATTATATTATCCTCTGTACCACAAAAGGAGTTATCAAAAAGACCTCACTTGAAGCATACAGCAGGCCTCGCCAGAACGGTGTAAATGCAATAACGGTAAGGGAAGGAGACACTTTGCTGGAAGCAAGGATGACCAACGGCAAGCAATATATTATGATGGCAGTGGAGTCAGGTCGCGCCATAAGGTTCCATGAAAGCGCGGTAAGACCGATGGGGAGGACAGCTTCCGGAGTAAGGGGAATTACCCTGGGGAGCGAGTCTGATACCGTTGTCGGGATGGTTGTGCTTGAACCTGACAATAAAGATCAGCATGTACTTGTTGTATCTGAAAAAGGCTACGGCAAGAGATCCCAGATTGAAGACTATCGCCTGACAAACAGGGGAGGGAAGGGAGTGAAAACCATCAACATAACCGGAAAAACAGGCTATCTTGTTGCTTTAAAGGTAGTTACGGATAAAAATGATTTGATGATAATAACCCAGTCAGGAACGGTTATAAGAATACCTGTTGAATCTTTAAGGGTTATGGGACGTGCAACACAGGGCGTCAGGATTATTAACCTGAGAGAATCCGATTCGATAGCCTCTGTAACAACAGTGGATATAGGTGAGGAAGATGATAATCAGGAAATGAATGCAGACGAGGATGAATTGAGTTAAACTAACTTAATTTATCTCAAAGTTTTTGAAGATTAATAAGTAATGTTATAAATTTGAAGCGATTTTAAGAATAAGTAACTAAAAGTATTAATATGAAAAGCAATTTTCTTTCATTTTTGACCATAACTGCTATGGCAGTGATAATTTCAGGATGTTCAGCACTCGAAGCAGTGGCACAAAGAGGGAAGGTATCCAGTGCCCTTAACTTTGTTGAATCCGGGAATCTTCAGAAAGCACAGGAAGCAGTTGAGGGGGCCATGGAGCATGAAAAGACAAAGGATTGGCCGAAAACTTACTATGCCATGGGGCGTGTAGCACAGGCAATGTGGGAAAAAGGATATCAGGATGAGGATGAAAAACTGATGAACACATATGACGATCAGCTTGTATATGCCTATGACAGTTATCTTAAATCCATGAAACTGGATGATAAGAACAGCATGGAAAAAATGGTAATTATACAACTGCCTTCTCTTGCAAATGATTTCTTGTCCTGGGCAGCAATGGAATTTGACAGGGAAAACTATGACAAATCAACCCTTGCTTTTGAGAAACTGCTTGATATTCAAGGCAGTGACATTTATATGGGAACCGTGGATACAGTTGTTGTATTCAATACCGCCCTTGCTGCCTATAATGCAAAAGACTATGAGAAAGCACATAAATACCTTGATCAGACCATAGATCTGAAATATGGTGAAACAACTCCATATTTACTTAAATACCAGGCATATCTGGAACAAGGCGACCTGGAAAATGCTGAAACTGCCTTAAGTGATGCATTCGAGGCTTATCCTGGTGATGAGCAGATTTTGCTTACGATGATCCAGTTCTTTATTGACAACGATAAGCGGCAGGAAGCATTGGATTACCTCAACCTGGCACTTGAAAAGGCTCCGGGCAATTATAACCTGCATTATGCAAAAGGTGTAATGCACATGCAGTCTGAGGATTATGACAAGGCACTTGAATCTATGCTGAAGTCGATCGAGCTTGAAGAAGAATACTTCAACAGCCAGTATAATGCGGGTGTATGCTATTATAATAAGGGTGCTAATATGCTCCAGGCAGCAAATGAAATAATGGATCCTGCAGAATATAATAAAGCATTTGAGGAGGCTAAAGAGGTCTTTGCAAAGGCTATTCCGTATATGGAAAAAGCCAGGGATCTTAATCCGGAGGATATGGATACGCTGACCAGTCTTAAAGAACTCTATTACAGGCTACAGATGACGGAGAAATATGATGAAGTTGTAGCAAGAATAGAAGAACTCGAAGGAGGAGAGTAGAGAAATAAGATAGAAGATTGTCTTATGGCGAGCTCTAATAACTCGCTTCCCGGGTACTCTGGAAACTCGCAATCACCGGTTAATGAAATTAGATTTAAGATTTGAGGCGCAAGGTTTTGCGCCTCTTTTTTTATATGCGAAAATTATGCAGGATTTTAAATGCAATATTATACGAAATTGTATATGCTAATCTTATACAAAAAGGGAGGGCTAAAAATAATATGGGAGAGATACTTAGATATTCTACTTTGTATACCAG
>JAVVEL010000018.1:8378-51184 GCA_032260385.1 Bacteroidales bacterium | reverse complement strand
ATCAATTTTGACGACGAGGCTGCCGAGTTCAGGCTTGATCCTGATTTTGCAGGTGACTACACCGATTATTTCAGCGGTGAGTCCGTGAGCATCAGCGGCGAGGGGGTTTTTGTGCTTGACGGATGGCAGTATATGGTACTGGTAGCACTTTGAGTAGGGAGACAATAAGTTGAGAGGGAGTTGAGAATGGGTTGAAAGGGAGTTGAAAGGGAGTTGAGAGGGAGTTGAGAATGAGTTTATTAATTATAGGTTTTTAGAGGCGCCAGGTGTTGCGCCTCTATTTTTTGATAAATTTGCGGGTGGCGCTGCGGGTGGTGCTGTTTACGCGCAGGAAGTAGATACCGCGGGGCAGGGAGCCCAGGTTGAATTGCCTGTCGCCCGTGCCGGGGAAGGTAGCCAGCTGCCTGCCTGACAGATCCAGGATCTCTATATCAAGCGGCTGTCCCTCAAGCTCATCAGCCAGGCTGACAGAAAGGATATCCTCAACGGGGTTGGGATAGACGGTGAGCCACTCTTCATTAAAAGCTTCCACATATACATCTTTCACTCCAACGATAAAGTCGGGCTTCTCAAGACGCTCCGAGGTATAGATGCGGTATTCACCCGGGTCCAGCATTACCAGGTCGGCTGTATTGGTGACATTGATGGAATCGCCGGTGAAATATTCATACCACCAGCCTGTATTATGAAAATCGCCGCTTATTTCATCTTTGGAGACATCGAAGTTACCCAGTACAATTACATCCATTGTTTCATGGCTTATTTTCAGCCTTTTCATCAGGCCTTCATCAACTATACTTATATCGGATGAGGAGAAAGCCGGGTTTTCCCGCTTCAGTTTTATGAGTGCGGCGAAGCCCTTGTAAACAAGGTTCCTTTCTTCAACCGTATAATAGTCCCAGCGTATGGGTTTCTCACCTGTGCGGCCGTTGAAATTAATTGAAAAGTCATAGCCCAGTTCCCCGAACTGCCATAGCATTTTCGGCCCGGGTATGGTATAGAAGAAAGATGCAGCCAGCACCAGCCTGTCGAGTCCCGTGCTGAGGTTACGGATACTGTAGGCGGCTGATGTGTTTCCATAGGTTCTATTAAGATATTGCATCCTCTCCTCATCATGGCTTTCCATATATGAGATAAGGTGGGGCACAGCCCATCCCCTGCTTGTGTATGAGGCCCAGCTGATTGAGGCATCAAAACCCATTGACAGTTCGGCATAGTTTGTGTTTCCCGACTGTGCTTTGGGAGTACCCCAGAGCATCATGCCATAGCCGGCCAGTTCTTTTTCCTCGGTGTTATCGGCAAAGTGTTCAAGAATAACATAGAAATCCGGGTCGCGCGACCATATATAGTTGGCATACATCTTCCATATGGCAACCCGTGAGGCATCGTAGGCACCCCAGGCGGCTACATTGCCAAGGGTATTATTCTGGGTGAATCCTTTTGACAGGTCGAAGCGGTAGCCATCGACCCTGTATTCTTCGATCCAGTGATTCATAACCCTCCTGGAGAATTCACGTGTATACTCACTCTCATGGTTAAAGTCGTGGAAGACATTGTAATCATGTGTGGCAGTAACGTTATACCAGGGATTATCAGCCGTTACATTGTTGGCAGCATTGTCCCAGTAAAGCTGTGCCATCGGGGATGAGCCCGTTGAATGGTTCAGTACCACATCGAGTATCACGGCCATTCCCCTCCTGTGGCATGAGTCGATTAAGGCTTTGAGATCGTTCTTTGTCCCGTAATATTTATCAGGAGCAAGGTAATAGGCTGGGTTATAGCCCCAGCTCAGGTTCCCGTCGAATTCGTTCACAGGCATCAGTTCGATGGCATTGACACCCAGGTTCTGCAGGTAGTCCAGTGTATCGATAAGGGTGAGGCAGTGATGGGTGGCGAGGAAGTCGCGCATCAGCAGTTCATAGATCACCAGGTCTTCCTTTGCAGGCGGATCAAAATCAGTTACTGTCCATTGATATTCAGGTTCGGCGGTCTGAAGCACCGTAACCAGCCCTGTAGTCATTCCTTCGGGGTAGCCGATAAGCCCGGGATATGTTTCCTCAGGTATATACTGATCGTTCCAGGGATCAAGCACTTTTTCGGCATAGGGGTCCCCTATTCTTATATTGCCATCGACAAGGTACTGGAAACGGTATTCCTGTGTGGGGGTCAGATTACCTATGCCCTTCCAGAATCTTTCCCCTCCGGGTGTTTGTTTCATATAGCCCTCATCACTCAGATTCCAGTTGTTGAAGTCGCCTAACACAAAAGCGTTATTCTTTCCCGGAGCTGCCAGGACAAGAACTACCGAGTCGTCTCCGATATAGTTAATGCCATCCAGGAGGCCGACAGGGAGTTCTTCTGTGAGCGGGTCGCCTATAACGTACATAAAGAGTGAATCGGATACCAGGTCCGGCATGTCATATGCACTTACCTTTATCCATTTACCGCCGTAGGCATCGGCCGGAACGGTGTATGAGAGGTAGTCGGGATCAGCGCTTTTCATAATCCGTTCTCCATCAATAAAAAGGACCAGTGAGTCAGCTGCGGTGGCAGAAGCTTCAAGGGGGAGATCCTCGTTCAAATCCCTTATAATTCCCTGTCCTTCCGGGCTTGTAATACTGACATTGAGTCCCGGTACAAAGACATCGACAAAGAGGTCTGCAGTTTGCAGGTCAGTACTTGCATCCCTGAATACGAAGGCCAGTTTAATTACTTTTTCATCGCCAGTCATGTCGGGGTAGAAGTCCTCAATGGACGGTGATATATCCAGCTGATACCTGTAGTTTCCAAGGTAGGTAAGTTTGGGCTGTGTGCTGTTGTTTCCCCAGCTTTCTATTACGTGCTGCCAGGCGCTGCTTCCTTCGATAATAACGCCGGTATGTGCGTATACGTCACCCGTGTAATTTTTAAGTTCACCCGGATCTTCATCGCTGTTAAAGTAAACGGTAATGGGCTGTCCCATTGTTACGATGGCAGGACTTGTTTCAATGATCTGGGCACTGAGTGTTACACCATACAGGAATAAGAGGAAGCATATGAGGTAGTTCTTCATTTCGACGGGTATAAGGGTTTATTTTAATTCCAGTATATAGGGTTTTCGTGGCGTGAGGCTAAGGGTTTTCCCAAGCTCATATTCCCTTCCGCCCAGCACATCCCTGGCTGTTTTTTTATCACCAAGTATTTCACTGAAGCGTTCCAGGTCAAGGTCATAGGGGGAGGCATTTTTATTAAGTATGACCATTACCATGTCACTGTCATCATACCTGAAATACACATAGGTACCGTGTTCGGGGGCAAAATGCATCAGTTTGCCGGTATGTATTACCCGGCTTGTTTTACGCCAGTTAAGGAGTCGTTTGAACTCATTCTGCATATTTTTTTCTTCAGATGTCAATCCTTCCCCTGTGAAGGCATTCACCTTATCGCCGGGCCATCCACCCGGGAAGTCTTTTCTTATATAGCCATGGTCATCCCCTTCCTTATGGGTCATCAGTATTTCCGTACCATAAAATATCTGTGGTATTCCCCTTGTTGTAAGGAAGAAGACTATGCCATTGCGGAAGAGGTCGCGGTTCATATCGAGTTGCATATAGAACCTGGGCATATCATGGTTATCGGGCATTACCACCAGGTTAAAGGGATCGGGGTAGAGGAAGTCGTTGGCGAGCATCTCGTAGATTTTTATCAGGCCGCCGTCCCATTCTTCTTTCTCGTTCAGTGCTTCGCTTACGGCATTCTGGAGGGGGAAGTCCATCAGGCTGGGAAGGCAGCCCCGGTAGCCGTCCCTGTTATCCTGGCCTTTCTGCCAGTATGATACTATTGCGGGGTTCAGGCTCCATTCCTCACCCACTATGTTAAAATCAGGATATTCATCAAGCACCCTCCTGTTCCATTCGGCCATCATGTGTTTATCGGGGTAAGGGTAGGTATCCATTCTTATACCTGAGAGGTCTGCTGCTTCTATCCACCATATACTGTTCTGAATGAGGTATTCGGCCATAAAGGGGTTGTTCTGGTTAAGGTCGGGCATAGCAGAAACGAACCATCCGTCTGTCATAGCCTTCCTGTCATTTTCAGAGGCATAGGGATCCTGGTTTACCGTGCGCCTGTGGTTTGTGGGCACATATTCTCCATAGTTGATCCAGTCTTCCGAAGGCGGATCGTCCATCCACCAGTGCTTAAGTCCGCAATGGTTGAAGATCATATCCATTATTACCTTGAGTCCTTTTTCTTTTGCTTCCCTCACCAGTTTAACATACTCGTCGTTTGTCCCTAAGCGCCTGTCTACCTTATAGAAATCGGTAGTGGCATAGCCGTGGTACGAGCCTTCATCCATATCGTTTTCGAGCACAGGATTGACCCAGATTGCGGTGAAGCCCATACCTGCTATATAGTCAAGGTGATCTCTTAGGCCCTGTATGTCGCCTCCGTGCCGTCCGAACCTTTGCCTGCGCTTAAGACCTTCCTTCATGCCCTTTATTTCATCGTTGGAGGGATCACCGTTGGCAAACCTGTCGGGCATAATAAGGTACATGACGTCAGAATTGTCAAAGCCCTTTCTTTCGGCTGAACCTGCCTGCCTTTCCAGCAGTTGGTACTCATGGGTAGCTACTGTTTTATTCCCTTTCCTGAACTCAAGCCTGACTGTGCCCGGTTTCGTGGCAGGTGATATCTCGAGGTTTATGAAGAGGTAGTTATTATTTGTTGTGCGTTCAACCGAGACAATGCTGACACCCGGGTATTCAATATTAAGCCTGCAGTCAGCTATATCTTTGCCATGGACCATAAGCTGGAGGGAGGGGTTTTTCATCCCTGTCCACCAGGATGGCGGTTCAATCCTGTCGATCTGGGCAAGACCTGCCGTGGAAAACATAAGAGCTGTCATTAAAAGTAATATTCTGTTCATAGATAGTAAAGGATATAAATATCAAACTTTATTCCAAAGGTAAAAATAAGAAAAACCTCTCCTACTTCACAGGAGAGGTTTTTATTTTCACATTAATTATCTAACGAACAAAACTATATTAGTCCTGGTGGCATTAGTCCCTTATATACCTGGACAAAAAGCTAAAAACAAAATAGTAGATTGTTCAACCTTAGAATTAAATCAGGGCTATTAAAAAGTATAGAGTTTTTCAGCAGCCTGGAATATGGTGATTTTACTGGAAGCAGAGAATATGGGAATTATATAAACCTAATCCTGAAGTTGAGAATATTATAGACTTTTTCTAAATCATCGAAGAGGATAAATATGGATGTTTCAAAGAATGAAAAAATATAAAAACAAACACTATTCAAAGGGAAAATCACAAAAATTAGGGACAAACAGACATTAAACAAACAGACTTGCCAGCATCGTAAAGGCGAGCCCACAAACAGCAATAATAGACTCCATCACTGTCCATGATCTAAGTGTTTGACTTTCATTCATCCCAAAATATTTATTCACCAACCAGAAACCACTATCGTTTACGTGTGATAGTAGGGTAGCTCCCGAAGCAATGGATAAGACGATCAGTGCCAATTCAGGAGCTCCTGGATTAACATAGCTTAGTATCGGGGCCATTATCCCTGCGGCAGTGATCATAGCCACTGTGGCAGATCCCTGTGTTACTCTCACTATAGCAGCCAAGATCCAGGCCAGGAGAATGGGTGGTAATGATGAGTCTGAAATGGACCGGGCCATCATTTCTCCAATCCCGCTATCCACCAGGATTTGCTTAAGAACACCACCTGCACCTGTTACCAGAATAATGATCCCGGCCGGACCCAGTGATTTGTTGCTCAGATCAAGCAGCTCCTGTTTTGATTTCCCCCTCCGGATACCCAGGAAATAGATAGCCAGTAAGGCGGCAATAATCAAAGCACTAAAGGGGTGGCCCAGGAAAATCATGATATCAGTTATCAGGTTTTTTTCAAAAACACCTTTATCTACCAGAACATCCGTGAAAGTATTCATGAGGATCAGGAACAGCGGCACGGTTATCAACAGGGCAATAGACCGGAAAGTGGGCAGATTCTCAGGGGTAGTTGTACCGGAAGTATTTTGTGTCATCATGTCCTCCGGGGGCTGGATATAAATCTTGCTTGAGATATATTTGCCAAAAACGGGACCCGCAATGATAGCAATAGGGATTCCCAGGAGGAAACCAAAGAATATGACCCACCCGAGCTGTGCTTCCAGAATTTCCGCCACTGCAATGGGTCCGGGTGTTGGAGGTATAAAACTATGGGTAACAGCAAGACCAGCCAGCAGCGGGATCCCATAGTAAAGAAGTGATTTCTTTGTATCCCTGGACAATGCATAGAGGATAGGAACTAATATAACCAGTCCCACATCCAGAAAAACAGGGATGGCCACAATAAATCCTGTAAGAACCATAGCCCAGGATGCCCTGTCGGTACCAAACTTCCTAACCAGGTACTGAGCCAATGCTTCTGCCCCCCCGGAACTTTCAAGTATCTGTCCGAAAATAGCTCCCAGTCCAACTACCACAGCTACAAAACCGAGAGTACCTCCCATCCCTTCCTTAATGCTCACCAGAATTTCCTTCAGTGGCATTCCTGAGAGAATACCCACAAACATGGAGGTGATCAGAAGAGAAATGAAGGCAGAAATCTTTAACTTCAGCACCATCAATAAAAGTAAAGTCACCGCCGCTATTACTATTATAATTATATGTGGATTTGTCATATTTGTACTTTTTTTGTTGAACTGTTGGCCTGGGATAAGTTCTTGTTTAAGATAGAAGAACCAAACAGTGGACACGTAATGCTTGTGGCGCTTACATGCATAGCTTCAAGCCTGATGTATTTTGAGAAATGACCTATGTAGCAGTATGCAGCAATCCTCGCTGCTAATTCATATTGTATGATTTCATAATGAGTGGTATCGGGTGCATCGGATAATTGATTGCGATTGTTTTTCCACGCCCAGTCTTGACATGCTAATGAAATTTCTATCGGGATAACAGATATTTTTTTTTCCATTTTACCAGTTAGATTGAGATCATAATATTGCATCCAGCAAGTTAGTTAACCCTGTTAATAAAACCAATTACAGCACTCTTATTTAGCACCCGCACCGGACTCATTAAAAATTAAACAGACTCTATTAAAGGTGTTATAAAATCAATGACAAAAAAACCACCAAACCATAAGCCTGGCAGGTACTGAATTCCAACTTTTTTAGGTACTTTAAATATATTTAAATCAATAGGTATCAATTTAGAAGACTAACATAATCCCCTAAGAGTTTCTACTGATTAATCCGGGAGTCAGGCATTTCGTATTTGCTGAGGACGGGTGAATGGTATGAGCTCATTGTTAAGTTATTTGCCTAATATTATCAGACATTTGGTAGTTTCCAAGGTGTACGATATTCTGGTTTTAAATACGATGTAGCTGAAGGATTATCAATAAAATCTCTTTTATTTGGGTCATAGACAACTTTTGTTCCAGTCCGGTAGGATATATTTCCCATATGAGCTAAAGTAGTGGCAAAGGCTCCCTTTTCGATAGGACTGTTAGTATTTAAGGAATTGTTTCGAATACAATTACACCAGTTTGTTGTATGAGCGTCTACACCACCTTCTTCAAAGGGGCCATCAAGTCGTACTGGAGTGGTTGTGGCAGAACCATCTCTCTTTTTATTTGGGATTAATTCATAACCTTCGCGGTTACAAACCAAAGTTGCCTCGCTACCTATCCATGCGACACCCTGATTCCGGTTATATATGTAAGCAACTTGTTGTGCCCATTCAATATGAAAATTTTCATATTGAAAAATAGTTGTTTGACAGCTTGGAGTCTCATTAAAAGTATCAGGGTGTTTAAAAGCAGTCGAGAAAACAGCTTTTGGAAATTCCCTGCTTGATAGTCCTAAGGCTTTTAGTCCATCAAAGGCTGAATCGATCCAATGAACTCCCCAGTCGGTTTGTTGTCCGCCCCCATAATCCCAGAATCCGCGCCATCCACGAAAAACAGACTGGTTAAATTGTCTTTGTGGGGCGGGGCCTAACCACATGTCCCAGTTCAATGATTCTGGCGGATCAGAGTTTTCAGAGCCAGCTCTTGGGTTTGTACTACTGCAAAGCCATAAATGAACTTTAAACACATCACCCAAAATACCTGACTTTAAAATTTCATTTGCTCCTATAAAATACTTCTGGCTGGTCTGCCACAGACCGGTCGTAACCACTCTTTGATATTTTTTCTGAAGGTCCGTCATCAAGTTGCATTCATCAATACTGTTCGCAACAGGTTTTTCCACATAAACAGCTTTATCTGCTTTTAGAGCTTCTGCAAAAATATATGTGTGCCAGTGATCGGGAGTTCCGATAATCACACCATCTATATCTTTATTATCCAGTAATTTACGAAAATCATTGTATAATATTATATCTGATGCCTGTTCGGGAAACAGCTTTTTGAAATTAGCAGCCTGTTCACCCATTCTTACTTTATTTACATCACACATTGCTATACAGTGGACCCAGGGATTTGTGAGTGCTCCCTGTAAATCCCTGCATCCCATTCCCAGGCCAATAACTCCAAGATTTAATCTGTCACTGGGAGCATTTTTTGAGATCTTGGCGAAGACTTTATGTGGAACAATTGAAGACAAACCCAATCCAGTCACAATGATTGATGAATTTTTTAAAAATCTTCTTCTTGCATATTTCATAACATTGTTATTTTATAGATTTCTAATCCAGATATTCCTGTATGCGACTTTTGTGCCATGATCCTGAAGGGAAAGAGGCATACGGCCGTGAGCTGTATATTTTGGCAATCCGGTATAGGGAGTATTACCCTTTAGAACATAATTATTCTGTACAACAATACCATTTAATACTACTGTAACAATTGCAGGCGATTCCACTTCATCGTTTGAGCCAAACCTGGGAGCTCTCCAGTAAATATCATAAACCTGCCATTCTCCATTTTTGGTATATGCATTCACCGAGGGAGCATTTTGCTTGTAGACACTACCAACCATGCCATTCACATAGGTGGGATTATTATCCCCGTCCAGGACCTGGATTTCATATCTGCTCTGCAAAAAGATACCACTGTTCCCGCGATTTTGTCCGTCATAATTTTCAGGATCAGGGGATTTAAACTCTATATGAAGCTGGCAATCGCCAAAGTATTCTTTTGTTATGATTGTTCCTGTACCTGGTTCCACTACCAGTGCATCACCCTGGATAGTCCACTTTGCAGGTTCACCGTTCCTGGATTGCCAGCTGGACAGGTCAGTCCCGTCAAAAAGAATAATGGCATCGGAGGGCGGCATGTTTTCTTCTCCCGGTTCTACCCTGGGGGGGACCGGGTAATACCATTCTGTACTTTCCGGTTTCCATTGTTGTTGTCTTTGACGTGCTTGTTGTTCCTGATTATTCTGTTGCTGTGCATTTGCTGCAACTAAAAAAAACGTCAATGCTGAAAATAATGTTAACTTTCTCATTATTATTGTTTTGCTTGTTAGTGATCTCTTATAAACTGTAAAATAGCTACCTGAATAATCTGGGGACAAAGTCGCTTAAAATCAATCTCCAGAAACTCCATTCATGTGCATAACCGGGGATCTCAACCAGAGTATATTTAACACCCAGGCTATTAAGAATTTCCTTTAACTTGTTATGTGTTGTAATCAGTGTATCATCAGCACCTATAGAAATATAAAGTAAGCGAAGTTTTGAATTCGCATCCTCATTAAGTTCAGGGAGGAGAGCAAGGAATTTTTCGGTATTAATAGACCTGCTAAGATCAGGACCTCTTAATTTATCGGCATTATAAGGAGGTGTAACCGGTATTGCAACATCAGGAAGCAGGGTAAAACCACCACTAAATTCACCAAGCCAGGCAAACTTGTCAAGATTATTAAATGCAGCTAAGAAGGTTTGTGCTCCACCCATGGAAAGTCCGGCAATAGCCCTGCCTTCCCTTTTGTTCACTGACCGGTAATTCTTATCAATAAAAGGAACGACATCCTGAACAAGACTTTTGGGAAATTGTGTAATATTTCTTCTAAAACCACCTGTTCCTCCACGTAACTCCTCTCCAATATTAGTGGTTGAAATGACATTTCGAGCAGCTATCTGGTTAGAATTTCCATTGGTCATAACCAGGATCATCGGTTTGGCTTTTCCCTTGCCAATCAAGTTGTCAAGAATCTGTGGAGCCTTCCCCATATTTGCCCATGCATCCTCATCGCCACCTCCCCCATGCAAAAGGTAAAGGACCGGGTAACGTTCCAGACCGGATTCATATCCTGGTGGTGTATAAACATACATCCTGCGACGTTCCATATTAAGGGCAGGTGAGGGATACCATTCCTGGGATAAAGTTCCGTGGGGTATATCATTAACAATATAATTGTCGGATTTTGTTCCCGGTACATTTACCACACTGAAATACCGTGACCCGTCCCGAATAGTATATACATTTCGTGGATCGATAGTTCTGACCCCATTCACATTAAAATAGTATCCGAATAAATCATCTTTTAATGAGACGGTAGTAACCGACCAATTTCCTGTTGTGTCTTTTATCATCATAATACCTTCACCTAAAGGATAGTCACCATTTAAAGTAACAGAGGTGGCGTCCGGTGCTGATAATCTGAAAGTGACACTTCCATTGGAATTAATCTCAGGAGAAATAAAAGCTTGGGCTTGCTGACCAGTTTCAGCCGCAGCATAATTATATATATTTGGTGGGAGTACTGAAAATGCAGCTGCTGTTACCCCAATTTTCTTAACAAAATTACGCCTTGTAATATTGGTCACCGGGTCTAACTTATATTTGGATATTTGTTCCTTCATTTTTGTTTTACTTTCTGGCTTAAATATTTGCCATATGTTTATCGTTCACAGACCGGCTAAAATTTAACCTTTATTGTATTGCTGTCTTCCCAGTCTGAATAGAAGATACCAGTATCGCTAACCAGACCTATCTGGTAGTATCTTTGATCTTTTGTTTGACTTGTTCCGGCACTTTTACACCTAACAATAACTTTCTTTTTCCCGATTTTTTTTGCATTGAACGTAAGCACCTCGAAATCCCCATTACGGTAATCAAATCCATCTCCTTCATCTACATATAGAGTTCCTCCTGCCTTGTTATTCTCATCAAGGCAAACAAACAGGGTTGTGGAATCTGTTTTAAATTCATCTGTGGATTGGATAAGGGAGCCAAGAGGGATAATTGAACCACCCCTTTGTCTAAGTTCGGGCTGGTAGCCATCATTTTCAGCATCTGCATCTAGTAAAGAAATTGTTCTCCAGATGCCTCCCGGTAAACCGGGATTCTCTGCCCATTGTGGGATGATCAGCAGATCATCACCCCACATAAATGCTTCATCTTCACTTCTAAGCGTTAAGTTCGTAATATCAGCAAAAAATACCGGGCGCATTACCGGCAATCCCGTTTGGGATGCTTCCCAGAATAGGGTATATAGATAAGGCATCAACCTGTATCTGCGTTCCAGAGCTTTTCTTGAGACATTTTCAACTTCTTCCCCGAAGGCCCAGGGTTCCTGTGCACCAGTTCCTTTTTCAGTATGGCTTCGGCAGAAGGGGTAAAATGCACCTACAGCAATCCAGTTAGCAAAAAGACTTGTATCAGGAGATCCTCTGTAACCACCCAGATCAGGACCTGTAAAAGGTTGACCTGACAGGCCTAGATTCAATACCATAGGGGTTGCCATTTTAAAGTGTTCCCAGGTTGATGCATTATCTCCGGTCCAGGTAGCTGCATATTTTTGTCCACCTAAGAAATTTGAACGAGATAATACGAAAGGTCTTTTGCCTGGATTCGCTTTCAAAATACCATCACGGGAAGCTTTTACCATTAACAAGCCGTAAATATTGTGGTATCGTAAATGAGGCCCTGGCTGGAGCAGGCCTCCGCCGCGGTGCCAGTTAGTTTCAGGCATGGTACCACCCTGCCTGTTGAAAACTGATGGTTCATTCATGTCGTTCCAGACACCATCGATACCAGTTTGAATAAAACCACGGTATAAGCTTCCCCACCATTGCCTTGTTTCAGGTATTGTAAAATCTGGAAAAACGCATTCCCCCGGCCACACGTTGCCTGTAAACACTTCATTGTTGTTGGTATAAACCCAGTGATCACCGGCTGTCCCCTCTTCGTATACAATGTACCCATCCTCTTTTTTTACACCCGGGTCGATCATCCATACTGATTTAATATTTAGGGAATGCAAATAGTGATTTAAACCGTCAGGATCAGGGAAACGCTCGGGATGGAATGTAAATACTTTAAAATTATCCATATAATCTATGTCCACCCATATTACATCACAGGGAATTTTTCTCTTCCGAAATTCATAAGCTACTTCTCTTACCTTTGTGTCGGGGAAATATGAAAATCGACATTGCTGATAACCTAAAGCCCATATCGGAGGCATTTCTATCTTACCTGTCAATTCAGCCAGTGTTTTTAACAATTCCTGTGGTGTTTCCCTTTCAATTATTATAACACGGAAAGGAGGACCGTCTGAGCTTATTGTAATGGGATTTTTCAGATTAAAGGATTGCTTCCAGGTATTATCGGCAATGATCCCGAAAGCCGAACCATCCTTACGTACACCCATAATCCAGGGGTGAGATTGGTAGAGTCGTTTCCCTTGTGCCTTTCTGTAACCATAGTTGTCTGTGTTCCAGAGTTCTATTTCAGTGTCATTCCTTCTCAATGAGCCTGTTACTTCACCTGTTCCATACAAATCGACATCAGGTCCGTAAGATATCTCAACAAGTGATTTATCTTCATTAACCGAAAAATCCGGTATTATCTCCCAGCTTGAGGGCAGGGCTTCACGGGGCAACAATTCCTTTTCAATTATTATGGATGGTAGCGTTTGGGTTGAGTCAAATTCAGTAGGATAAAAAACTGCTATTCCATCTTCCGCCAGAAAAGATGATTGAGAATATGATATTCCTGGAACAAGCAGAATTATGCTTATTATGAGAATAGTACTGATTTTCATATGAGAACTGATGTATTTTGCTTCCTTATTTTGAATTTTTACTTCTTCAGAACCAGATACTCATATGGTTCAAATGATATTTTTTCAGGTAATTGAATTGTACTTTCGTTCATTGCATCGGTCCATGTCGTATTTATGAATTCAGTTTTCAGGCTGAGATCCACCTCTTCATCTCTGCAATTAATAATTACCAGAACTTCCTCCTCATCATACTCTTTAATAAAAGCACAAATATCATCGGTACAAAAAGAAGTTAAATCACCCCGTCTTATTGGCACACTCTCATTTCGAAATGCAATAATTTTCTTATACGCAGCTGTTAAATCCGGGTTGAGGCTCCAATCAATTGTTGTTGAAGTAAAGGGGAAAGTCAAGCGGTAGGGAGTACCTACTTCCTGCCCGTTATAAATCATTGGAACACTTTTCATATATGCTGCAATAAGAAAAGCTGCCATCGAACCTTTTTCACCACCAAATAAATCCAGTGGAGTACCGTCGGAACTGTTCACATCGTGGTTGGAGGTGTACCTGATTATTTGTTGTCCTTCTGTAGCGCCTTCATAATCAGAAATATTTAGTTCTTCAATAGATTTAACAGAACGACCTCTCTCAAAAATTCGTTTTAATGTGCTGAAAAATCTGAATCCAAAAGTAAAATCAAATCCAGCTTTATAATGATCGCTTCTCCTGCCTTCAGCCATCATTAGTAATTTATGATCCGGAATATTTCGGAGGGTGTCAAGAGCCTGCTTCCAGAACTCATACGGTGGTCCATCTGCATAGTCGCAACGAAATCCGTCAACATTGGCTGCAAGAATCCAATATTTCATTGATTTAATCATTTCATCCCGCATGTCCTGGTTAGAAAAATTTAACTGTGCTACATCATTCCATCCCATCCCCGGAGGGCTGATAATCTTACCCAGGGAATCCAGTAAATACCACGATTTATTTTTAGTCCATGAATTATCATATGAAGTATGATTTGCAACCCAGTCAAGTATTACAGCCATGTTTTTGCTATGTGCTTTCTCTACCAGGATACGCAAATCTTCCAGGGATCCGAATTCCTTGTTAACCTCGGTATATTCTTTAATGCAATAAGGTGAATTTATTGCTTTAAGTTCTCCGACCGGATATATTGGCATCAGGTATATCACATTACAACCAAGTGCTTTGATAGAATCCAGCCTACTGGTTACACCTTCAAAATTCCCTTCCTTGCTAAAGGTTCTGATATTTACCTGGTACATCGTTACATCGCGGGGATCGGGGACATTCTTGAATGGTATTCCATGTTGAACGAGCACATCCTGGTTTGGGACACTACCTTCAGGTCTTTCACTGTAGTCACAGGAAATTATTAATAAATAAGATATAGTTAGAGAAAATATAAGGATTATGTTTTTCATTTGCTTTGCGATTTGATTCATATTACTTGACAAATTTTATATCTTTTGCAAATTCAACCTGGAAATCAGCATCATTAATGCTTGTAAGAAGCTTGTTACCAACATAACAGTTATCGAACGTCACGTCTTCAACAATATGGTTGTTAAAAGGAATTCCGGCAATTACAAATGGTTTGTCCTCATTTTCCCAATGGATGTTTTTTAAATAAACCCCTTGAATATGCCCCGGAGTATTATTTGTTCCATAACGTTGCCCTTCAGTAACAATAAGTTCAAGGTTCTTAATCTCAATGTTTTCTTCCACCCTTATGTCTTCAAAACGAATATTTCTAACGTCACCGGTATTATCACATACTATGCTGAATGCGGCATGACCACCCGTATGTCCCTGCCCCCTCGCATAAAGAATATCGCAATTCTTTACTAGAATGTTTTGCATTAGGCCGTCAATATTAAAACCTAGAGTTACACCGTCAGCGTGCTGCCAGCCCACTAAGAGACAATTCTTTACAGTTATGGAGTCTGTTTTTATATCCTTATTTTGCGATTTTATTGAGATGCAGTCATCGCGTGTGCGCACAAAACAATCATCGATAAGAAAATCGGTACATGACACGGGATTAATCCCATCAACCCCCCATATTGTTTTAAACGAGAAGACTTTGACATTACGGTAAACGCTGTGGGGGCAATTAGTAAGAGTGTTTGTCCATCCCCTGCTATCGTGATATATAAAAAGATCTGATACTTCAAGATTTGAGGTGCCAGAGATCCTTATGTTACCGTGCAGAATTCCCCGACCCTTGATTTTTACCTTTTGAAGATCCTTGCCCCTGATATTTGAATGTACAATTGCACCTGCAGCAATATAAATTGTCTGGTTGCTTTCCAGGTTAATTACATCTTTTTCATAGGTGCCTGGAGCAAAATACATTACGCCTGGGTCGTCTTTCTCTGGCGGATCTGTCTCCAGAGGATCAGCAAAAATGGCCAGATGGGGCAGGCTATCTATTTCTATGTATAATTTTTGCGGACCAGGAATGGAAAAGCTTAGTTCATTACCCCGTACTTTTGACTCTACCTTTAAACTCTTAGGGCGTATCACATAATTCCTGATATCAGTGGGAGCGACTATCTTTATTATATGTGCACCTGAACAGGCATACCTTGTTACATTAAGATCTTCCATTCCACCATCGCCTAATCTTTGTGTCCAGACATCGGCGCCATTAATATTTACTGAAAAATCAGGACTGGTTTCAAGTCCGGGAGCTGCCGGGTAAGTGACTATATCTGAATTTGTATCAGATAATACTTTTCCTCTTACATTATTATTGGATTGGTCCAAACAAGCAGTCAAACCAATGATAAATAAAACTGTAATAATTAATGCTGAAGCGATATTTTTCATAACAATTAGGTAATAAATTATTTATCTGTCAGATATTAATACCGGTATATAATTAAAACTATTTCTTCAGGATTACTGTTGAATATTCAGGAATCTCAACCAGTCTTTTGTTTATCCCTCCATCATTGTTAGCGTAATACAGCTTGTTATACTCCTGTAATTTTGATGTAACATTGAATACCTGTTTTTCATCAGACAGATTATGAATTACAAGAAGAGACTCTTGATCATCCGTTCTTATAAAAGTACAGATTGCAGGATTACCGGGAGCGTCAACATATTCCAGTCTGCCATAGGTTAGTGCAGAACTGCGGTTCCTGAGATCAATCAGTGATTTGTAGTGGTTTAAAATGGATTTTGTATCCATTTCCTGGACTTCCATTGGAACAACGGTAGATTCCAGGGAATATTCGGGCTCTTCCCAGGATGTTCTGTACTTATCTTTTGAGGCTGTATTCCAGATATAAGGCTCTCTGATCATCTGGTCTGGTTTTTTACCTAGCATACCAATTTCTTCGCCATAATATATATAGGGAGATCCTGGAAGGGTAAATAAAAGAGCTGCAGCTATTTTGGCTTTATCAATATTGTCATCGACACTGCTTAATATTCGATTCTGATCATGATTGGTTAAAAATGTGCAGTCAACATAGTCAGGATTAACAGTTGTGTAAAAATCAATTATTCCTTTATGCTTTTCTATCAGACCATTTGCATTTTCTTCATTAACTGCCTCAATTATGGCACTACCCATATCAAAATTGAATAATGCAGGTATACCTTTTAAATATGGTGCCACTATATCAGAACTTGCCCATACTTCACCGACAATGTAAACATCTTCCTTAACTTTTTTCATCTCCTGTAAAAAATATTCCCACCATGCATGGTTGTCGAAAGCCCTGTTATCCGGGAATATATGCCTTGCCGCATCCAGTCTGAAACCATCAACACCTATTTCTTCCAGCCAGAACTTACCTGCTTTGAACATTTCCTGCTGTAATAAGGGATTGTCGTAATTCAGATCAGGCATGTTCCTGCCAAAATGTGCAAAATACAGATAATCGCTTCCTTCCACTGTATTCCAGTTGCTTCGCCTTCTTCTTCTATTGCCATCATCAGAAACCGGTGGTTGAGCCTTCGGATCGTCTTTATGAGCCCATACATAGTAATCCCAGTATTTACTGTTTTGGTCCTTCAATGCTTCCTGAAACCAGATATTATTATAGCCTGAATGATTAATGACCAAATCTATTACTACGTGGATACCTCTTTTGTGAGCTTCATCTACAAACCTTTTAAAATCATCCAGGGTCCCATAGTCAGGATGAATATCATAATAGTCATCGACGTTATACTTATGATAAGTATCTGAAGGACCTATTGGCATTAACCAGATCCCTTCAATCCCCAGATCCTGCAGATAATCCAATTTTGATGTCATACCGTTAATGTCGCCAATGCCATCACCATCTGAATCAGCGAAAGACTGAACAAATATTTCATAGGTTATTCCATGGGGCCAACTGCTCACATTTTGATTAGTCTGTGCATTCACCATATTGAATATGGACATCAGGACTATGGAGAACTTTAAAATGTTGAAAATTGATTTCATAGCTTATAAGTATTAAGTGTCTCGAATTATTATCTTAGTTCCATCACATATACTCCCCTTGCAGGAACATTGATATGAGATTTTAAATCAAGAACCTCTTCTGTTATTACGTCCACGCCCCTGGTATAAGAGCCAATAACTTCACTATAACGATCCATCCCAAGTTGCTGTTCTTTGTCTCCTCCGTTTAAAATTACCAGTGTGGTCCTGTCATCTTTTATTCTTGCGTAAACATAACAATCATCGTTTCCGGGTGAGTAATGTATTAATTTACCTTCAGTAATCGCTTTATTGTTTTTTCTCCACTTGAGAAGCTTCTGCATATAATTCCATGCTTCATTCTGTTCTGAAGTACGTCCTTCTGCTGTGAACGCATTAAGCGGATCTCCTTCCCAACCACCCGGAAAATCTGTGCGGATAACACCATCCCCTTCCTCTTTTGTGCCAGTCATCAATATTTCGGTACCATAATATAACTGTGGAATTCCCCGTGTGGTTAAGATGAACGCGATCCCTTGTTTGTATTTGGACAAATCAGGATCTTCCCTTAAGGAGAAACGTCCCAGATCATGGTTGTCGAGGAAAACAAGTATATTTTCTGTGTCCCTGTATAAGAAATCCTGGGCTAAAGACTCGTATATCCTGAACAATCCTTTTGATTTACCGTCACTAGGATCATTTTCTTCTGCAAAAGCGGTCTGACAGATGAAGGTCAGGTTAAAATCCATAACAGTTTTCAGGTGAGAATTTAAATCGCTGACTTTGGAATTGCCCTGCCACCAGGCTGAAAATCCGGGACCGGAGGGATACCATGATTCACCTACGATATTAAAATCAGGATATTCATCTGTAACTTCCTTACACCACCTTGCCATAAAATCATAATCAGCATAAGGATGAGTATCCTGACGAATACCATCAATTCGTGTATGTTCAATCCACCATATACTGGTTTGAATCAGATAGGTGGCGAGATGTCTGTTTGTTTGATTAAGATCGGGCATCCTTCTGGTAAACCATCCGTCAGCAAAACGTTTTCTTTCTGATTCAGGGGCATGGATATCAGGAATACTCCATTTATTATGAGAAGTTTGTACATATGTATTATTATTATTTAGCCAATCACCGGTGGGTAGATCCTCCATCCACCAGTGATCCGCACCACAATGATTAAAGATCATATCCATCACTACTTTCATACCACGTTCATGTGCTTTATCAATCATTTCAATATATTCTTCATCAGTTCCATAACGTGGGTCTACCTTATAAAAATCGCTGATTGCGTAACCATGATATGACCTTGGTCCGTTTTTTTGCACCGGATTCAACCATATTGTTGAGATTCCCAGATCCTGTAAATAATCTAAATGATTGATAATACCTTTAATATCGCCTCCGTGACGTCCCCAAGCACCTTCCCTGTTCGCCTGTGCACCTTCCAGGTTGTCATTGGAAAGATCACCATTGGCAAAACGGTCAGGTGTAATCAAATAAAGTACATCAGCAGGTGAAAACCCCATTGCACCTGGTTTGGGGTTACGTTCTTTTAATTCAAAAGGATGAACCATTTTTCCGGTGCCATCGACAAATTCGATATTTATAATTCCGGGTTTGGCAGATCTGCTGATATGGAGATATATAAATAAATAATTCTTATTTTCAACACTCACTACTTCTTTAATGTTAACGCCCGGATAATCGATATTAATTTTTGAGTTGGCTATGTTGTCACCATTCACCAGTATCTGCAATTCGGTATTCTTCATGCCAACCCACCAGAACGAAGGATCAACATGGGTAATATCTACCGCCAATAAACTCACTTTGCAACCTAATAATAAGGTAGCGGTGAAAACAAACCTTTTCAAAATCGTTGTTGTTCTTTTAAAGGCTGGTATCATTGTATTATTCTTAATGTATGATTATTTAAATATTTATATTTTTATATAATTCCTGACGAAGCGAATAATAGCTTAACAATAGCCTGGTTTCTTATTACGTGAAAAATAAATCCCCCAGATAAACCGGGGGATTTATCGAATGTGTAACCTAATTACTCCTTGTATACGATTTTTCCATTTTCAGTGAGAATATTTTTCCCCTGGAATCAATACAAGGTAACCTACTAATAATATGGGTTTTGTTTCAAACCCGGATTTACACTAAGAGCTTTTTCAGGAAGAGGGAACCACTCGTACTTACGGTCACGGGTTGCTGGCAAACTCACTCCTTCATCAGTTGCACGACCGAAGAACCACCACTGGCCCTGTGTGAATTTGTCAAAACGTCTCAGATCGGTACGACGGCGACGTCCTTCATCCAGGAATTCAATACCCCATTCGCTAAGCATCCAATCCAGATCAAAACTAGTAAAACCACGGCTTAACTCGTCTCTTGCTGTGGTCCAATCCTCAGTTGAAAAGTAGCGTTCACGGACATCGTTTACCAGATCTCTTGCGCCTCCAACATCTCCTGCACGCAGTTTGCACTCGGCAAGTGTATAGTACACTTCAGCCAAACGAAATTCTACAACGTCAGGTTCACGAAAGTCAATACCCATTTCTTCAGGATAGAATGGATACTTTATAGAGCGTATGCCTGAATTAGTTTCCCCCCATCGAGGAGACATAACTGTTTCAAGATCCCGGCCCCGGTTCAGGAAAGTACCAACCTGGTCAACGAAAATCAGGGGTTGTCTGTTGCGGTCTGCATCAGCTAAAATTGTGTCGCCTGTTCCGTAACTGTGTCTCATAACTCCTTTTAAAAACTGTCCTACATAATAACCGGTATTGTCTGCATAATAATTCTGCCGACGAATATCTTTCGGGTTGAATCGCTGATAGACAGCTCCCAGTTTGTCGTTATATGGAGGATCTAAAAAACAGGTTGCCTCTTCATCATCCGCACCATCATAGAAATTTGCTGAGTTATCAAATGACGGAGCCAGGCAGGTGCAGTTCCATCCAGAGTTTGGTGGAGTATAATCAAGGTAATAGCTAATGCGGTAAGGGAGGAAGGGCATGTTGCGTATCCACCCTACATTATGATGAGCAGCGTCGCTCGAATATGCAAAAATAACTTCGCTGCAACTGGTATTATCAGGCGCATAAATTTCCTGGTATGTGGGAGCAATCTGGTAGCCTCCATAAACTCCATCAATAATGTCCTGGGCAAGGGCAGCGCATTCGGTAAATTTTTCAACCCCTATAAAAATATTTGCATTGAGCAACATTCTCATTTTGATCATACGGTTTGTTGCCTGATTCATCCTGTTAACTTTATTCTGGGGAAGTAGATTAATTGTTTCATCAAGTTCATTTATGATAAAATCATAGATTATTTGACATCCCTCTTCGAAATCATCAGAAACACTTCCGGGTATCTCATCAGTTGAAACCCCTGTGCTCAGCGGTAATACACCACCCCAGATTTCATAAATATTGTAGTAACAGTAAGCACGGAATGTTCTCACCTCGGCTATATATGCCTCGATCCCTGCTTCAGTCATTCCCACACTGGCTGGATCTAAATTTTCAAGGTCAAATATAACGTTGTTGCACATACCAATTGCTGTCCAACCTCTTTCCCATGTTACTCTGATCACTGTCGATTCTGAATCCCATGTGTGAGTTGAAAGAACATATTTATAGGCTTCATCCCAGCCCCAGTTACCACCATTCCATGTTCTCCAGGCAATTTGGTCGGCCGAAAATTCCTGCATATACCAGTAGAATTCCGATACGTCTAACATTTCCTGAGCATATATAGCCGCAACTGCAGATTGAATTGAACCCTCATCGGTATAAAAATTCTCAGGAGAGAGTTGATTGTATGGTCTTTCTTCAAGATCAAAACAACCTGTTAAAAATATACTTATAAGTATAATAGTGTATAATGATTTTATCTTTTTCATAATAATTTCCTAAAAATGGTTAATATCATTATTAAAATTTAATAGTAGTGCCTAAAGTAACCTGGCTGGTACTTAAAGTAGTAGTTCCAGAGATACCGGGTGTTAAACCGATTGAAGTTACTGTTGAGGGATCCACTCCTGTAAAACCAGTAAATGTATGTAAGTTATTCACTGAAAAATACCAGTACATGCTCTTTACATAGGTCTTGTTTTCAAATGGGATATTGTATCCGATTGTAACCCTGTCGATCTTAAACCAGGCACCATTTTCAAGAAAGAATGAGGATAGAATAGCACCGTCAGAATTTATATGGTCATATGTGGTATATGCCGTTCTTAACACATTTTGTGCAGTGGAACCTTTCAGACCAATGCTAAACAATTGACCATTCCACATATCCATACCAGCGGCACCACGACAGGTTACACTTAAGTCCCAGTTCTTGTACCTGACTGCGTTATTCCATGAGAAGAAGTGCTTTGGTGCAGTGTTACCTATATACCTCTTATCCGAATTGTCGGCGGCTGTTTTTGGGATGGGTTCACCATCTACGTTATAAACCAGCAATTCTCCATTTTCGTCTATTCCGGCATGTTCATAACCATAAACCTGTCCTATTTTTCCCCCTTCTTCAATCCTGAAGTAATACTCGGAGGTCCCGAGGCCTCCTCTACGGTATAAATCGAGATATGATGCCTGATAGACATCATTTGAAAGTTTAGTAAGAATTGTCGTTCCATAAGAATAGATTCCGCTCATTACCCAAGAAACATCTTTCCCTTTAATTATATCACCCTCAAGGGATACTTCTATCCCCGTGTTTTTAGTCGATCCCAGGTTTACCAGAATCGATGAATACAAGAAAGGCGGTTGGGGTGCTGTGTAGGTGTATAATAAGTCTTCGGAACGGCGGTCAAAATATTCGATAGATCCGCGCAGTCGATTAAACATATCAAAATCAATACCTATATCAGTAGCAACACCAAGTTCCCATTGTAAATCACGGTTTGCATTTTTACTCGGCGCATATCCCAACACCCAATTACCATCTATAAAGTACTGATTTCTTGACCTGTAAGTTTGAATTGACTGATAATTACTACCTGCTCTGCGACCCGTGACACCGTATGAAGCACGTAACCTTAGACTGCTAAACACATCTGATAAATTAGACATAAATGGCATATTAGTCATTTCCCAGGCACCGGAAATGGCAGGGAAATATCCCCATTTATTGTTGGCACCAAATCGGGAACTACCTTCATATCGCAAAGAAGCTGTTACAGTAAGCAGGCTCCTCCAGGAATAATTAACTCTGCCAAACAATGCCACTAAACGCGATGATTCTTTACCTGATGACATAGAAGCCTCTCCACTTGAAAGATAAGACCCTGAACCTATATCATGATACAGGAAAGTGTCAAATGGGAAATCATAGTTAGACATTGACATGTATTCTGAGAAATCTTCTGCAAATGAATATCCGGCAACTGCTCTCAAGAGATGATCTGCTTTATCCAAAATATAGTTTACAGTCCATTCAAACTGCTTAAGCCAGTACCTGTTATGACTGAGACTTGCTCGCCCGGCATAACCATTCCATTCCGAAGTGGCATGGGTGGATGGCAGATAGTAATATGGCTTACTATTATTAAAATCAATAGTATAATTAGCTGCAGTATTTAGAGTCTGATTTTCCTTGTTAATTATATTAAGCTTCAAGCCCACGGTTCCTAAAACGTACAATCTGTTATTACCGTCGGTAACATCTTTGGCATTTTCAACAGCATTTGTAGCTCCAGTACTTGTTGTCGGGTGATAATAAGTACCATCTTCATTCCAGATAGGGATGGTCGGGTTCATTGTAACCGTACTGGCAATATTACCTGAACCGGTAGCAGCATCGACTCCTCTTACATTAAATGTAGTACTTAATTCCACCAAATTGTTGAGTGCCTTTTGAGAGAAAGCCATACGGGCACTGTACTGTTGTTGCTCATTTGCTATATCCAGACCTGTCCTGTCAATATAGTTTAATGATATGTTATACCTGCTGTCGGTAGTGGAACCGGTAATCGAAAGATACTGGTTATTATCATAAGAGAAATCACGTTTTAATTCACCCAGCCAATCATCTTGAGCGCCGTAGTCTACACCTCTGTCTCTTTCAAGAAACTCATCGTACCCCAGTGTTTCAGGAAGTTTATGCATCAGGTTAACAGCAAAATAGCTATCATATGTTACATCAAATGTTCCTGGAACTCCTGAAGCACCCTGTTTTGTAGTAATGAGAATTACACCATTGGCACCGCGTGTACCATAGATTGCTGCAGATGCCCCATCTTTCAATATAGTTATAGATTCAATATCCTGGGGTGCAATATTATTCATATTTCCCCCTGCTATACCATCTATTACTACAAGTGGTGAATTACCGGCAGTGATTGATGTTGCACCCCTAATCTGATAATTGGATGTTGAATGGGGAGAAGCGGAAGAGCCATCAATAACCAATCCGGCAACCTTACCAACAATTAATTCCATTGGATCTGCTACAGCTCCTTTCTGAAAGTCTTCCTTGTTTACATTAACAATGGAGCTGGAAATTTCCTTTCTGCTTAAGGTACCGTAACCAACAGTCACAACCTCGTCAATTCCAATAGTCTCTATCTCCATTGTTACATTAATGCTGGTACGGCCATTGACAGCTATTTCTTGCGTTTTCATCCCTATAAAAGAAAATTGTAGAACTGCATCCTCAGGTACACCGGGTAATGAATAATTACCGTCAACATTTGAACTTGTACCTATTGTTGTACCTTTAATAATAACTGTGACACCCGGGAGTGGTTCACCGGAACTGTCGGTCACTTTCCCTGATACTGTAATTGCTTGCTGCGGCAGAGCACTCATTACCTCTTCCAAAGAATCAAAATTTTCTTCTTGCAGAGTAGGTGGCAATTTATTTGCTAAAATATCTGACTGATACAGGAGCAAGGACAGTACCGTTAAAAATCCAATACTGAAGATTCTTTTTAAAGGCATCTCTTTAGAATAGGGTAAAATTGACAGAGCCTTTAGCTTTCGTAGTTTTTTCATAAATTTAAGTTTTTGGGTTGAGAACTTTTTAACCTCATACTGCAAACAAGCCTGATAATGATTGAATCGAATATCTGATTGTATGCATTTTTTAGTTGCTTAGTAAAAAGAACATTTCACTTCAAATGTAGTTAGCTTATGTTTATGCGTATTATTATGTTTTTATCATTCTTTTTTCATTTCTTATCATATTGTCCATATTTTTTGGTGAATGATTCATTAGTGAATATTATTGAGAGGATATTTCAAAATCATAATGAGGTTACTTATTAGCTTTAAATGATGTTGAGAATATACATAGGTAACATACAGTAAATGAGTGTTATAATAAGATTAGCCGACAAATATCTTTAATTATACAAAACCGGATGGTTTTTTATAATTGGATTTTAAAAGTACTTTCGTTTTTATAAGAATTATTAAAACTGTGATTACTTTTAAAGTCATAATCTTCAAACAAGATAGCCTTTAGGGTTAATAACATTAGAAAAAATGAAATGAGGCAATGTAAAATTCTTATAGGTTCCATTTTCATATTAATTAGTTCAACTATATCAGCTCAGAATTATTATTTCAGGCAATATCTGGTAGAAGATGGATTAAGTAATAATAATGTTACATGTTGTATCCAGGATTATCATGGTTTTATATGGATAGGGACACGTGATGGTCTGAACCGTTTCGATGGTTATTCATTCAGGACCTTCCAGGATACTGATGAAGCGCCAAAATCAATCGGAAATGATTGGATTACTGATTTGGCCCTCGATAGCAAAGGGACATTATGGATAGCTACATTTATGGGTGTATATAAATACAATGAAGAAAAAGAAAATTTTGACGTGATACCTTTCTGTAAGGATATGAGAGCAGATAATCTTGTTTTTGATTCCTCTGATAATCTGTGGCTTATCCTTGATGGCAGGCTGGTGAAGTATAATGTGAATCTCGATGATTACCATACATATACTATTCCTGATAACGGAAATCTCAGATCATTTTGTTATGCCTATTCAGAGAATATCTGGCTTGTTTTATCAAACGGGATGCTTTATAAGTTTGATATCTCAAGTGGAGAATTCCAGGGCATTGATTTATTCTCAAATTCACCAGGCTATAAATTGAAGAACCTTACAAATATTTATCAATTAACAACGGGGGACAAATTATTTATAGGCTCTACGACTCATGGGGCAAAATTATTTGATATTCAAACGAATACTTATAAAGACATAATGATTAATGAGATTGAACATGAAGAGATTAATATCAACGGATTTGTTCAGGTATCCCCTTCCGAGGTGTGGATAGCATCAGAGATCGGTCTCTATATGTATGATATGCAAAAAGATACATGTATTCTACACAACAGAAGGCAACAGGATCAATATTCCCTGTCAACTAACCTTTTAACCACCCTGTTTAAGGACAAGGAAAATGGCATCTGGATTGGCACATATTCAGGCGGAATAAATTATTATACTCCAGTTCAACCATTTCAGAAGTATTATGCCTATCCTGGTAATAATACGCTAAAAGGTGACATTGTACACGATATAATTGTGGATCAGTATGATAATTTATGGATAGCAACAGAAGATGAAGGATTAAATAAATTGGATCCCCATAAAAATGAATACACTCAGTATACCACGCAAATTGGAGAACATAGTATTTCTCACAGAAATATACATGGATTGGTTGCCGATGGTGATAAGTTATTGGTTGGCTCAATAACCGGGAATGTAGATTTGATCGATATCCCTGGTGGGCAGGTGATTAAAAATTATCAGGTAGGAGATAATGTGAACATTGTAATCATGAAAAAGTTACCAGGTGGGATGATATTAATTGGAACGTCCCGGGGAATGTATATTTATAACAAGTCTACTGACCGGTTTGAGCAAATGCCAGAATTTCCGGGGAATATAAGGATCCAGAGCATTCTGGAAGACCATACAGGAATTGTATGGGCCGGGACCTTCAACAGGGGTTTGTATTACTACAACCCGGTTGATGGAACAGGTGGCTTATTCCATCATGATACGATTCCCACGAATAACAGTAATACAATAAATGATATCTTTGAGGATATTGATCACAATCTTTGGTTTGCTACGCAGGAAGGTTTAAAAAAGTATAATCGCCAAAACAATAAGATAACACGCTATACTGTTGAGAACGGTATGCCCAGCAATATTACATTTCGCATTCTGTCAGATGAGTTAAACAATATATGGGTAAGTACCACCAATGGATTGGTTTGTCTCAACCCTGAGACAAATAAGATAAAAATATACAAAAAAGAACACGGTTTAATTACAAATCAGTTCAATTACAATTCATCATGGAAGGATAAGAATGGGAAAATGTATTTTGGGATGGTGAAAGGCCTGATAAGTTTTTATCCGGAGGATATTAACAATTTTGATAAAGAAGTAAGGGTATATCTAACAAATATGACAGTTTTTGATCGGACTGTCAATACTGAGAATACTGTCATCCCGATCTCTTTCTCCGATGAGGTTAAATTAAAAAACAGTCAATCCACATTTAGTATTAATTTTTCCGCGCTTAGTTTTATTTCACCATCGGTAAATAAGTATGCATTTTATATGGAGGGATTAGATAACAAATGGATTTATCTGAATGATATTCAGACTGCCTATTTTACTAAAATTCCTCCTGGGGATTATATTTTTAAGGTTAAGGGTTCAAATTTGGCAGGCGAATGGTATGAAACTCCTGCAACATTGAGAATTACAGTCCTTCCTCCATGGTGGCTGTCAAAAGTGGCAATGTTATTATACCTGTTAATATTTATTGGGATATCAATAATAATTATTAAAACACTAAGGACGAAGAATAAGAAAAAGATTGAACAGAGTGTTAAGCAACTGGAATACAGAAAGGAAAAAGAACTGCACCAATCAAAAATAAATTTCTTTGTGAATGTGGCACATGAAATTAGGACTCCCCTTACTTTGATCACAGGCTCTGTCGAGAAAATGATTAAAAACAAAGAACTGCCGCCGGGTACAAAAAATTATATTTCTATTGTTGAAAAAAATACCAATCGCTTACTGAAATTAGTTGATCAGTTGCTTGATTTCCGAAAAACGGAACTTCAGGGATACCGGTTAAGCTATGTAAAAACAGATATAATATCCCTGTTATATGAAAATTGTAACCGGTTTAAAAATGCTGCTGAACAAAATAAATTAAGCTTTAATATTACCGCAAATAAAAAGGAATTATATGTTTGTGTTGATGAAGATGCCTTTGTTAAGATTTTAAGTAACCTCTTACTCAATTCAATTAAATATGCTAAGTCTTATATCCATGTTTCCTTTAATTATGATGAAGGGAAAGACTATTTTGAGATTGAGGTAATCAATGATGGCCAACAGATTCCTAAAGCTAATCAGGATAAAATATTTGAACCATTCTTCAGAGGTGAGAATTCTGAGTTTAAAGCAGGTACCGGCCTGGGCCTCCCTCTGGCAAGATCCCTGGCAGAAATGCACCAGGGTACTTTAACATTACTTGATACGGATAGGGATCTCATCACTTTTCGATTGCAACTACCAATTAACCAGGAGAATCCAATCATTCTTAAAGAGGATGCTTTAGAAGCCGATAAGTTAATTTCAAAAGCTCAGCAAGAATATAACTTTGATAATTCCCGGCCTAGTATTTTGATAGTGGACGATTATGAGGAAATGCAAAATTTCATTGGTAACGAAATCAACACAATGTATAATGTATTAACTGCATCAAATGGTGAGGAGGCCTTACACATTATGAGTGATTTTAGTGTTCAATTACTCGTGAGCGACATTATGATGCCGGTCATGGATGGATTCGAACTGCTGAAGAGAGTGAAAACCGATCTGAATTACAGTCATGTTCCAGTAATTTTACTTACTGCAAAAAACACTCAACAATCCCGCCTGGAAGGTTTGGAGCTAGGTGCAGACGCGTATATTGAAAAACCATTTTCGATTGATATTTTACTTGCCCAGATAACTAACCTGATAAACAATAGAAACAATATACGCTATTATTATTTTAATTCGCCACTTGCGAATCTAAAATCAATTGCACATACCAAGGCTGATGAAATGTTTTTGGGGAATCTGAACGATATTATTATTAAGAATATTTCAAATGCTAGTTTAGATGTAGAAATGCTTGCAGAAGAAATGAATATGAGCCGACCAACACTTTATCGTAAAATAAAAGCGGTGTCAGATTTAACTCCTAACGATTTAATTAAAATATGTCGTTTAAAAAAAGCTGCTGAGCTTCTATTACAGAACAATTTGAGTATAAGAGATATATCTGAAAGTGTTGGATTCAGTTCGCAATCGTACTTTAGCCGATCATTTTCAAAACAATTTGGAATGAGTCCAACTGAATATGCAATGAGCCCCGGACAGGTAACAAAAGACTGAACGGGTAGATATGTAGAATCCTGTCGATCTGGGCGAGACCTGCCGTGGAAAACATAAGAGCTGTCATTAAAAGTAATATTCTGTTCATAGATAGTAAAGGATATAAATATCAAACTTTATTCCAAAGGTAAAAATAAGAAAAACCTCTCCTACTTCACAGGAGAGGTTTTATCTCACTCATACTCTGAACCCTCAATTAATACTATTGTTAATTCATGCTTATTGTTGCTACAAAATTCCATGGGTCGAGTGTTATTGTATAGTTACCGGCTGTTGTGACGGCGATATTATCTCCACCCGGTGTTAGGGCATTAAGATCACCTCCCAGGTTATAGTCCCAGGCATGGTTAGCCCTGAATTTCATCTCACCCACTTCCAGGTCGACGGTAACTGTGAATACCTCATTGACCGTGTCCCAGGTCAGATCAGTATCCGTATCCCATGTTCCCGGAGGAGCATCACCTATTAAGCTCCACATATCGGCTCTGTAAGTATACTGCAGCGGCTTGCTGAGGTCGAGGGTGATGGCGTAGTCGCCTTCACGGTCTATGGCTATGTTGGTACCTCCAGCATCCAGGGTGTCATTCCCGGCTGTGCTGCCGTAGTTATAATCCCAGTTGTCATTAGCTCTGAACTTCATTTCAGCAGCAGTGAGGTGCACCGCACCTTTCCAGGCCATCAGCTCCGGCTGATAGGTAAGGGGTGTTTTATCTCCCCATCCCAGTGGTGTTGCATCGCCTGTTACACCCCATTCAGTTGCCACTGCGCTATAGGTAAGTGCAGCTGCATCAACCTGGAGGAAGTAGTATCCTGCGGGCAGCAAAATATCACCGCCTGCTTCGCTAAGGATGCCCGGACCGCCATCGCCATAGTTAGGACCGTCCCAGTTGGGCTGGCTTGCGAACTTCCAGTAATTGTCGGTACCGGCCATATAGACATAGCCTTCCAGGTTATCAGGAGCATCCATTCCGCTCTTCACCTGTGGTGACTCTCCGGGATTCCAGTCGGCATAGCCTTCCAGGGGATAGCTCGCTGCAACATAGTTGCCCGGCACGTACCAGGTACGTGTAAGAATCTTCCATGTGGTGAATGACAACTCTTCTCCGTAGCCTGTTCCGGCGCTGTTGGTGGCATAGGCACGCACATAATATGTTGTGTTATCATCGAGTCCGCTCAGTGAACTGGTAAAGGAACCCAGTCCGTCCCCGTCAGTTGTTTTTGAATCGTTCACTGTTGGGCCGGGGCTGGTTGACCAGCATACTCCGCGAGCCGTAACATCCGCACCGCCTGCTGCCGTCACTTCGCCACCGGAAGTGGCTGATGTGTAGGATGTATCACTTATGGCGGCTGTTGTCACCGTTGGTACCACGGGAAGGGTGGTAAAAGTTAGTTCCTCTCCATAAATTGTTGTTTCGTGGTTAATTGCATAGGCACGGGCATAGTATTTGGTTGCGAAATCAAGGCCTGTGAGGGTTACAGAATAAGTAGCACCTTCAGGCTCGCCCTCAAACTCAACCTTATTATCCCCGATGCTGGGTTCAGTCTCGGTATCATAGCAAATACCTTTCTGAATGAAGCCCGGTCCTTCAGCCACAACAAAGCCGATAACTGTTGCCCGGTCAGATGCTATTCCAACAACCTGGGAGGTAGACAGTTCAGGATCAAGTTTAATATTTGCGGTATCCTCTGTACATCCCATCATAAGCGCGAACACAAGAGCCAGGGCAACTATAGATTTATTTAAGAATATATTTTTCATCTTTTCTCTTTTTAGTTTAGTTCTTAACTATAGTACAGGTTGCCAGTTCCCCTTCAAAATCCGTGATTGTGAGGGTGATCGTATAGTTACCTGCTTCTGAAATTGCCAGGTTTGGTCCATCGTGGAAAAGATTGTCGGGAGTTCCTCCAAGGTTCCATGCCCAGCCGTCATTCAATCTGAACTTGTATTCACCTACTATAAGTTCAAGGGTAATTGACCAGGTACCCGCATTCTGATCGTATTCCATTTTCTGGTCAGGTGAATCCCAGGCGTTTGGTGTTGCAGAGCCTACGAGGCCAATCATCATGGCTTCGAACTCGTAAGTCATATCAGGGACACTAACGTCAAGGATATGGTAGCCATCTGCCGGTGGCACTATTGCCGGTCCGTCAACTGACAGAACGCCTGCTGCACCGCCGTACTGTGTTCCGCTATCGGGATCAGACAGGGTGAATGGACTTGCCACGCTCATTTTGACTATACCGGAATAATTACCGTCACCCAGAGCTGATTCAACCTTCTGTATTTTTCCTGAATTCACGAGGTCCAGCCTGGGCAGGCCGTAAACGGTAACATCTGCCGTTACGGGAGCAGAAGCGTATTCAAAGGGACTGGTGCTCGTTCCCGGTGAGCCTGTGCCTGCATCCACTACCAGGACGGCCCTCAGCCGGAAATCGATCGTGGACACCTGGTCTGTCGGGAAGTTCTTTTTCAGGGCCCCGTTAAGGTTACCCACGGTAATTTTTATTTCGCTGTCATCAACACCGGACCATACCTGTGTCACCTGGCTGAATCCTGTCCCTGCAGGACAGGCTTCCAGGAAGTAGTTTGCCGAAGCTGTGAAGCCGGGGTCGACGGGTGTTCCACGGAACACCAGTGTATCATTTGCCTGTGACCTTACCAGGGTCAGATCAGGCACGGACACAATAGAAGGAGCCACCGGGTTCTCGCTCATAACAACCCTGGTGCCGTCTTCTTCACAGGCGGTGAAGAAGGCTGTCAATCCAACTATTGCCATTAATATATATAAGTTCTTTTTCATCACTGAATGTTTTTTAGAGTTTAATAACCCGGATTGTTATTATTGTTATAATTCGGATTGGCAGATACCTCATCGGCAGGTATCGGGTATATATCCAGGTGGCTGCTTGTAGCCGTGCCTTCATAGACTCCGCCTTTCCATTGCCATACGTAGGTTCCGCTGGTAAACTGGCCAAAACGGACCAGGTCGGTACGGCGCTGTCCTTCGTAGTAGAATTCACGTGCACGTTCATCGAGCAGAAAGCCTTCAGTAACATCTTCAGGGTCGATATTACCACTGTCATTCCCATAGGCCCGTGTTCTTATAACATTTATATCATCGGCTGCAGAATCGTCATCGCCAAGATTATGGTAGGCTTCTGCCCTCATCATATAAGCATCGGCCAGCCTGAAGACCGGGAAATCGGTGCATGCATAGGCCGGATTATAATTTGCCGGCAGGCTGCCATCGTGGTTCCTCGCGGTGAACTTGTAGACACCAACGCCATAATCACCACTTGAGGATGCACTTGGGATATTGAGGGCTTTCTTGCGCTTCAGGTAAACCCTTCCGTCAGGGCAGGCTGAGAACTCAGGATCTGTGGGGTCAATAGGTCCGCCATAGGTGGCAAGGGTATCAACCATTACATCCAGGAACTGTATTCTTGCCCTGTTACCGTTCCAGTTGGTATTTTCGGTAAGCCCATGGTAGTCTTCGGCCCTTATATAAACCGCATCGCTGCTTGATTCAATTATAAAGGTGGTTCCGACATAGCCCTGTGTATTCACACCATCCTGCTCAAAGGCAAAGATCATTTCGGGATTACTGTTGCCGTCATTGTCGGCACTGAAATTCTGCCTGTAATCATCGGCCAGGGAATAAGCTCCGCTGGCGATCACGGTATCGCAATACGCTTTACAATCGGCCCATCTGGGTGTGCCGGTATATACCTCCGCATTAAGGTAGAGCCGTGCAAGGAGCATCCATGCTGCTCCCTTATCAGCCTGGGGATATGAATAAGGCGGTTCGCCGAGAAGGGGTATGATTTCCTTAAGCTCAGATTCTATATAATTGAATATATATTGCCTGGTCTGTATTTCAGGGAAGAATTTACCAACACCGTCTTCATCGGTTGTAAAAGGGAACTGACCGAAGAGGTCGATTGCCCAGTAATATGCCAGTGCCCTGAGAAAGCGGGCTTCGGCATTATAACGCTGAACCTCGGGATCGGTGTCCTCATTTGTCAGTTGAATAAAATCATTTGCATAGGTAATACTCAGGCTCAGTCGCTGGAAAAGAGCCGTAAGGAAGGGATTTGAAGGGCTCCATGTCTGGGTATTAAGGTCGGCTATACCAACATCGCCCCAGGCACATATAGCCTCATCGGTCGGTAGCTGCTGCAAATTCCACAGAGCACGTATTGTTGTGAAGAAGTTGCCATCGGAAGAGGCAATATCGTCACCACCGTTAGGACCCTGTCCTGATATAATAAAACTGGCATATATCTTCCCAAGGACCATTTGCATGTATTCCGGCTTATCACCCAGGTTGCCGGCCAGTATCTGGTCGGGGTCCTGTGGTGTAACCTCAAGATCTTTCACGCACGAAGAAATGATAAGTGCTGAAAGAAAAACTCCTAGTATAAATATTTTTTTCATCATCATTCGAATACTAATAGGTTAAATTAATGCCAAACATTATTGTGCGAGGCCTGGGATAAAAATTATTATCAATTCCGCCGGGCACTTCAGGGTCGATACCACTGTATTTGGTTATTATAATAAGGTTCTGTGCTGTTATGCTGAACCGTGCGTCCAGTATCTTAAACAGCCTTTCAGCGGTATATCCGACACTCAGGTTATCCAGTTTAAAGTAAGAAGCATTTTCAACAAAATAGTCACTCGTAAACTGCCGTTTTACAAAATCTGTCTCACTGAGTTGCCTTGTGAAATTTTTCCAGTAACCAATCTGGTACATCTGATCGTAAGAGGCACCGGCAGCAACCTGGTTGTAAACATAATTGCCAATGCTGAAACGGGATGAAGCAAGAGCGTCAAAATTCTTATAATTGAAACGCAGTGTCAGTCCCATAAGATAATCAGGTACCGGGTTGTGATATATGTACTTATCGTCATTGTCACCGTTTACAACGCCGCCTTCACCTGAAAGGTCTTCGTAAAGACCTTCTATGGGCTTTCCATCAGCGTCATACACCTGTTTATTAAGGAAGAAGGAATAGGCAGGATCGCCTACCCTGGTAACCTGTTTCTGACCGGTGAAAGCATCACCATAGAGGATACCTATATAATCCGGATCCTCTGATATAAGAAGTTTGGTAATCTCATTTACGTTATAGGTAAAGTTGAAGCCTATACCCAGGTAGAAGTCTTTCTTTGACAGAGGGACAGTATTCAGGGTAATTTCAAGCCCCCTGTTCTCAAGGCTGCCAACGTTAGTGAGCAGGGTGTTTGAGAAGTTACTTCCACTGGGGATGACCACCGTGTTAAGAAGGTCGTTGGTAGTCCTGAGGTAGACATCAACAGCTCCTGATATCCTGTTATTATAAAAGCCAAAGTCAATCCCGGCATTGAGGGTTGTTGTTTCCTCCCATTTTATGTCAGGATCGTAGGCATTGGGCCTTAGTGTGGGTATGTATTCCCCTCCTATAGGGTAATAAGAACCGGGAGAAGAAATGATATAGGTGGCCTGTGCCGGGTAGTCATTACCGATATCCTGCTGGCCTGTAATACCCCAGCCAAGTCTTAGTTTAAGATCGTTGAGTGTGGTGAAGCCGCTCAGGAATTTTTCTTCATGCATCCTCCATGCGAAGGCCACCGAAGGAAAGACTCCCCATTTATTTCCTTCAGCAAAGCGTGAAGAACCGTCGAAGCGTACCGTTGCGGTAAGCAGATACCTGTTCTTATATGAGTAATTTCCTCTTCCGAAGAATGATACAAGATAATTTTCTGTTATATAAGAGCTACTGTCAGTCTTCTGGTATGGGTGCTCATTATCCACCACGCCCCTGGTATAATTTTCGCCCTCTCTCTGGAAATGCTGCCATGAATAGCCTGCAGTAAGATCCACATTGCTTTGTGCCTGTGGCAGCTCCCTGGCATAATTGAAATACAGGTCGAGGAGGCTATTCTTATTGGTAGAGGAATAATCAGATAATCTACCCCAGAGAGGACTTGTCAGGACCGAAGGAGAAGTAGTAGGGCGGTTATTATGTCCTTCGCCGTGGGAATAATCAGTTGCCAGGTTCAAGTTGGCTGCCAGGCCTTCAATCAGAAGATTCCTGTAATTTAATGTTACATTACCCAGGAACCTGTTGACATTAGATCTGTTATCCACGGCAAGGGCCTGTTCGACGGGATTGGGAGTACCGAGATTTGCGCCGTAATTAGCCCACTGGTAATAACCATCACTGTCAGGATTGCCATCGAAGACCGGTTGCGTGGGGTCCATGTTTACTGCTGAGCCAATAGCCCCCCTGTCACCGAAGTTATTTTTTGTAGTCATCCCCTTCAGGTTGAGGGTTACCCTTAAAGAACCGTCGAGGAAGATTGGGTCAAGGTTTAGCGCTCCTGTTACACGCTGCATATCAGTATTCTTAAGAATACCATTCTGGTCAGTAAATCCGGCCGAGAAACGATAGGGCAGGACTTTATACGATCCTGAAAGGCTTAAATTATGATCGTGAGAAACGGCCGTCCGGAATATTTCATCCTGCCAGTTTGTATTTTCTGCACCAAGGAGGGTGACAGTTTCAGCGCCATAGATATCCATGTATTCATGAGCAAGCTGCCGGATCTCATCGCCGGAAAACACATCAGTATACTTTATTGCATTTGCCACTGAAGTTTTGGCATCGTAGTTAACAGTAAGCTTGCTTCCAGCCCTGGCTTTCTTTGTCTCGATAAGGATAACACCGTTGGATGCTCTTGAACCATAAATAGCAGTTGAGGAGGCATCTTTCAGGACGGTGAATGTTTCGATATCATTGGGATTGACAAAGTCGAGGAAGTTGGAACTTCCTGACACATTATTATTATCGATGGGTACTCCGTCGATTATGATAAGAGGATCGTTGGAGGCATTCAGTGATGACCCTCCACGTATGCGGATGCTGGACCCGCTACCAGGTGCGCCATCGGAGGTTGAAATAACAACTCCCGCTGTTTTCCCCACGAGCAAATCCTGTGCTGAAGTTATTGCACCGCGGTTAAAATCCCGGGAGCTGATTGCCGCAACCGATCCGGTAACATCATCTCTCTTAACTGTGCCATAGCCTATGGAAACGACTTCGGCAATCTGCATTACATCGACCTGGAGATCGACATTTAGTGTAGTACGGTTATCGACAGGAATTTCCTGTTCTACATAACCAATAAAAGAGAATACCAATATTGCATCAGGGCTCACCTGTATGCTGTATTCTCCGTCGGCATTGGTTGTTGTACCCCTTGTTGTCCCTTTAAGAAGTACGTTAACTCCTGGCAGGGTGGTTCCATCCAATGCATCAGTAACCGTTCCGGATACAGTTATACCCTGTCCGAAAACGGCACCGCTCATCATTATACCGGCGATCAGAATCATTAATCGCCGCATCAATAATCTGTTCATAAATTTTGGTTTATTAACGGGTTACACATTTTCTGAGAAATTTCAAATTATTATTGTAGATAAAAGGTCCAGGTTAATTATTTGTAATATGCTTAAACGCCGGTTTGACAATAAACTCATGATTGACAAACAATGGAAATTATTTCCATTAACAGTTTATCCCGTAAATTTCGTATTTTTCATTCCGCTATCCAATTCTTTTACAGTATTTTACCGCAATCGTTTCCGCAAACGTTTGAAATCGTTGATAGCTCCATCAACTGATTGAAGGGAAATAGAAAAAAAATACGTACTTTTAACGGAGGGGTCTTATTTATACAGATTATGAATAAGGAAAATGTAACAATAAAGGATATTGCCAGGGAACTGCAGATATCGCCATCAACGGTATCGCGAGCCCTGAAAGATCATCCTGATATAAGTCCCGAAACGAAAAAGCTTGTGAACAGCCTGGCCGACAGGTGGAATTACAGGCCTAATCCCATAGCCCTGAGCCTGAAAGGGGGCAAGAGCAGCACCCTTGGCATTGTTGTCCCGGAGATAATCCATTATTTCTTTTCATCAGTTATAAGCGGCATTGAGGATTATGCCAATGAGCATGATTACAATGTAATGATTTGCCAGTCAAACGAAGAATACGAAAAGGAGGTAAAAAGCATACAGACTCTTGTCAACAGCCGTGTTGACGGCATCCTTATATCCATTTCAAAGCTTAGCCGCAACATGGAACATTTTCACCAGCTGAAAGACAAGAATGTCCCCCTTGTTTTCTTTGACAGGGTATCAGACGAGATAGAGAGTGACAGGGTTGTGGTGGACGATTCGGAGGGGGCATATATGGCAACCAAGCACCTTATCCTTGAGGGGAGGAAGAGGATAGTGCACCTTTCGGGTCCTCCTAACCTTGCCATTACAAAAGGCAGGATTGATGGTTACATACGTGCGCTGAACGAATTTCAGTGCAGCGTTGCTGAAGAGAACATAGTCAAATGTGACCAGGTGGAGGAGGCTGAATGGATTGTTCCCAGCCTGATGAAGAGGACTCCACCGCCCGATGCTTTCTTCTGTGTAAATGATTTCACCGCGGCACAGGCTTTAAATATTGTCAGGAAGCTGGGCTTCAGGGTTCCGGACGATGTTGCCATTGTTGGTTTCACGAACGGTCAGCTGTCGGGTCTTACCGATCCCGGCCTCACCACCGTAGACCAGCACGGTTATGACATGGGCAGGGAAGCTGCCCGGCTGATGCTTGACAGGATAAAGGACAGGAGCCGTCCTTACCAGACGAGGGTGATAAAGACGGATCTGGTGATAAGGGGAAGCAGCAGTAAGGAATTATGAACCAAGCTCCCTAAACCCCTGGCCCCAAAACTTCCAGACAACTATTACCGTTTAATTTTCAGGGCAAAGGCCAGGTCAGAGGCTACTTTTGTCGCCGGGATGCTTACCAGACAGGCGTCACCGGCCATTTGCCATTTCAGGTTTCCTTTCGTTCCCACCAGGGTAATTTCTGAGCCGGGGGCTATTTCAATCCCGCTGATGCTTATCTCACCGGGTATTTTATCGCCTTCTTCCAGGAGGCAGATAGCGTACACTGTATCATCTCCCTTTGAGGTATAGCATATCTTCCCTTCCTTATGTGGCTCTATCTCCCTTGTGCCATAAATTGCCTCTGAATTAAGAGCCATCCATTTCCCTATCTCTTCAAGCAGTTCATATGCCCCGTCATCCCATTCGCCATCCGGTCCCGGGGCAATGTTGAGAAGGAGGTTACCTCCCTTGGCCACTATATCAACCAGCATATGAACGGCTTTTCTGCCGCTCATATATTTTGCACCGGGAGTCCACGACCATCCTCCACCGGATATGATGCATGATTCCCAGGGATAAGGAAGGGCTTCGTCCGGCACCGTATTCTCAGGTGTGAGATAGTTCTGGTTCTTTCCGTACACAGCCCTGTCGACCACAATGAGGCCCGGTTGTTTTTCCCTTGCCCCTGCAACCAGTTCATCCATCCTGATATCCTGGTTCTGAACCCTTGTGGGTTTTTCGATGTTCATGGTCTCATACGCTTTCCTGACTTCTTCAGGGCTTCTCTTTTTAACCCATCCGCCATCGAGCCAGAGAATATCCACCCTGCCATAGCCGGTCATAAGTTCCATTATCTGCCTGTGTGTAAATTGCACAAAGTTCTCCCAGCGTTCGGGGTAGTTGTTAACACTGTAATTGACATTGCGGTCGGGGGTGGCGAAATTGGGCCACCAGTAAGCTTCACTGTGCCAGTCGGGTTTTGAGAAATAAGCACCTGTCCATAATCCTTCAGCCCTGAAGGCATCGAAGATTTCCTTTGTTATGTTTGACTTCGGATTGACATGAAAGGGTGTTTTCTCATCCGTTATTTTATAATCTGTTTCCCGGGTATCGAACATGCAGAAGCCGTCATGGTGCTTGGTAGTAAAAACAAGATACTTCATACCTGCCTCCCTGGCTGCCGTGGCCCACCTTGAGGGATCAAAACGCACGGGGTTGAAGGTAAGCTGAAGATCTTCATACTCTTTTTTATATTCGGTATAATCATCATTCTTACGTCTGCACCAGCCCTCGTCTTCGGCACATATTGACCATGATTCAACGATGCCCCACTGGCTGTAAGGGCCCCAGTGCATAAGAAGTCCGAATTTCAGGTCCTGCCATTGTTCCAGCTTCTCGAGCACCAGGGGATCGGTTTCCGGGACATACCTGTCCAGGGAGTGTTGACAAAGTAAGTTAGCGGTAAAAAGGAGTGTTGTGAGGAGTAGTGTAAGAGATTTCATAGAAAAGTTGATAAAGTTTCAGAACGATAGTTCGAGTTTTCCATCTAGTATCAGGCATACCACCGTCATTGTGTCATCCAGCACCTCATCGGGGACATCGATAAAGATAAGTCCGGAATGATTGCTCCAGTAAGGTCTCAGGTACTCTTTATATTCAAGCATGGTACCGTTGCCCACCACGTAGATCCTGTTGATCTTGTTCCTGATACCTTCAAGCATCAGCTGTCCGCCGGCCGGTTTGCCCCCAAAAAACAGGTAGACCCTGGTGCTGTCGGCTGAGAGTGTTGACGGGCCGTAAAAGTAGCTTGGGGTAAGGCCTGCTCCGCTTTTATATATCGCCTCGCTGTGTTTGCCGGTCCACCTGCCCAGTTCTTCCAGTATGCTGACCTGTTCAGGGGGGATGGTACCATCGGCTTTGGGCCCTATATCCAGCAGGAGGTTGCCTCCCATTGATATACATTCGGCGAATATCCTTATGATCTGTGAAGGACTTTTATAGTTATTGTCGTTGTGCTGGTAGCCCCATGAATCATTCATGGTCATGCACAGCTCCCAGTAGTCACTTTCCGGGGCCCTGACCGGCAGACCCTGTTCGGGTGTTTCATAATCACCGTAGCCCTGCAGCCGGCTGTTAATAATAGCGCCGGGATTATCATTGAGTATCATCTGCCGGATCTCCTTTGCTTTCCACCATGCGGCACTCTGTTCCCAGTCGCCGTCAAACCAGAACAGGTCGGGCGTATAGTTTTTGCTTATTTCTGAAATCTGCCCGTGGTTAAATTTTGTGAAGGCAGCCTGTTTTTCAGGATCGTCAGTATATCTTTTACTTTCAGCTGTGAAATTGGGATAGTCCGGGTGAGACCAGTCGAGCAGCGAATAATAGAGTCCTACTCTCAGTTTTTTCTTCCTTAGCTCCTTCACCAGGGGTTCAATTAGATCTCTCCCGGCAGGTGTTTTATCCATCACGTTAAGATCGCCGTACCTTGTATCCCAGAGGGCTACACCGTCGTGATGCTTACTGGTAAGAACTGCATAGCGTGCACCGCTTTTCTTTATGAGGGATGCCCATTCGCGGGGGTCATATTCAGAGGCTGTAAAACCATCGAGCTGTTTAATATAGTCATCATAGGAAATGTAACCGTTATAAAATGACCATGATTCATCTATCCCGTTGACGGCATAGATACCCCAGTGTAAAAATATCCCCAGCTTAGCTTCTTTGAACCACTGCATCCTTTCGGCCTTTTCTCCGGGTGTCTCCTGTGCCCCCAGAGGTGTCAGCGGAAGGAAGACAGACAGGATGATCAAGAGGTATAAAATATTGGCTTTCATATTTTTCACTTTAAATAATTTCAATTTTCACCATTTATAAAGGTAATCTTTTCCCCCGGACGTGTATCTAATTCGATAAGCCCGGCTTCAGGAGTTGTTTTTTTGCCGCATGATGCCGGGATCAATAATGAAAGGATGGCTATAGTGATGTATTTCAAATGCAGAGCCTTAGTCTTCTTATTAATAATCATGTAAAATCGAAGCCGGAAATATAAGCCGGGTTTTCATAAAATACTTTTTTATCGTCCTGTGTAAAATTAATGAAACTGGCAAAAACCAGTCCGGGTTTGGCATTAAGCATCCGGTTGAGTGTTCCCATATTTATATTTTTTCTCACCATATCGTAGATTTCACTCCTGTCATCAAGCCACATCAGCCCGAGGTTATAGCCTTCGATGGCACAAACCGATTCCATGAGTTTTTCCAGGCTTTTCTCCCTTCCTTTCGTAAAGTATAATGATTCAAATACCAGGAACCTTAGTTCTTCAGGTCTGAAGATTTTCCTGAAAAGGGGTGTTAGCGGAAGTATTTTCATAAAGACCCAGCCCCATATCCCGGGCATATCCACAACCCTGAATGAGGCCGGCACGACGGATATCCCTGCAATAATTTCATCATCCTCCCTGATAACATAGAATTTATCATTACTGAAAATAAACTCGTCTGAATAGAAGGTGTGACCGGAATAGAAACCGGCAAGGAGTTTTTGCATTTTATCCCTGTCCTCATACTGAAGTTTTTTCACCTCATCCGACCTGCGTGGATTGAAACGGCTGAATGCGACGGTAAGGAAGGTCCTGATATGTTCAAAGCCTACCTGTTGTATAAAGTTTTTTGATCGCTCGTTCTTACTTTCCACGTAAGCATAAACGATATGTTTATCCTCCGCTTCATAGCCTGGAAAATCGAGCATCTGGGGTCTCCTGAAAAAAGCCACCACCTTATCCTTCCATGTTTCTGTCCTTCTGTTGGGCCGCTTCCTCTCAGTCTGTTTTTTTGCATTCAGCGCAGCCTGGAAGACCGGCATAAAGGAAAAATATCTGAGATATGAACTGTGAAAGGTTTCTCCCCCGGTGAGAATCTTCCTGTAAGAAAAACCTATCGTTCCTGTAAGCCTTTCTTTCTTATACAATGACACAAAACGGAGCTTATTTCGGTAGGCTTTTATCCTGTCTGCGATATTATTGAGCTGATACCTCATGCCTCCCTTTGTACCCAGTATTGTACTGTTAAGAAGGCCAAGAATTTTCGCATCTGCTTCCCTGGTAAGCTTAACGCTGAGATCCCTGTAGCTGATAATTATTTTTTCATGATCTCTCTTCTCCATGTGGATTTTCCTTTACTCCTTCTCATCGAGGCTTCCGAACACTTTTTTCAGTAGCGGGCTAACGCGGGCATTTACATCCTGCCTTATCTTCAGTTCTTCTCCAGCCACTTTGACAAACATTCCGTCGAGGGCCTTTCCCGTAAGGTAATCACCCAGCTTAGTCTCCACCGGTTTCATCCCTGCAATTCTTCCCGCGAGAGAGGTGGCAAATTTATTCCATTGTTCCGTGAGAGCATCCCATGAATCCTGGGTTGAAATGTCTCCTACAAGATCTTTTTCGACAGAGGCCCGGATACGCGGGCTGTAAAGATTAAAAAGCTCATCCCAGGTTGTGTTCCTGAGATATTGAGTAGCGGCATCATTTTCACCTCTTAAAATATCAAAGGCATCCCTCAGGGTCATCTGCCTTATGCTGCTGACAAATACCGGGGCCACTTCTTTTGCAGCATCTTCAGCAGCCCTGTTGATACGTAAAACTACATCGTCAACAAGTTGCTGACCACCCGGTATTTTTGAAATATTATCAACTATCACAGAAGCCTCAGGGGGCATGTAAATCTTTATTAATTCATCTCCGTAATAACCATTCTGCGCTGCCAGTTTCCCGGCAGAGTTCCTGGCTCCGGTAATAAGGGCTTCCTTCAGTCCTTCAATCACTTCGGCTTCCGTAAGAGGCGCATCTCCCGATACTGTTTTAAGGGCTGTCATTAATTCAGCGCAGGAAGTAAGCAGGAGGGAAAAGGAAAGGATAAGCGGCAGTATGGCTCTATTCATTTTGTTTTTATCTTTTGATTTGGAATAATGATTTTGCAAGGTAAAAAATTTAATGGATATTTAGAATGAAGTTGAGAAGGAGTTTAAATAACACAGGGTTTTAAACCGGAAACAAAATTAAGAGATGGCAACACGGAAGTTAATTATTGTATTTATTTTCCTGACAGCAGGAGCAGGTATACATGCCCAGGGTGATCCGGGCAACCCCTGTAATTACCTGGCAGC
>JAVVEL010000018.1:0-8281 GCA_032260385.1 Bacteroidales bacterium | reverse complement strand
TGGCAGCAGGAGCAGGTATACATGCCCAGGGTGATCCGGGCAACCCCTGTAATTACCTGGCAGCTTATGAGAACTATGTTCACGGTGAGCAATTCAGCTACCATTCAGCCCGCCCTGATGTAAGTGCGGCCATGCTGGTGAGGTCGATGCAGGAGGAATTGTATATAGAATGGACAAGCGAAAAAGTGCCGCAGGAGTATTCGGGAGGACCTGCCACGTTTGTCTTCCTGGCTGCCATCAATGTACGGGAAACTGATCAACACAGCTGGGATATACTGGTAGACGGAAAAAAGAGGCTGACCATAAGCACCCCTGTAAACCGTGAGATCAAAGATATTATATGGAAGGGGGACGAGGGATACAGCATGCGGTTCAGTCCGGTTATGGTTGACCGCTACGGAGATCTTCACGGCTATTGTTTCCTCAGGATACCGGAAGAAGGATATAGCAAGGGAAGGCCATTGAACATAAAAGCCGTGGGTGAGTCGGCCAATGATCGTGCATTTTTTATTGTGTACCGGCATAAAACAGAACCGGGTATAAAAGTTGTAGCGGAGCAGGCTATAAGAAAGGATGGTGACAGGACCTACCAGCTTGTCAGAGTTTATTACACCTATCTTGGTGATCCTGTCAAAGTTAAGATCAGGACGGCTGAAAAAGAAACAAAGACAGAGCTTCGTTTCGGCCATAATCATATACAGGTGTCCATGCCGGTGGTAAAGAAAAAAAGTCCTTTCAGTGTTGTAATTGATAAGGGTGGAGAAATACTTGCCGCAAATAATTTCATCCTTGAGCCTGTTATTTACAGGGAAATCCACCTTCTTCACCATTCACATGTTGACATAGGATATACCCATGTCCAGGATGAAGTGAAAAGGATACAGTGGGAACATCTTGAAAATGCCATAAAGATTGCAGAAAGAACGAGGGATTATCCGGAAGGCGCGAGGTTCAGGTGGAACAGCGAAGTGATGTGGGCTCTCGAGACCTATCTGGAGGAAAAGAGTCCTGAGGAGGCCGGTGAGATGATTGAGGCAATAAGGAAGGGATGGATCGAACCCGGGGCCATGTTTGCCCATGAGCTTAGTGAGCTGTGTAATACAGAAGAGCTTATACAGTTAACCGCCGCGGCCCGCAGGATGAGTGAGCGTACGGGAAAAGAAATATCATCAGCAATGATAACCGATGTCCCCGGCTGGTCATGGGGCCTGGTTCCGGTGCTGGCAGGCAGCGGGGTAAAATACCTCTCACTGGGGACCAACCATGGTCACCGCATAGGAACAATACGCGAGGAATGGGGGGACAGGCCTTTCTGGTGGGTTTCGGCCTCAGGCGAAGAAAAATTGCTTACATGGATACACGAAGAAGGATATTCACTTTTCCACACCGGTCTGAATGCCGAAAAGATGGGAATAGAAGGAATAGCAGAAAAACTCTTTGCCTACCTTAACAAACTTAATGAACGATCTTACCCCTATGAAATAGTGCCGCTAAGATACAGTGTGGGTGCCGACAACGGACCCACCGATCCTTCCCTTTCTGACATGGTTATGGAATGGAATAAAAGTTTTGCGAGTCCCCGCCTCAAAATTTCAACAGTGAGTGAAACCTTTGAAGAGTTTGAACTGAGGTATGGTCATTTGCTCCCGGTGCTTAAGGCTGCAATTACCGGCTACTGGGAGGACGGTGCTGCCTCATCGGCCGCTGAGACTGCTCTAAACAGGCAAAATGCCGGTAATGCTAACATAGTTAACAGCCTTGCCGTACTGAAGGCTCATGAGGATGATATTAAGGTTAAAGCCTATGAGCTGTGGCGTAAAATACTCCTTTACGATGAACATACCTGGGGTGCACATAACAGTATCAGTGAGCCCGAAAGTGACTTTGCCCTTCAGCAGTGGGCTGTTAAAAGTTCATTTGCATACGATGCGGCAGATCAGGCCCGCAGGCTGAAGGATGAAATACTGGCTGCAGGAAACAAGATAAACAGTCTCAAAAGGCTTGAAGTGATAAATACCCACTCCTGGCCCGTAAGCTCTGCAATAGAAATACCGCCGGAGTGGAATCCGGCAGGTCACACCGTAAAAAACGGTGAGGGAAAAACCGTGCCGTCACAGCTTCTGTCGACCGGGCACCTGGTCTTTATTGCCAAAGATCTTCCTCCCATGGGATCGCGGATGTATTATTTCAGAGGGGGAAAGAAGGGTGAACCCGGCCGGCCTGTGCAGGATAATACAATTGAAAATGACCTGTTCAGACTGAAGGTGAATGAAGAGGACGGTTCAATAGAAAGCCTTATTGACCTGAGGGAAAATAATGAACTGGTTGACACTTCAGACCTGCCGGGATTGAACTCATATTTCTACGTTGAAGGCCGGTCGCCCGAAAAAAGGTACGGGGCCACCCTTACAGGGACAGAGCTTATTGAGGAAGGGGACCTTATATCAATAATAAAAACCGTGTCGGATGCTCCCGGTTGTGAGAAGGTGACAAATTATTACAAACTGGTTCGGGGGATTGATAAGGTTTATATCACTACGGTGACAGACAAGAAGAAGATATATAAGCCTGAAGGCGTACACCTGGCCTTTCCTTTCAGGATACCGGAGGGCAAAATACATATTGATTTAGCCATGGGACTGTACGAGGTGGATGCGGGGCAGGCAGAGGGTGCCTGCAGGAACTATTTCACACCTGAACGCTGGGTCGACATTTCAAACCAGGACAGGGGCCTTACCTTCATAAGCCTTGATGCCCCCCTGATTGAGACAGGTGATATAAGGACAGATGCCACAGCATACGGATGGCTGGAGGAGATCCCCGGGAGCCAGACAATATATTCATATATCATGAACAATTACTGGGAAACAAATTATAAGGCCTCCCAGGAAGGAGAAATTAGCTTCAGGTACGTGCTGCATCCTCACGCTACGTTCAATTCAGCCATATGCGAGAAAAGGTCAGCAGAGGAAGCGGAGCCCCCGGTACTGGTACCTCAGAGCAAGCGTGAAGAGGGAATGCCGGGCTTGTTCAGGATCAATAATGACAATATCATTTGCACGGCGCTGATCCCGGTTGAAGACGGCTACCTGATAAGGCTTTTCAATGCCGTTGCAGCACCTGAGAAGCTATTCCTGAGCTTCAGGGACAAGCCGGAAGAGGTATGGTTCAGTGATTTTGGAGGAAAGAACAGGGCTGGCTATGAAGACGGAACGGTGGTGCCGGGCTTCGGTGTGAGGACGATAAAGGTAAAGATGAGAGGCGAAAAATGAGAGGCTTTTTCGCATCTCGCACCCTGCATCTTATCATTAATAGTTAATCATCGCTTCTGCCAGTACCAGGTCATCCATGGTGGTTATTTTTATATTTTCCCTGTTGCCTTCCACCAGGTTGATCTTATGTCCGGCAGCTTCAACTACCGAGGCATCGTCGGTGAATGAGGGTTTATAAGAGCGGGCGTAAGAGGCCAGCAAAATGTCTGACCTGAAGACCTGTGGTGTTTGAATGAGTGCCAGCCTGTCGCGCCTGAGCGACCTGTTCGTTTTATTGTCAACAATTTCGCGCACCGATTCCGTGGGCCTGATAAAGGGTACGGCATTGCCCTTCTTTTCTGCCATGGAGAAAGCCCTGTCTATTGTCCCCGGACTTACCAGGGGACGTACGGCATCGTGCACTGCCACAAGGGCTTGCTGCCGGACCATGGAAAGTCCGTTTTTGACAGAATCAAATCTTTCGGAACCTCCTTCCACGATGCCATGTTTATGGCTGAAATCAAATTGCTCACACAGCTCTTTCCACCGGGTTTCAGTCCCCCGGGGAAGGACCAATATAATCTCAATACCCGGATCATAGTCGGTAAACTTATTAATGGTATGAAAGATAAGAGGTTTGCCGGCCAGCATGAGAAATTGCTTGGGTACCTTGCTGCCCATCCTAACTCCCTTCCCTCCTGCTACAAGTATAAGATACCTGTGAAGACTGCTCATCAGACAAATAGGTTGATTTCTCAGGTATATAAAAATCTTTTAATGCTCCTCTTGGGCGTTTTGACAAACTCCTCGTCACGAATTTTTATCTTTGAAATATTCATATAGGCCGGGAGTCTTGCATTCAATTCCTTTCTTGTCTTTTCAAACATCTCAGTAAGCTGATCTTCTTTAATGCCGTCTTTCTTCATCTGTTCAAAATCGGGATAAACAAGGGCCACCAGCTTATTATCCTCCATAATGACTACGGTTTCGGATATGAGATATTGGTTGGAGATCAGTGATTCAATTTCTTCAGGGAAGATATTTTTACCCGAGGGGCCCAGGAGGAGGCTTTTACTGCGTCCTTTGATGTAAATGTTGCCTTCCTTGTCCATTATCCCAAGATCGCCTGTATGCATCCACCCGTCCTCATCGATGACTTCTTTTGTGGCCTTTTCGTTCTTATAATATCCCAGCATCACATTATCGCCCCTGAGAATTATTTCACCTACTTCTTTCAGTGGATCGGATGAATCTATTGTAACCTCAAGGGTGTCAACGGGTCTTCCCGAAGCCCCCAGTTTTGTTGTATCCCATGAAGCATAGCTGATAAGGGGACCACATTCTGTCATTCCGTAACCAACGGTAAAGGGAAATTTAATTCTCCTGAAAAACTTCTCAACATCGGCATTGAAAGCTGCCCCGCCTATGACCATCTCATGGAAATTACCGCCAAATGATTCGTAGAGTTTAGTCTTGATTTTCTTCATCAGGATACTGTTGATCCCCGGCAGGGCAAGCAGTATTTTCATCAACGGTTTGCTTATCACCGGCATAAGCTGTTTTTTGTATACTTTTTCTATCACCAGGGGAACCGACAGAATAAGCCTGGGTCTTATCTCCTTAAAGGCCTGCAGTATGATCTGTGGTGATGGTGTTTTTGTAAGGATTGTTATATGACAGCCATAGGTAAAGGGGAAGAGGAATTCGAAGGCACAACCATAAGTATGGGCAAGTGGCAGGAAGCTCACAATATCATCACCCGGTTCCAGGGGCATATTATTCTGGGCATACCTGACATTTGCAGCCAGGCTGCGGTGCGGTACCATTACCCCCTTGGAAAATCCTGTTGTGCCCGAGGTATAGGATATTACGGCTACTTCCTCATTGCCTATATCCGAAAATTTTATCATTGCCGGCCTCAGTTCCGGGTATTTTTCAGCATATACCTTATCAACAGCACCCACCAGTTTTTTCACTTTTTCATCCTTTCCCACAGCATAGCCGAAATTCTCGGCAAATAAGACCGTACTGATGGCAGGCATTTTTTCATAGTCGAGGTTTTTCATTATTGCCTCATCAATGAAGAGTAATTTCGAATCAGAATGATTAATTATATTAATAAGGTCTTCTGACTTGAAATCGGGCAGTATGGGGACTATTACGGCTCCATATGTGACTACGGCCAGGTAGACAATGCACCAGTTAGCCGAGTTCTTTCCAATCAGGGATATTTTATCCCCCTGTTTTATGCCGGCTTCATCAAATATCAAATGCAGTTTGATCATCCTGGAAGCTATTTCCTTATAGGTATAGCCCTCGCCCTGATAATTTGATATTGCTTCGATATCCCAGTTCTTCTTGATACTGTTTTCGAAGTAATCGATAAGTCTTTCTTTAATCATATGGCGGTTTTTTGGGTTATTATGTAAATGTATGAAAAAAAATTAAGCCGTTCGTCGGTTACTCGCTCCCACCAGCCACAATCACTGTCCGCTCGTGAGCTCGCCTCGAGGACTCGAGGCTCGGTTGTCGTTCACCTTTAGTCGCTCATATAGTGTACATTACCAGCAGTGCTATTATGCTGAGTGTATTTATGACTGTGAAGAAGTAGTAATAATTCTGCCTGTTTTTCTTTATGTTCCCCAGTTTACGGGCAAAAACACCTATTGTAGGGACAAAGAATACAAGCAGGAAGGCATAAAATTCAACGCCAAGGAAGACCTCGCTCATACCTCCTTTAACCAGGCTTGACAGGTAGATAACAACGAGCAGGACAAGCATATAAATCAGGTAGCTTATCTTCAGAAAAAGAGTTGAAACGGGATATTCCTTATGTATCCGGTGAGGTTTAAGGTAGGCATAGGCAAGGGAAAAAACGAGGATAATAAACATTATCCCGAGGATATGATTGAGGATGTCCGGAAAATTTGTCATAAAAAAATCAATATTAAAATTCCTTATTTGTCCATACCAGTGAGCTGGCACCCAGCACTGCCGCGTTCTGTGTACTCAGCTGTGAGGGCAGCAATTTAACCTTGCCCTTATATATACTCAGCAGATGTTCCTCCATATATTCGCGGGCCGGTTCAAAGATAAGATCCTTTGCCAGTGCCAGCCCTCCGAAGAGGAAAATAGCCTCGGGGTTTGTATGAGCAACAACATCAGCCAGTTTAAATCCGAGCATCCGGCCTGTATGTTCAAAGGCTTCGAGGGCTACGGGATCACCCCTGAGTGCCGCATCATGGATTATTTTTGAATTGAGCTCAGCAAAACTGACTTCCCTCAGTTCACTGTCAACTATACTGTCGGCCATAATTTTAAGCACCGTTCTTTTGATGCCCGAAGCGGAGACATAGGTTTCAAGGCAGCCCTTCCTTCCGCAGCCACACATCCTGTTTGAGGCGCCCGGCCTTATTGCTGTATGCCCTATCTCCCCCGCGAAGCCATTGGCACCATATACCAGCTTGCCGTCAACCACGAAGCCGCTTCCGAGACCCGATCCCAGAGTTATCACAACGAAATTCTTCATACCCTTTGCTCCGCCATAGATCATTTCACCCACTGCGGCGGCATTGGCATCATTGGTTACCGTTACCGCCAGTTTGGTGTGCCCGGAGAACAATTCGGCCAGGGGAATAATTCCCTTCCAGGGAAGATTTGAAGGGTATTCTACGGTACCGTTATTTATATTTCCCATGGGGGCACCAATGCCATAGCCGAGCAATTCAGTGGTATTGCCCAGTTTGCGCAGCTGTACATTTATCTTTTCATAGAGGGCAGCCACAAATACCTCCACATCCTCAAATTCAGCTGTTTTTACAAGTCCTTCTGATAAAATTTGTCCCTCCCTGTCGACCAGACCCAGCACTGTGTTTGTGCCGCCAATATCGATCCCGACAGCCAGTTGCCTTTTAGCCATTTGCTGTATTGTAGGTTTATAAGATGTAACAAATATAAGACATTGATTTCACAGGGAAAACAAATGCCGCCAATTTACCGGGAGCATCCTGTATTATTCCCCGGTATACTCATTACCCACTTTTCGGGCACGTTCTGGTTTATCGAGGTCGATTCCAAGTTTTATCCCTGTTTCAACAAGGATATTCCATCCTGCTGCCAGCTCAACATACTCCCTGTATTTACCTCCTTCAGGTATTACAATTGTAGGGAACTGAGTTTCATGGGTGGCAATGGCAATAATACTTACACCCACACCTTTTACCAGGCATTCCTCAAATTTAGCCATCTCATCCCTGAAGGGGTTTATCCATATTACCACTTCCCCGGGGTTCATTACCTCCTCAATGCCATGCACCCCGTAGGTGCCTTCAAGGAATTCAGATTTCTTTCGTGTGATCTCATTGGTTTTAAGTGTGAGCTCTTCGGCCACACCATTATTGCGACCGGCGAAATAAATTACTTCAGCCCTGCTGATGGTATCACTTATCTCTGCATCGATCTTAAGGGTTAGTGCCTCTGACACCTGTGCGGATAAGGCATCCAGTCCATCCATTTCTTCACCTTCCAAAGAATGAAGCAGGGCATCATAGAATAAGGCCTGTTCGAAGACTGACTTTGTGGCTGCCACGGCATCCTCTTTACCACACTTCAGTACATGGCTGTCGCGGGATATGCTTTCCAGCCTGGTGTTCCGGTTGGCCGTAAGCCCGTATCTATCATTGTGGCCATCATTTTTAAGCTTTTCAAAGAGTCTTATTATTTCCTTGGTCTGACCGGAGTTGGAGGCACCGAAAACGGCAAAATCAGCGAGGTCATATTCGAGGGCCTGTGTAGCACCATCAGTGAAGGCCCTTATGTCAAGGCCCCTTCGCAGAAGGTCATAAATCATCCTTTTTGCCGGGAAGATCCTGGAGCTCCCCTCACCGGTAAGGAAGAGTGCTTTCTTCTTTTTGACAATTTCTCCGAATCGTTTTATTTCAGAAATGTCAAAACGCTTAATAACTTCAGATGTTTCCATCATTTCTCTTACGAGTGCGTACCTGTTGTAAATTGATTCTTCAAGGTTCATG
>JAVVEL010000017.1:0-61587 GCA_032260385.1 Bacteroidales bacterium | reverse complement strand
CTTACCGACCCGCGGGTCGGTAAGGAAAAGAATACTTAACTTAGTGAAATAGTTGTCTAAGGGAAGGGAGTAGTTCTATCATCGTGGCTATCCAAACCGAAATCAACTATAGCAATAATATTATTGGGATTGCCTTTATAAATATCCCATGCATCTGTAGCATGAATGTCAGCACCAGGTGTGGTTGAGTTTTTAAGATTCCACTGTTCATCTTGAAAAAATTCATCATTCGGTGTAGTAGCACAAGATACAATAGTAGAGTTGGATTCAGCCCAGAGAACATATGGAAGTTTAATTAGTTTGCTGATAATTAAGTCTTTAGGCATGTCTTCATCAAGTTCTACCCTAAACAATTTCGTCATATCGATTTGGGTTAATTTAGTGTTATCATCTAAAATTGTTAATGTATCCTTCTTTTCAAAGGATGGTATAGCTATATGAAGCATAGATTCATGGATTCCAATCTTTCTAAGATCATTCTTTAAACTATCAGAAGAAATCTTTGCTGTTTTAACTACTTTATCCTTCTCAAACGATATTGATTGAATTACACCTGAGCTGAAATAAACTAGAATTTCATCGAGAGGATTTCTCTGTGCATTTAATGTTGATAGCACAAATAATAAAATAAGTAATAAATTTATTTTTTTCATATGATTCAGTTAATTGAATATGTAAAAGAGTTTGTGGTTATTTGCTTTTTATTAGATCCATCGTCATTCATTATCCATATAGTTCCTAAACAGTCATCTATCTTAGAATTATCAAATGGGACATATAGTATTTTACCATCTTGTGTAAAAGAGAAGCTATCAATAGGATTGTCTAAAATAATTTTAATGTCTTTTCCTAAGGGATCAATAGAATAGAGCGAGAAATGGTCCTGGGTATAAATATATTTAGCTGTAAAATATATTCTATTTTTAGTCGGATGATAGAGTGGCCTACCTTTTACCCATAGGTTAATCGAATCAGTATTTAGTATGATAGTTTCAATCTTGTTAACCAAGTCATAATAGAATAATCCGTAAAATAGTGTATCATTACTTGGACCCCAATATGGAAATCTTCTTCTTTCAATAATGAATTCTTTTTCATATCCATTAGGATCAGTTATAAGTATACCACATCCATTTTCGGGTGGAGGATTTGTTACAGAACCACATTCAGTATTATCGTAGGCAATATAATTACCGTCTCTACTCCAACAAGGATAGAAATCATGACCTGTATTTGATAATTGTATTATGGAAGTTGTATCAAATTTTTCTCCATCAAAAGGCATAGTAGATATATTTCCATTACTAAAAACAATAGATTTACCATCTGGGGACCAGGAAGGATTATATAAGTAATAAGATAAAACTCTTCTCATATTGTTCCCGTCAGTGTCTGCTAGCCAAAACCCAGCTTTAGAATCATCATATATGTATGTCGCTTGCAATGGGCATTCATACCCATAGTTATATATTATTTCTTGAATTGGTGTATGGTTGAATCCTATTAATTCTCCTGATGGATGCATTATTGGGTAACTGTAAGGAGAATAGGGGTAATTATAAAAATTTGGGCAATCGTAATTATTAATTGGATCTTTATTACAAGAAACAGCTAATACTAATAAGAGAGTATAAAAAGTCACTTTATTTAAAACAAGGTATTTCATAAATCTATTAGAATAGTGTTTTATTATTTAAGAGATCGAATTAGTAATTAATTATTTGACATGAGATCTATAAGTTGATAGGGTGAACAATAATCTGACTTTCACACAATAGTTAGGAACAACATTGTTAACAAGATAGAGAATCTCAATTATTCTTAAGTATTCTTGGAAATTCTCAATCAGTTTTATGACTGACTTACTTCCTACTGCATATTCTTCAGCAATATCTGGTTTGGTTTTCACTGTCACATTGTGACAAGTATTCTGGATAAGACAGAAAATAATAACTATGATTACCCAAGTTCTTCAAGAAGTTCATTTAGAGTATTATGTTAAATTAATTTATCCCATTAAATGGTTTGAATTGATTGCGGTACAAAATTTACATATATCAACTATTCTTCCTTATTCTGAACTAAAGTAATAGTAGGAATGATATTTAACATTACTTTATAAAATCTAGGTATTATGAAGTGTTCATGACAATTGACTTTTACTAAAACAATTTAATTTTTAATTATCGGACAGGCAATCGATTACCAAATTTATGAAATAGAATAATGCAAGTCAAATTTATTCTTACATCTTTGATCTGATAAACAAGCCAATATAATACACTTCCCTTATATCATTACCATCCATCCGATTAAAATATGCAGCTATAAACTCCCAATCAAGGATATGATATGCATACACAGGTATTCCGAACTTGTTGCGATTTCGAATTGCATAATACTCACCCTTAAGGTACTGTTCATTAATTATCTTTAGAATTTAACTAAAAGCCACCCATCAATATGACAGGTGGCAATTGTTACCCCTTTTCAGTGGTTTTTGGTTATTTAATGTCGAGATAAAACCATCTCAAAAGGGTTTGGAAAATGCAGCATAACTCGACATTCCTATAAGATTATTTTGAAGTAATAAATTAAGTATGCCTTCCCTTTAATAATGTACACTTCCTTTAGAGACAGGGATATTTTATAAGCGTCTACGGACACTTTCTCTCCAATATCGATGTCACTGAACTCTGCAAGACAAATGACCTCAAAAGGGCAGTAAATACGTCTCACAAAACCTTCCCCGTCAATAACGAGCAAGCTGTCTGATGATACCCATTTGAGCAGTTCTTTCAGGTATTCTTCATTGTCCATTACTATAAGGGGTTAACTTAAAAACCACGATTGCTCCCCGGAATCGAAAGAATCCACCAGGTGCAAGATAAAATCCGTAGAGCCTGCATTTCTTGCAAGGAAACTGTCAATGTACGATGTCTTGACGGCCTCTGTCAAAAGGTTGTAGACATTCCACAGGCTGATGCCTGATTCCCGGGATCGTGCAAAATTCGGATCATTATAAAAACCTCTTGCTATAACGGATACCTGGCTGTCGTTTAAAGGAAGCCTGGTTATCTTTTTCTTATCTGCTGCAGGAAGAAAATTATACAACCTTGATCTCCCTAACAGGCATGCAAACTGGTGTTCTGTAAGCTCGTATTCACTCAGCTTATCAAGAGCATTAATCTGACTCTCTATCTTAAATCCATTAAACAGCTTTAAGATTTCAGACTTAAGCTCTGCCAGGGTCTTTATCCTCATATCATCCTGCAAACCATCAGTAAAGATGCTCAGGTTAATGCATACAGTATTCTGAAAACCTATAAACACTTTGAACCTCTCTTCGGTCTTCCTGCTGTAAAGGTTCTCCTGGTTGTATGCTCTAACACCACCAACAGAGAGGGTGTGGTTGTTCCCGTTGATACTGGCTGATATGCCTGGTATTTCATATACGAATGCCATCCTCTCATAATAAACTGTCTTTTCGTTCTCTTTTAGCTCCTTAGCAGGCTTACCCACTGCCTGGGGTATTCTTCCCCTTATAGGATGTGATACCCTGATAGCAGGCGACAGGATTCTTTCCCCAAGAAAGAAATTGTCACAGACTTCACCTAAAGCGTCAATAAACTCGGTATGGCTTATTGTAGATTCATTATCCTTGAATGATGGTATAATGCTTTTATGTTTTAATTCATTATAGGGTATCGACCTGGTATTTGCACTCATGAACTGGTCGGAAGATGTCTGTGCTATCTCAATCTCATTATCTATACCCACGTTTTCTTTTATTAACTGGTTCATGTGGTTTCTGTTTTAGGTTTTACAGTATTATTCTCGGGAATGGTCTGCAATTCCCTGTTCCTTGCTATACACAACGGTTCGATTTCTTCTCTGAGCGTCGGATATTTAATTAGAATATTCCTCAGTTCCTGACTTGTAGCCGCCTGGTCTATCTGGTTTTTAATCTTCTTTACCAGTGAATCACTTAAACACCAGGAAAGAATGTTCTCCCCGGTAGCCGGAGTAACTACAAAAGGAGGTGTTCCGTCGAATACTCCAGTACGGTCTTTTGACACAGAAGCGTAATGCTTTATATCAAGATCAAAGACGAGAGTGAATTCGTAGTCGAGGCCATCCCTTGTTACCCCTTTCAGTCCCACCTTCTCCGGTACATATTTGCCGTTTTTTTCTGACAGGACATAATCCTGCTTGGTCCTGATAGTGGCAATAATGTGGCTCGGTGATTGAAGTATCCTTTGTACAAAAGCATTATGACGAGGCGTTAACTTATTCCAGTTGGTGAAACTATTACCTGCCATTGAACTGTGCACCTCTAATATCCCGCCTTGTCCTTCCCATTCATGTGATATGCTGTCTATGATGATAACCTTAGCACCAGCTTTTTCACATTCTTCGATTGCCTGGATATATCTTTCAGGAGTAAAAGGGGCGGGTAGGGTCAAGACATTGTAATCGCCCAGGTTAGAATAAAGATGGGCAGAATAATTTTCAGTGTCTATTATTGCTATATCATTCCAGCTTCCCGACAGACCGTAGGCAAGTAGAAGGGAGCTGTATGTTTTTCCTGATCCGGATGGTCCCTGCAGTGCCATTTTTATCCTGGCCTGCCTTTTTTCCGCTTTATGTAATTTCATAATCTATAGTTTTATTTTAATAAAAAAGGGGACGTATGTCCCCGATTATCATATCATCGAAGGTTTTTCAACCTTCTCGTCCATTATCTTTTCCTCAAGCGTTTCACCTTCTTTGAGGTAAACCCACTGATGAGAAAGAGTAATAATTTCTCCCGTTTCATCGATAGTGTATTCGTAGGGATCACAGATCATTTTCTTGATGGAACCGGGAATTTCAGTGCCAATCAGCTTTTCACAGGTTTTGTCATCAAAAGTGGAAGTGATCGATGTTCTTTTAGCAGTAGCATAATAGTTGTCAGTCTCTTTGGACTTTACCAGTTCGATGCCACCCTGAAGGATCAAGGCGTTGAATTCTTTTCCTTCCTTGTTCTTGCGTTTTGTGTAATCAATAATTGTTACCATAATTTAAGTTTTTAGATTATTAATGCGCCGGGGTAGGTTTCCGGTCAACGCCCAGGGGGGGTTGCTGATGATGTGGTCAGCGTGTAGGCATATTCGGACAAGAATTTTTTATGGGAAAATTTTTTCGGAGTGTGTCGTTACTATCGACCTTTTTTAAACATCATTAAATGAATAGACCTGTAAAGCTTACGGCTGCACTTCTTGACAAATTGTTTAAAGTCATTATATTAGGCTGTTAGGGTTGGAATGATAAAATACCAGTGAAATGTAAAAAGGTTGATATAGTAAAGCATGGTAATAACCTGGGAGTAGCTTTAGCTAAAAATCAAGGTATTTGAGGTAGTTTACATGCTTTGAAACATGAATCATGAGAGACAAGTAGCGTGCCAACTATGCCAACTGTGCCAATCACATTATATTCCTGATAACGTGTATTATACAATGGTTAGTACACTTGGCACACTTGGCACGCACCTTTTTATTTATTTTCGTCGCGGTAGTATGGTCCTTGTGATTTATCCTGGTAAAGGTATTTGCCCTCCACTAACTTTCTAAGGTATTTTGACACTGTCCTTGGCGCCAATTCCAATTTCTCACCAATCAGAACAGCATCTTTTCTCTGAAATGGAATTATTGGCAAGTGATTAAAGAAATTTTTAATATTTCCTTTTAGTCCATTATCCAGCTGCTTGGTCATTATTTTATACAAAAGCTGGCTGTGCTTCAGGTATATTTCTCCCATAATTTCTGCTATACCATAGTCTAAATCACTACAGGCCAGGGTAAGATCCTGCAATGGTTTTTCAAAATATCGAAGTATTGATAATACCATAGCTATCCTGTACTGTATAAGACCAAGGCGCATTACGATACTTGAGGTGTCACTTCCAATAAATGTGACGGACTCTCTTAAATAATCTGTATACTGATTGTTTAACTTTGTCCATTGTATTTCTGTCAGATCAAAGTTAAATTCTTTACTCCTGGATATATTATATATATATTTTATATCCTTCTGTAAATTGGCAATATACTCATCATATATAGGTACACCGTCTTTAGGCGACACATCCTTCCATTGAGGTATGTTCCTGAAAACATAAAATATGAATCTGCTGTAGAGTCCGTCATGCACGGATTTAATTAAGGATGATACTTGGTTTGGAGTTCCGCTAAGACTTAATGACAATCTCGGTTTTTTAATTTCTATGTATTCATGTTTCTTCTTGCGTGCATAACTTATAGGTTCGTTATGAAATGCTTTCCTTAGCAGGTCCGAAAATCCACCCCAATCCTGCTTGAGGCAGTTGCTAATAGTGTCGGCTTCAGGTTCGCATATTATTCCCTGGCCGTTGTTTGCATTCAGTAAGGCAATCATCTCAGCGGCACTTATGTTCCCCGGTATAAGCAATACTTTTTGCGGTTGCCTTGAGTCATCGTTCGAGGTAGAATACTCCGTTTCTGATTCTTGTTGCTTGTCATCGTGTATTTCAGTTACCAGGTCTCTGGCAGCAGCCAGGGCGCTCTTTCCTGATGCTGGTGGTGCAATAATAAAACTGAAGAGGTTACTGGTAACCTTTTTGTTATCGTACACTCCGGTAATGGACGGGAAACAACCGCTAAGGACTGTAAGTGCACTTGTAAGGAATACATCCTTTTCCCGTTTAGATTGGAACATTTCGGCTCCATTCTTTAATATGCTTGGGAGGAGATCATATATCTCTTCAGGGATATCTGGGGAATTTAAAAGTAGGTCTGGTTCTTCATTTTTCTCATCTGTTTCGTTTTGAACGATTTGATCTTGTTTGTTAACATTCTCCTGACCTTTTAATTCAGCATTAGCAGCCTCCTGAGATGATTTTTTTGACTCATCTTCAGTGTTTTGAAAATCATTTATTGTCATTAAATAAAAATTTTAGTGCCCCTTAAAAATCACAAGGGGCACTGGATTAATTAAATGTTGCATCCAGCAGCTCTGGCTGCCCGTAATAATTTTCTTATTTCATGTATCCCTTTCCCATGAATAAAGTACACATAGTTATCGTAGTAAAACGATTGGGGATACGTCGGATGCCTATTAAGCGCCCGTTTAAAATAATTGAAATCTTTGTTGTTAAGGATTGGATGGCTATAATTATCCAAAATCCCAAAAGTCTTTAAGAAGCACAGTATAGTATTTCTTCCAATAGAAGAATCTATAGTACATATTGCTTCCTTCCAGGTATACCAATCATCTTTCACATTAGTGTATTTTTCTATATAATTCTCATTTTTTAGATTGGTTATGAGTTTCTTTAAATAGTTTTTATAGAAATCATTCATGCGTTTAATTTTTTATTGAATGTTTAATCGCCTCATTTTCTATTTGTTCACGGCTATCTCGTTTGTTTAATTGTAAAAAATGATCAAGGTCTGATCGCTTAAACCTAATAATTTTACCGGTAGGACAGTAATGAGGAATTGTCCTTGCCGATGTCATCTTATACAGATGACTTTTTGAAACTCCCAGGTAGCTTGCTGCCTCGTTTAGTGTAAGAATCTCTTTTTTTTGCAGGCTTTGATCCTGGAGCATTTGCTCGATCTTGTCGAGACGATTTAGAATTTTGGAATTTTCATCCATTACAAAATTTATTAATTTAATAATATCTAACTCATGTTGCGCGCAAACCATGTAGTTTGGGGATCAAAACTAAAGTGTTGAGAAGTGAAATTCAACAGTAAATCAAACCATGGGGTTAATCATGGGGCGATTAAAAGTCTCATAAATAGAAGGAATGTGGATGGTACTATAAATTGTACTAAAAAAAATAACTTGAGAATATTAAATCATGTGCCCAAGTTTTTTATCAGGGCTTCAATAAGATATGCTTTTACAGGAATATCATCTGCGCCACTTATCTCAATAGGTTTAATTTTGGAACCGTCTTTTTTTACAAAGCACTGCGCAGCCACAGCGTATGGTTGCTTATTCTTTTTACCAAGAAATTTGATCTTGTTTATACAATCAGTGAAATACTTCAGTTCGTTATAACCGCCTATCCAAATTACTGTATTTGTAACAGGGGACTCGGAAAAAATCATTGAAAAATTTTCTACTGATTGGCTTTCTATAAATTTGTCCTTTACCAGACCATCATGTAAAGATTTCATTTTTTCTTCACTCTTGAATTCTTCTTTTAAGGGAAAGGTTTTATGAGGTTTATCGGTCTTAAATGAGGCGTGATACCCTGCAGTATTAGATTCATTAGATTTTTCTAGCAGCACCTCTAACCTATTTATAAGAGTATCTAATTCGTCATTAAATGCCTCAACAAATGGTTCAGCTTTAATTAAGGTTTCTTTCCTTTTTTCTTTATCATATGGATTCAATTCTGCAATTTGTAATTCATTAAAACTTTGATAGTCTTTGTTATTGTAAACAAATGAACCTACCAATTGAGCTTTCTTATCTTCAATTTGGGACATCAAATTTTCCAGTATCGATTTCTGATCGGTACAATTAAAATCTACCAATAGTTTTTCTAATGCATTAAGGTCTTCCCTATACAATCCATTTAACCAGTTCCTAAAAGTATTTTTCCCCTTATACCCACCAACTGTCACGGTATTAAAATATTTTTCTACGCAGAAAGAATTTTGCCTTAAACCATCGATTTTAGGCAAATACTTTTTTAATGTTGACCGTATATCTGAATTATCCATATGTTAAATTTGGACTTTATATAAAATCAATAATGTCTGGAAAAAAGTACTGTAATTATTAGAACGTTAAAGATAAAAAGATAATTAGTAAAGCCTGATAAAGAGTATATTTACTTATATAATGTGATACTAAGTCTATTTTGTCTTATATATTAGGGAGTTACAAGAAGAATAATAAATTGTATATTAAAGAATAATAAGTTACATATAAGGTTGATTTTATGTAACTTATTACATCTATATCCTATTTTTACAGTGTCCCCCTGAAATCAAATTTCAATTTTTGGTAATGTATTAACCGCCTGCTCCTTCAATGCATCAACTATATGTGTGTATTTTTGTGTATGCTCCAGTTTTGAATGGCCCAGGAGGTTCCCGACCGTTTTTATGTCCGTCTTATTCATTAGTAATATTGTGGCAAAGCTGTGCCTGGCTGAATGCCAGGTTACATTCTTATTTATTCCGGCCTTCTTTGTCCAGGTTTTTAGTGTTCTCAGACACGACTCAAAAGTAGGTAAATTAAAAACATTTTCTTCAGGTTCTTTCATGTTTCCAATTAAGCTCACTGCTACAGGATTAAGATCGATAGTAACTTCACGTCCAGTCTTCTGTTGTTGTTTCTTTATGAGTTTATTAGTTATGTGTTTGTATTTTAAATCTTTTATATCTACAAAACGCAGGCCTGTATTAAGGCAAAGCAGAAAGGCTCTCTTTACCTCGGGATTTCCGCACTCAGCTGCTGCAAGCTTTATAATCTCATCAGGAGTAAGGATCTCTTTTGGAACTCCGGTAGGCACCTTGCATTTTATTTTTTCTGCAGGATTCTTAATAAATAGGCCGTCATCAGCAGCAGCAGCAATGACCTTTTTAAACCTGGCAAAAACTGAGTTGGGAGTCTCCCCGTTAAACTTATTTAAAAGGTAATCCCTGAATCCTGTGATCCTGCTCTTATCGATCTGGATAGGTGTGAGGTGGGTTTCCCCTGTATAGCTTCTAAACTCCTTAACAGCCATTTTAACCATTCGTAAATCCTTTTTCTGGTACTTATTTATATATGACTCAAAGTAATCAAAAAAATTACTTTTTTTCCTATAGGGGGCGACCAATCCCTCTTCCTTATACATAATGTCGCTTTCTCTTTGATTTCTTATTGCCTGGGCTAAGAGCAATACCTCTTTATTTTTATTCTTTTCTTCGGGAGTTACTGGTTTTTCTTTCAGATACCTTTTCAGGTATTGTACCTGCCGTCTCGTTTTTATTTTTCCAGTTTCGTTCTTTGTGTAGCCGGTGTAGTAATCCAGAAACAAAGAAATAACGCCTTTAGATAGGCGCTTTCCCCTTAATCTTACTCTTATCCCCTGTCCGGAGGAATAGTTGATGATTTGTGCATTGTTTTTTGTCATAAAAGATCATTTTATAATTACTGTCCAAATCTACTTATAATAAGGAACGGGATACAAATAGGATACAAATAATTCTCAACTAAATATCAACAAAAGAAATAATTTGTATATTCAGGTCTTACAACAGACAGCATAACAGTGTATTATATTGCTTATGTTTTCCTATGTTTTCCGGGTTACGTACCGGCTCCGGGTACGGAAACGGAAGAAACGGATTTTTTATCTGTTTCTTCCGTTTTTTTATTCTGTAACTCATTGGTTATAGTAATTATTTTAATAAGGACTTCAGGATTCAATGGTTTGATATGAGTCGGTATTAAACGGGTAGTTAACTGAATTCACTAGTCTTTCAAGCATCCAATAGGAACAACTAATATACCATCCGGCCGCCTGTATGCAACCTGTCCTCCTGTAAGCACCATAAGAAAAGATGGTTTGTTCATTTTCTCAGCATCAATCTTATTACTTATTTTAATCAGATTGGCTGCAGCATCTTCAATTTGTCTATTTCCCATTTTTACCTCAACTGGAGCCCATCGACCATCATTAAGCTTAATGATAAGATCACATTCAAGTTCTGATTTATCCCGATAATGAAATATTCCCCCATCAATTACCTGTGAATATACCCTCAAATCACGCGTGCATAATGATTCAAACAAGAAGCCAAATGTTTCGAAATCACGCAATATACCTTTTTCATTTGTGCGCAAAGCAGCTGTTGCAATAGAAGGGTCAACAAATTGACGTTTATTTGCTGTACGTATGGCAGTTTTTGAACGAAGCGAAGGTTGCCAGGCAGGAATGTCTTCAATCACAAATAGTCGGCGAAGTGCATTAAGATAAGAACTCAACGTCTTATTCGTTATTGATGTCTCGTTAACCTGCATATCACCCATGATAGTCTTCGCTGTTGCAAGAGTGGAAGCATTTCTGGCCAAAGATTGTAGTAACACCCGAACTCTTTCAGGGTCTTTTTCAATCCCATCCACACGCTGAATATCCATGTTTATTATTGCATCTACATAGTTCATTGCTGTTTGTGTAGACTCTTTCCCGGCCACTACAGCAGCGGGCCATCCCCCCCTGCATATTGCATGAGCGATCTGCTCTATGGTCAAATCGCTTTTTTCAGCAATATCTGTTTCTCCATCAAATAGATCTCTAAGAGATACGCTGCCATTTGATTCTTGAGATTCAAACAAGCTCATGGGACGCATAATCATACGGGCTATTCTTCCAGTACCAGAATGAAATGTTTCATTATCACTTGGTGTTGCTGAACCAGTAAGTATAAACTGCCCCATTAAACCTCTTTTATCCACAGCAAATCTTACAGCATCCCAAATAACCGGAGCCATTTGCCATTCATCAAGAAGCAAAGGTGGGTCACCTTCCAGAAGCAGTGATGGTTTTGTATCTGCCATAGCCAAATACCCGGGTCCATCATCAGGATTCTGCATATATACCACACTATTTGCTTTTTGTAATGATGATTGTGTTTTACCACACCATTTTGCTCCTTCAATAAGCACTGCTCCTGTGGATTCAAGTAGACTTTCGAGTAGTTTATCACTAACACGAGGTATGTATTTCGGAGTTTTCACCAGTAAAATTTATATATCATCAAAGATACTGATATTTAACTAAATAAAAAATATATTCCTAACTTTGGCGATTTATCACTCCTAACATTGGCGATTTATCACTCCTAACTTTGGCTAATACCTGTTCGCAAGATCAACTCCAGATCCCTCAGAAATGGTTCGGAAAAAAGCCCGGCTCCGGGTACAATTGAAATGTGATAAAGCACTGGTAAACAAAATTATCGGCGCTTTATTTTTTATATCTACTGGAACATAACTGGAACAAATAAGATTTTTATCTCATTTCACTCTGTTTCTTCATGTTGCCGATATACAATTAGTTGCAATGTATCGATAGATTACAAAATTCCGTATAAGGCTGTTTTTAAACGTTTTAAGGGACTTTTGTATTTTTTTATGATATGGGTTCATATATTAAGGTTTTTTGATAAATTCCTATGTTTATTATAAATTAGTGTTATCTAACCATTGACAACTGTCCGATGAAATTATTTGCATTTGTCTTTTTATTATTTCCCTTAATTACTTTTAATTTTTTTCAGGATTCTCATTTAGCAGAGAAGTCTGGATTTGCAAACAATAAGCAAGAAATGACCTTCGAAGAGATTAAGGAAATGGTCAAAAACCAAAAATTTATATTTATTCCTACTACTATAAGAGTTAAAGGAGGGTCCACTACTACATTAACTAGCAATCAAAATAGAGTACGAATTGAAGGAAATAATATTGAGTTAAAATTAGAAGTCATTTTAACTAAAGAAATAGCTATAGCGAATAGGCCATTCCTTAATTATGACATTACTGGCACTATCGCAAATATTAACATTAAGGAGAATGAGAAAAGAGAGATTATTAGGATGAAATTTGATTTACTACCTGATGAGGATATGCATTCGACACGCAAACGAAAGATGAAAATTGATTTTACTTTCTACAAAGGAGGGAAAACGAATCTAAATTTATATTCTCGAGGTGTATATATTCCATATACGGGCTATACTAAACCTTTGCTAGTTGATTAATTACTATCTGACTACTTTATACTTACCCAATGCTGTTAAACTTTATAAGCTATATATGTTGTAATGTCGGCTCCATACTCCCTGGTTTGATATGGTGGTTTATAGGGGTGGGACCAGGTCAGGGCTCCTGATGGCTTCACTGTGTTAGTATAGTCTGAATGGCATGTGCAGGGATGCTTAGAGAGATGGCTTCAGTACCAACATATAAGCTGTAGCCAATCTCCTCATCACCATGGTTCATAATCACACTTACCAGGCTTCCGTCGGTATTCAGGAAGGATGTGCCTGGCAGGTGACTCCTGCTGCTGGCTGTACTTACCCTCCTGGCCCCGGGCCTGATAAATTTAGAAAAATGACCTATGTAATAATATGCAGGGGTGTATACTAATTCTCCTGTCTCAGTGTCTCCGTGAATAGGTGCAAAGCAGAAATTTTCAACATGATTGGGCCCGCCATACTGGTCCAGTAATATGTTCCAGTCGGTCCACCCCACCGTCCCCTGGTTGAAATCGTTGATCATCGACAGGCCATAATGTTCAGCATTCGGCCAGTACTGGTACCTGTCCCGGTTAAAGCCACCATTGCATCCCTCGGTGAAGAGTAGGTATTTACCCGGGAAGGCTTCCTTCATCTTATCAAGGTTAACATACATAGGGTCACCCCCTGTCCATGTCTCATACCAGTGGAAGCCCACACCCCAGACATATTTTGAAGCTCTGGGATCTTCCAGGATCACATTTACCCTGTGATTAAGGAGGTCCCTGTTATGGTCCCAGACTACTATTTTCTTATCGCCCAGGCCTTCCTTTTCCATTGCAGGACCGAGGTGGTTCTTCAGAAAATCCCTCTCTTCTCCGGCAGTGTAGATACATGACTCCCAGGTCTGTGTTGCCATGGGCTCGTTCTGAACAGTGATACCCCATATGGGGATTCCCTCTTCCTCATATTCCTTGATGAATTTTGTATAATAAAGGGCCCATGAATCGTAATATTCCGGAAGGAGCTTCCCTCCCCTGAGCATATTATTGTTATCCTTCATGAAAGCAGGGGGACTCCAGGGGCTGGCAAAGAGCGTTAAGCTGCCACCGGCTGCCCCGATAGCTTTCTTTATAAGCGGGATCTTATAAACCCTGTCGTGGTCAATACTAAAAGTCTTCAATTCCTTATCACCCTCTTCAATATATGTAAAGCTTTCACTGCTGAAGTCGCAGCTATGTATGGGAGTGCGGCATAATGTATAGCCAATGCCATTGACAGTGTCATAGTATGCTCTTATCAGCTCTTCCTGCTTTTCACCCGGCAAGGCTGCAAATACTTCCGCCGCGGCATCTGTTATGGCACCGCCTATTCCCAGGAAGGTTTGAAATGTTTTATCCGGGTTTACAAAAACTGATACTTCTGTTTCCAGGGGCTGAACGGCCGGTTCAAAGGTTAAGGTCCCAGTTTCAGTAAGCCGCAGGCCGGTATTGTCTGCCGTTGTGAAGACAGTTGACACTTTACCGTTTACTGTAAAGGCGGGACCAGAGAGGCCATCCGCGGCCTCATCCCCTTCATGAATGATTGAGTCCTGTGCCCTGCCGCAGGCCACAAGGCTGATTACTATAACCAGGAATGCCGGCAGATTTTTCATGATGATATCTTTATAATTTTATTGTATTTAATTATTAAAATTACAAAACCTTTTTAAATATTTGTTTTTCCACGGCAAATGTTAAAACTTGATCCGGGTCCGGCATATATAAGGTGTAAATTATCCTGATTATTTTTTCTAAATTTATAAGATCAAAAACAGCAGGTATACCAGGTCCTGGAATCCCTGCAATTAACCATTGAAATCATGAGTAAGATAAGAAATTTAATCATCATCGTTTTTACTGTAAGCCTGTTTATCCCTGTACAGGCTCAGAAGGAGGAATACCTTAGCCTGAGGGAGGCCTTAATGTCTGCCGGGAACCTTAATACCGGAGGGGCCCCGTCAAATATAAGCTGGATAGAAGAGGGAGAGAAATTCTCCTTCACACGTAATGACCAGTTCGTCCAGGAGATATGGATCAGGACAGTTAAAACGGGACAGGAGGAGAAGGTTTTTTCAAATGAGAACCTGAAGTTCCCCGGAACGGAACAAAGCTTCAGGTATGTTTCCTTTGCCTGGACGAAAGATTACAGGTATATTCTTTTCCAATGTAATTTCAATCCTATATGGCGCTATTCAGGCAATTCTGATTATTACCTGTATTCCCTAAGGGATAAGACTCTCGGGCTAATAGTTGAACAGGCTTTTTCCGCTGAGATATCACCAGATGGCAAAAAGGTGGCTTACGGCAAGGATGGCAACCTTTTCGAATACCTGCTGGCATCGGGTGAGCACATACAATTTACCGATGATGCCCGTGAAAAGGTATACAATGGCAGGTTCGGGTGGGCCCAGGAAGAGGAGTTCGGATTGGTGCAGGGATGGTCATGGTCGAATGACAGTAAATATATAGCGTACTGGCAATCAGATGAAAGAGAAGTCCCGGTATATAAGCTTACCGATTTTTCAGGTCATCATCCAGAGTATATGGAAGTACCCTACCCGAAAGTGGGAGATAATCCTCCACAGGTGAGGATTGGTGTGATTGCTACTGATGACGGTACAAAGGAGTGGCTCGATATTGACATGGAGGGTGGATATATTCCCCGGATGTACTGGACAGCCCGTCCAAATACCCTTGCAGTCATGTGGATGAACCGCATACAGAGCCATATGAAAATATGGTTCTATGATGTGACAGACGGTAGCCGGAAGCTGGTGATGGAAGAGAAATCGGATGCATGGATTGATATATTTGATTTTTTTGCCGGCAACCTTCACCTCGTTTATTTCCCTGACGACATAGAAGAATTCTTCTGGATATCGGAACGTGACGGCTGGGCGCATATCTACTGCTACGATTACGAGGGCAATATTATCAACCGGGTTACTGAAGGTGAATGGGAAGTTAAGGGCATAGAAGCGATTGATACGAAAAAAGGGGTATTGTATTATGTATCAACGGAGATAGCCCCTACTGAGCAAAACCTTTTCGAAATAAAATTTGACGGGTCAAAGAAGAAACGTCTTACCACAAGAGCAGGTCATCACAGTGTAAATGTTTCAGACAGGGGGCTATATTATTTTGATACATGGTCAGATGTTAACACACCTTCGGCTACTGTTCTTATGAGTTCAAGGGGCAAGGAAATAGAAAAATTTTCAGACGACACCAGGGCTAAAGCTTTTCTTGAAGCCCATGTATACGCACCGAAAGAGATGTTCAGCTTCACCACTTCGGACGGGCAGAAGCTTGATGGTTACCTGATCAAGCCGGTTGATTTTGACGAGAGCAAGAAATATCCTCTCCTCCTGGATATTTATGGAGGTCCCGGTTCCCAGGGAGTTTTTAATTCTTTCGGCACCAACGGCTGGCACCAGTGGCTGGCGCAGGAAGGCTTTGTAATAGCTTCAGTCAATAACAGGGGTAATGGTGGCTACGGTTATGATTTTGAGAAGGTTGTGCACAGGCAACTGGGCAGGTGGGAATCGAATGACTTTACTGAGACAGCAAAGTACCTGGCATCAATGCCATGGGTCGATGGTGACAATATGGCCATAAGAGGCCACAGCTACGGAGGCTACACCTCAAGCTATACGATGCTCACCCACCCGGGCGTCTTCAAGGTTGCCCTAGTGGCTGCGCCCGTTACTGATCATATACTCTATGATTGCATACTTACGGAAAGATATATGGGGCTGATTGATGACAACGGGGAGGGCTACAGGCAGTCGGCGGTAACAACTCATGCAGCAAACCTGGATGGTTATCTATTACTGGCTCATTCCCTGCTGGATGATAATGTACACCCTCAGAACACCTTCCAGCTGGTGAATGCCTTTAATATGGCAGGCAAGAATATCGATCTTAAGATTTATCCGCCCGGAGCACACGGCATAGCAACGGATATGACAACCTATCTCTTGCTGATGCACCAGTATACGGATTACCTGGAGAAACACCTGAAGGGGAAATGAAATGCGAGAGGCGAAAGATGAAAGGCTGAGAGAGGCTGCTGAAGATCTGAGATATAATTCAGCAGAACTCTGCTTTTATCTTTTTACTTTTGTCTTTTGTCTTGTTTGAGATCCATCGTTTACGGCATTAGCCGTGAATGAAAGGTATACCTCTTTCAATATATTGTAGATCCCTTCGGTATCAAAGCCACATTCTTGCTTAAGTTCTATCTGGGAGCCCTGTTCGATGAAATAGTCGGGAATGCCAAGCCTTTTGACCGGTACATTATAGTTATTGTCGGCCATAAATTCAATCACTGCTGAACCGAAACCTCCTTTTATCATTCCGTCTTCTACTGTAATAAGGGCTTTATGATTTTTAAATACCTCGTGCAATGCTTCTTCATCCAGTGGCTGGACAAAGCGCATGTCATAGTGTGTGATCATTATATTTTCGGCGGCCAGCTTTTTAACTGCCCGTGCTGCGCTGTTCCCGGTGTGACCAATCGTCAGTACGGCAACTTTTTTTCCTGATGCCAGCTTTCGCGCCTTGCCCACGGGAATTTCCTCCATGGGCTTTTGCCAGTCTGAATGCATACCAACACCCCTGGGATAGCGTATACTGAAAGGTCCTGCATTTTTCTCAAGCTGTGCCGTATACATCAGGTTACGCAGTTCTATCTCGTCCATTGGTGCTGACACAACCATATTGGGCAGCACACGCATATAAGACAGATCAAAAAAGCCATGGTGTGTTGCCCCGTCGTCGCCAACCAGTCCTCCCCGGTCGAGGCAGAATACCACGTGGAGGTTCTGCAGGGCCACGTCGTGTATCACCTGGTCATAGGCTCTTTGCATAAATGTTGAGTATATATTACAAAAGGGTATCATGCCTTCCGTTGCCATTCCGGCGGAGAAGGTTACTGCATGTTGTTCGGCTATTCCAACGTCAAAGGCTCTGTCGGGCATTTCCTGCATCATTATATTCAGTGAACAGCCTGTAGGCATGGCCGGAGTTACGCCCACAATTTTCTCATTCTGCCTGGCCAGTTCCAGGATGGTATGCCCGAAGACATCCTGGAAGCGGGGTGGTTTTTTTGTTCCGTCTGACCGGGTGAGTTCACCGGTGACCTTATCGAAGAGGCCGGGGGCATGAAATTTTGTCTGGTTTATTTCAGCCTGGGGGAAGCCCTTGCCTTTTTTTGTGATACAATGCAAAAGTTTTGGCCCCGGAATCCTTTTCATATCTTCAAGGATCCTGGTGAGATGCAGTATGTCATGGCCGTCAATAGGGCCGAAATACCTGAAGTTCATAGCCTCAAAAAGGTTTGAATGCCTCAGTATGGTGCTTTTTAACCCGGTCTCAAGTTTGCTGGCAAGAGCCTGGGCATTGGGCCCCAGCTTGCTTATCATGCCCAGAACATTCCAGACCTCGTCCTTGAATTTATTATATGTTTTACTTGTTGTTACATCCAGGAGGTACTCCTTAAGGGCCCCCACGTTGGGGTCGATAGCTATATTATTATCGTTAAGTATGACGAGAATATCTGATTTCTCAATACCGGCATTATTAAGACCCTCGAAGGCAAGGCCTGCTGTCATGGCGCCATCGCCGATTACTGCTATTACATGTTTTTTTTCCCCTTTTTGCTTTGCGGCCTTTGCAATGCCAAGGGCTGCAGAGATGGATGTGGAAGAATGGCCCACACCGAAAGCATCAAATTCACTCTCTTCACGTTTCGGGAAGCCGCTTATGCCCTTGTACTTACGGTTTGTATGGAAGTTATCACGCCTTCCGGTAAGTATTTTATGCCCGTAGGCCTGGTGGCCCACATCCCATACTATTTTGTCATTTGGTGTATTATATACGTAATGAAGTGCTATGGTGAGCTCAACAACACCAAGGCTTGCCCCCAAATGACCGGGATTGCAGCTTACAATGTCTATAATGAACTGCCTCAGTTCCTTGCTGAGGGCGATAAGTTCCTCGGGCTTGAGTTTTTTCAGGTCGTCAGGTGAAGAAATGTTGTTAAGCAGGTCGTACATGCTCTAATGAAAATATTAAGTAGGGTGAGACAAAGATAAAAATATTATTACTATATGCTTTGTATGAAGGAACACGGAAATTGTTATTTTTGCAGGTAAACGCAATATTCAGGTAGTTTGTTTAAAAATTCCCGTTATGATTAAAATGAAATTATATTTACTAATCTGTATATCAGCCATAATGGCTCTTGGTTCCTGTGTCCCGGGGGGAAGGTACAGGACACTCCATGACAAGAGCGTACAATATATGAACGAAAGAGACGCTTTTAAAACAGAGAATCTTGATCTTTCGATGAGAAACAGGGAAATGGCTTCCAGGCTGGGCTCAATTGAAGAAGAACTTGCCGGCCTTGAAGGCGAAAAAGAAAAGCTTCAGCAGGAACTTAACGAGGCCAGGGCTGAATACAGCGATATAAATAACCGCTATACCGAGTTGCAAAATGCCCAGGAGGACCTGATCAGGGGCAATGTTACCGAGACAAGGCGTTTGCTCAGGGAACTGCAGGATGCACAGGAAAACCTTCAGAACAAGGAAGGCCTGATGCGGCAGCTTGAGTTGAATATGGAAGCCAGGAGGGCTGAGCTGGACCAGTTGTCGTATGAACTTGAACAGAGGGATGCCAGGCTGAGTGAACTTGAACAGATACTGGAAGATCAGACCAGGATTGTAAAGGATTTGAAAAACAAGGTATCTGACGCCCTGTTTGGCTTTGAGGGAGACGGACTCACAGTCTCGATGAAGAACGGTAAGGTATATGTTTCGCTTGAAGAAAAGTTGCTCTTCAGGACAGGAAGTTATAATATCGATGCCAATGGACGTAACGCTTTGAAAAAGCTTGCTGCCGTACTTAAAAATAATCCTGATATTCAGATTACTATTGAAGGGCATACCGATGATGTTCCTTACATTTCATCGGGGGGTCCCATACAGGATAACTGGGATCTCAGTGTGAAAAGGGCAACTACTGTCGTGAGGGTATTGCTTGATGGCACAGGGATTGATCCCAAAAGGCTTACTGCAGCAGGAAGGGGAGAATACCTGCCTGTGGATAATGCAAAAACTGCAGAAGCAAGGAGAAAAAACAGGCGCACGGAGATTATTCTGACACCCGATCTCAGTGAGCTTAACCGGATTATTGAGAGTTATTAGTTTTATATTCGCCCAGGCGGGCATTTATCCTGGACAGGGCTTCCCTGATGCTTTCTTCGGGACTGACATAATTGTCAGTCCCCCAGAATTGACGGTCGTAACTGTTAATAGTCTCGGAAAAAATTGAATGCAGTGGGGCACGTTCTTCCCGGGCAAAACGCTGTATATTTACCGTATCAATATCTGTTACCGCCATCTCAAAAAAGATGGTATAGGTATCGCCAAACAACCTGTTTTTCTTTCTTGCATAAAACTCAAGATCCCCCCTTACATGGTTAAGAAAGTACCTGTTATTGATATAACGGTAGTTGACACGGTATTTTGCCGACCTTATCTTAACATTGAAATCCTTTGCCGCCTGCTGTATATATGACCTTTCAAGTTTATCTATATATTCCTCGTTAATCTCAAAATCAACGGCATGGATGCCATAGTTGCTTGTGTTGATGTAAATTGAGCCTTTGGGCAGGGCAATATCATTAAGGTGGTCTTTCTGTTCAAACTCGATAACGAAGGCAGCCTCTTCTCCTATATTTACTATATCGGTCATCCGGTAATCATAATCGGAAAAACTTTCAGCAGTGAGAAAATCAAAGGTATTTTTAACCCCGTCAAGAAAAAGGCAGCCATCCAGACCTGACCTCAGTTTGAATGTAAGTGTGTCGGAGGGTTCGAGATTATTTATTTTCCGGCTCTTGTAGATCTTAATCTGATCGTTGTAGAGAGTGGCAGTGTAGGAGCTTTTGTACATGTTGAGAACAGCTTCCGAATAGGTAAGCAACTTATTTCTCTTTGCCACGGATTCACGGTAGAAAGCAGTCATCTGGACAGGATTGCTGCCGTAATTCGCTGGAATATTTCCCTTTGCCTTCCATATTAGCTCCATTGGCTCCCTGTTCCTTATCAGTACTTCCGGAATAGGAATGTACATCCTGGTGAGTTCAACATTAAAGTGGCTGTTTACTGCCTGGACAACAGGTATCTGCCTGTTGTAGAAACCAAGATATGAAACCACGAGAGTATCTTCCAGGTATTCTTTTGCCAGCTTAAGGGTATACTCACCCTCGTAATTTGTTACAGTACCTTTGCCCCGCGACCTAATGCCTACAGAGGCGTAGGGGAGGGCTTCTCCGCTTTCTGCATCAGTTACAGTTCCGGAAAGGGTATACACCGGTTCCCTTCCTTCCTCCCTCAGTAGTGGTGTTGAATCGTTTACCGAACGGTAAATGATTATATGGTTGTCAATTACTGAATACCTCAGCAATTTATCATGGAAGATGCTATCAAGAATGCTTTTCAGGGGACGGTTATCAGTCCTTACCCTGGTAAGCCTTTCAGGCTCTACCAGGTCTGTATCATAAGTAAAATAATAGCCGGTTTTTCGTGATATGGACTTCAGAACCGTGGATATACTTGCCTCACTGAATCTTAGTGACAGCCGGGTATCAAGTATGTTTTCCTGGGCATGTAAAACAGAAGAGCCTGTTATAATTAGAATCATTATAACAAGACTTCTGGTCACAATATTTTTTCCGGCATAAGCTAGTACATCCATTTAATGTTTTAACCTTTATTTTGTATCCAGGAAATATTTATCTCCCTCCTTATAATATTCAAGGTTAAAAGTAGTACAAATAATACGGATAATTGTTTCAGGTGATTGATTATCGAAGACGGAAGTAACTCTCAGATTCCTGATTTCATCATTTTCTGTTTCTATATCGATATTGTGGACCCTTTTCAGATCTGAGATCACCTTAGCCAGGCTGTCGCCTTCAAATATAAGCACATCGGTCTTCCATGATAAATAATTGGGATCATTGTTAAGCGTTTTTAAGGCAGATTTATCGGCTACCAGACCGAAATCTCCCTTTTCCAGGGTTACTGACCCTTCTCCACTATTGCTTTTCAGCATTACCTTCCCGGAAGTAACAAGGACTTCGACCCTGTTGTTCCCTGAATTTACATTAAAGGATGTTCCGAGGACTGTTATACTGGCTTCTCCTGCATCAACAGTAAATGGCTTTGAGGCATCTTCAGATATATCGAAGTAAGCTTCTCCATCCAGCTTCACGTTTCTTGTCCGGCCTTCAAATTTGCCGGGATATTGAATGCTTGAATTCCTGTTAAGGAATATGGTGCTTCCATCGGGGAGTTCAGCCCTGACATTTTTCTGGTTCACACCTGCAGTGATAATGTTATCATTGCTTTTCTCAAATATGTTAGTACCAAGATATAAGCCTGTGAAGGTAAGACCGGTAATAATGATAACAGAAGCGGCTATTCTGAGGGCGGTGGTTCTGAATATATTTCTTCCCCGGATAAGCTTATCTGCTTCCAGTCTGTTATAAAGCTTATCCCATGCTTTATCGGTATCTACTTTTTCATTTCTTACAGTTTCATCCATTTCCATCCAGTATTTTTGAACATCCTGTTTTTGTCCGGACAGGAAGTCGTCAAACATAGTCCTCTCCTTATCATCCATGTTGTTACTATATTTTTTTTCTTTTTTCATTTTAAATTTATACTGACAATTCTTTCCTGAATACCTTTAATGCTTTACCCATATTTGCTTCCACTGTTTTAACCGAGATTGACAGTTCCCTGGCTATCTCGTCATATTTCATTCCGTCAAAGCGGCTCATGCAAAAAATTTTCGCCACCCTTTCAGGCAGTTTCTCAATTATCCTTGTCATTTTATCATGCAGTTCTTTATAATTCATTTCTTCTGCGGGGTCTTTGCCCGTTTTATCTATTCTGCCCCTTATTTCGTCTTCGTGTCTCATCACCACTTTATTATGCTCGATATAATGAAGGCACCTGTTGTATACAGCCCGGAAGAGGTAAGCAGTAACCGAGCTGTTAATCATAATTTTTTTTCGGTCGCGCCAGAGAACATAAAAAAGTTCCTGTACAATTTCTTCCGATGTATCCTTATCTTTCAGTATAGTCCTGGCGTAATTGACCAGAGCATTATAGGAGGAACGGAACAGGCTCTCAAATTCCCTGATATCCCCGTTCCTTATCCTCCTGATAATATCTCTGTCGCTTACCATATATTAGTTATCGAATAATTCATCCCACCTGAGTCTGCGGTTAAGTTTCCGGATAGCTGATTCTATACTCTGGTCGGGTTCAATAACATTATACTCACCCCAGAAATCCGGATCAGCAAAAGCACTCAGCTGTTCGGTAAAGATATCACCTTTTTTGATTCTCTCGCGGGCTGTGAATTTTACAACTTCTTCTTCTGTCCGGTCAGTTATGGCTATTTCTGACATTGTTGTATAGGTTTTATTGAAGAGTTTCCTTTTCCAGTTGCATTTAAATTCCACTTCGGCGCGTGCATAGGCAAAATAGTATTTCCCATCCTGCTCGCGGAATTTAACCCTGTAACTGGCCATTTCGGGTGTCACTTTCATTCCGAGGGGTTTCTTCCTGACGAAGATTGAAGATGCCATATCCTTATCTTCAAGATTAATGCTGAATTCGGCTTCAGTTAATGCAAAACTTTCCATCTCGATAAATAGTTTACCCAGGAACAAAGGTGCATCAACATTCTTGCGCTGGTGAAATTCGACCACATAATGAGGTTTTTCATCAATCACAACAATATTGTCGAGGGTATAGTCATATGAATTCATAATATCATAGGTAAGGATCCCATATGAATTTTTGACAATGTCGAGTTGCAGGGTGGTTACCGGTCCGCCCTGTAGCCTGAACAGCACTGTATCTATTCTTGACTCATCAACATTCTTGCGGCCCTTGTAAACCTTTGTTGCATCAAAACGGAATTCATTATTATAGGGAGCCTTAAAAACTTCTATCACAGCTTCTGCAATAGACACATAGTTCCTGTTTTTCTTTATGGTTTCACGATAAAAACCAGTCATAAGGTTAGGCACTTCAGCGTAGTTTGTGGTAATATTGCTTATCATATTCTCGAGTATTTCCTCGGCTCTTACCGGCTTAATGACTACCTCCTGGATGGGGATTGTTGCCTGCATGAGATCAATAATGTTCTCTTTCTCACCGCTTGAGAGATTTGCCAGGGGAACTTCTTTGTTCCTGTATCCTATATATGTTACTTCGATATAAGGATCACTTACCTCAACATCAATCTTGAGTATAAATTCCCCGTCGAGGTTCGACACTGTTGCCACATTTGTCCCTTTGAGGGCTATGGTGGCAAAAATAAGGGGCTTGCCTGTTTCGTTATCCACTACCTTACCCCTGATAGTGATATAAGACTGCTGATCCTGGTAATTATTTTCAACACTGCCGGCTGCATTTGCTGTAGCCAGGGCAATGATGGTGAACAGGATCAGAGCTACCATTGTAATATCTATAACTCTTTTCATGGCTTTTGATTTTAAATTTAAACTTTGGTGCATTGTATTTTTGTTTTTCGTTTCTCACTTATATGACCTGTAAGTTACCCGATACCCTATCCGGATTTGGATTTTGCTGCTAAGGATATAGCATATTTTACGAGACAGCCACCGAGTAATGTTAATCTATGTCGGATGGAGAGATAAAAAAATTATTGTGGACTGGAATGGTACCAGGAATTCCCGCCCAGGCCTTTTAAACGCACCGGTATTTCCTGAGCAGGTATCAGACAGTCATTATATCAGTTTCCTTGGCCTCCACAATCTCATCCACTTTTTTAACATAATCGTTTGTCAGATCCTGGACATTGTCTTCAGCTATCTTTTCAGCATCTTCGGCCAGGCCTTCTTTAAGCAGTTTTTTGAGTTCATCATTGGCCCATTTACGTGAATTACGCACACTTATTTTGGCCAGTTCACCCTCATTTTTTACCATTTTTACCAGCTGGGTCCTTCTTTCTTCTGTCAGAGGTGGCACATTGATCCTGATTAGTTCCCCGTTATTAATGGGGGTTAGACCTATATTAGCAGCCATGATAGCCTTTTCTATATGGCCAAGTATGGTTTTTTCCCAGGGTTGAACGATTATTGATTTTGCATCAGGAGTGTTAATATTCGATACCTGGTTAAGTGGTGTGTTAACACCGTAGTAGTCAACCTTTATACCATCCAGGAGTGCCGGTGTTGCCTTGCCTGCTCTCAGTTTTGAAAGCTCGGTTTCGAGATGCTTGATGGCACCATTCATCCTGTCTGTGGTTTCTTCCATTATGATTTCTATCTCTTCATTCATACCGGTAATTTTAATATTATGACTCTTTGCCAGTTAACAAATTTAAAAAAAATCTGCAAAAACAGCATTTTACCTGTCGTATATGATTGTTCCTACATTATCTCCCTTTACTACCCTTAACAGATTTCCGGGGGTATTTATATCAAAGACAATAATTGGCATTTTGTTTTCACGGCACATGGTAAAGGCTGTCTGGTCCATCACGGCAAGCTGTCTGGAAAGCACTTCCTCAAAGGAGATATGGACAAATTTTTCGGCCTTATCGGTCTTTTCCGGGTCATCTGAATATACACCATCGACGCGTGTTCCTTTCAGCAAGGCTTCGCAGCCTGTTTCAACTGCCCTCAGTGCAGCTGCAGTATCGGTAGTAAAAAAAGGATTACCGGTGCCGCCTGCCAGGAGGCAAACAGTTCCCTGATTCATTGCTTCTGACACCCTGTCCCTGTTGTAAAGTTCTCCGACGGGCTCCATTCTTATTGATGTAAACAGCCTGGCTTTGAAGCCTGACGCACGGAGTTCACTTTCCAGTGCCAGACTGTTAATAACCGTTGCCAGCATTCCCATCTGGTCTCCTTTCACCCTGTCGAAGCCTGCCTTACTTCCTTTCAAACCACGGAATATATTTCCTCCCCCCATGACTATCCCTGTTTCAATACCTGCATCAAGCAGTTCCATTATCTGTTCAACGTAGTAAGCAAGCCTTCCAGGGTCGATGCCGCTGTTGCCGGCTCCCTGGAGCGATTCCCCGCTCAGCTTCAGTAATATTCTCTTATATTGCATTTTTTATCCGGGTAGATTTTCGAATTTTATTAATGTGCTTATCTCTTTGCGTTCTCATCTCAATTATTGCCGGAAGCAATTATCAAAAATAGTAATTTTACTTATATATGATGATGCATAAATAATAGCTTAAAAGTTTGAGCCTAAAATGAAAAAATGGCTTTCTTTGCAGATGGCTAAGAGCCGGAGATTATTTTTGTGAGATAAATATTCTTTATAGATGAAAAACACTTATTTCAACCTGGTTGAACAAACTTATTACTTTCCCCAGGAGGGATTTGATCTTATCGACGGCTACCTTACTTTTTACGGGGTATCACTAAAATATCTTATTGAAAAATACGGCACTCCTTTCAGGCTGATTTACCTGCCCAGGATTGGAGACCAGATAAAGAAATCAAGAAATTTGTTCAACAGGGCAATTAAATCCACCGGGTATAAGGGTGCATATCATTTCTGCTATTGTACAAAATGCTGCCATTTTCATCACGTCGTGAGTGCGGCACTGAGGCACAATGTTAATCTTGAAACCTCATCTTCGTTTGATATAGATTTAATCGAGAAATTATATGAAAAGGGGGAGATTGACAAGAAAAGGATTATTATACATAATGGCTACAAGAGTCCTGAATATATAGGCAAAATACTTGACTTGCAGAAGGCAGGTTTTGCCAATTCGATTATTATCCTTGACAGCGAGGAAGAGCTTGACCGTATACTGGAACAGCTGGGTGACAGCAAGGTGAAAGTGGGTATCCGTATGGCTATAGATGAGGAGCCGCAGTCAAGCTATTACACGTCCAGGCTCGGTTTACCCTATTCTGAAGTGATGGATTTTTATTTAAATAAGTTAAAAGACAATCCAAGGATCGATTTCAGGATGCTGCATTTCTTTGTTGATTCAGGTATCAAGGACAGCCTTTATTACTGGGGTGAATTCCAAAAGGCACTCAAGCTTTACGTGGATTTAAAGAAGGAAGCTGAATCACTTAATTCCCTTAACCTCGGGGGAGGCTTTCCCATAAGGAATCACCTGGGCTTTGAATATGATTATGAATATATGATAAAGGAGATTGTCCGTAACATAAAAGAAACATGCAGTAACGCAGGGATCAGCGACCCGGATATTTATACCGAATTCGGTAAATATACAGTTGGTGAAAGCGGTGCAATAATTTTCAAAGTACTGGAGCAAAAGCAACAGAATGATAATGAATTATGGTATATCGTGGATAACAGCCTCATGAATACCATCCCCGATGCATGGTCGATGCATGAAAAGTTTATACTCCTGCCGGTAAATAAGTGGTATAATGAATATACCAGGGTGAATATCGGCGGCATAAGCTGTGACCATTCGGATTACTATAATTCAGAGGATTTTAACCAGCAGATATTACTTCCTAAGTATTCAAATGAAGAAGGTGAACCTCTGTATATTGGATTCTTCCATACAGGGGCCTACCAGGATTCGATAAGTGGTTACGGCGGAATTAAACACTGCCTGATACCGGCACCAAAGCATGTTATTATTGACAGGGATGCCACCGGCAATTTCAAAGACTATGTTTACAGGAATGAACAAACGGTTGATGATATGCTTCATATACTTGGTTATCTGGGAGAATAATGAGAACATTTGGTGATATAGAGGAAAAATATGCCGCTTTTAAAGACTCGGATATACTGCTGCAGTCCTTCCCCTATGATGGCACCAGTACATGGGGCAAGGGGTCAGACAGGGCTTTTGATGATTTCATTGAAGCATCAGACTTTCTTGAACTGTATGACATAGAAACTGACTCTGAGGTGTTCAGGAAGGGGATACATCTCCTGCCTGAGATATCTCTGGAAGGCGATCCTGAAGAAGTATACGTGAAGATATACAGGCGAACAAAAGAAATCCTTGAGCATGATAAACTGCTTACCTTCATAGGAGGAGAACATGCAATAAGCATTGGAATAATAAAGGCCTTCTCTGAGAAATTCAGTGATCTTACCGTATTGCAGCTTGACGCACATACCGATCTGAGACCGGAATACCTGGGCTCTCCCTATAACCATGCCTGTGCCATGCATGAGGCTTCAAAGAATACAAGGCTTATCCAGGCAGGTATCAGAAGTATGGATAGCAGTGAGCTGGAGTTTTTCGATCGTTCAAAATGTATTTTCGCCAGGGAGATGCAGGATAACGATGACTGGATAGAAAGGGTGGTCTCCCTTCTTGGAAATAATGTATATATAAGCGTTGACATGGATGTTTTTGATCCATCCATCATGCCGGCTACGGGTACTCCCGAACCCGGTGGCATGACATGGTACCAGGCACTGAAGCTTTTGAGAAAAGTTTTTTCCCGGAGCAATGTGAGGGGCTTTGACATGGTTGAGCTGGCACCCCTGGATCAGTTGAAGTCGCCTGCTTTCATGATGGTAAAATTGTATTATAAAATGTTAAGTTATAAGTATTATGGATAAGGGTAGGATCAGTGAATTCATTGAAAAACATTTCAGGCATTTCAATGCTGCCAGCCTGCTTGATGCCTCACGGGCTTACAGGGAGCAGATTGATAATGGTGCCAGGATGATGATCACACTGGCAGGGGCCATGAGTACGGCTGAACTGGGTAAATCGCTTGCTGAAATGATCAGGCAGGACAAGGTTCACATAATTACCTGTACCGGGGCTAACCTGGAAGAAGATGTGTTTAACCTGGTTGCCCATACTCATTATATACGCATTCCCGGATACAGGAGCCTGTGTGCCATGGAGGAGGCTGAACTGCTGAAAAATCATTTCAACAGGGTAACCGATACATGCATCCCTGAAGAAGAAGCAATGAGGAGGATAGAGAAATTCCTGATGAAGGCCTGGGAAAAGGCAAACAGTAGCGGGAAGCGCTATTTTCCCCATGAATATTTCTACAGCATACTGAAGAGCGGTGAGCTAAAAGAATATTACGAGATTGATCCGTCCGATTCATGGCTGCTGGCCGCAGCTGAGAAGAATCTGCCCATCATAGTACCAGGATGGGAAGATTCAACATGCGGCAATTTTTTTGCTTCCCATTGCATAAGAGGCCTGTATGACACCTCAATTGTACGTTCAGGAATTGAGTACATGATGCTGCTTGCAGAATGGTACCGTGATAATTCTGCTGACGGGATAGGTTTTTTCCAGATCGGTGGTGGTATAGCGGGCGATTTCCCCATATGTGTCGTTCCCATGCTGCACCAGGACCTGCAGCTTGAGGGGCTACCCGTGTGGTCATATTTTTGCCAGATAAGTGATTCAACCACCAGCTACGGTTCCTATTCGGGTGCAGTACCCAATGAGAAGATAACCTGGGGCAAGCTGGCTCCGGAAACACCAAAATTCATTATTGAATCAGATGCTACTATTGTTGCACCGCTGATGTTCGCCTATATAATGGGTTGGTAGACCTGTTAAACCATCATTCCATTATTCCGACAGAATAATAAAAAAGCCGTCAACCCTGAGATTAACGGCTTTTTTATTGTATCTTCCTTGCAGACTAATCGTTAAGGGTGTATCTTTTAAATTCCGTTACCGTGAGTTCTTTATCCACGGAATTAAGATATTGCCTGATGGTTTGCTTATTATCTTTTACGAAATCCTGGTTGAGCAGGGTATTTTCCTTGAAAAACTTGCCCAGCTTACCCATGGCAATTTTTTCGAGAAGGTTATCAGGTTTTCCTTCACGTCTTGCCTGTTCTTTACCGATTTCGAGTTCCCTGTCTATATCTTCCTGTTTTACATCATCCTTATCAACAGCAATTGGATTCATGGCAGCTATTTGCATGGCAACATCCTTGTAGACCTGCTGATCCAGTCCCTGCTTGTTAAAACCGGCAAGTGTAGCCAGTCTGTTACCCGGATGGATATACGAATGTACATGCCCGGCACTGATATAATCATAGTATGATAATTCCAGTTTCTCACCTATAAGGCCTATCTGTTCAACCACCTTATCTGAAATTATCACACCCTCGAGTTCAGTATTTTTCAGCTCTTCCAGGCTTTTAACCTTTTTATCGAGTGCTATATCCAGGATCTTGTTTGCGAGTTTTTCAAAATCAGCATTTTTGGCAACAAAGTCAGTTTCACAATTCAGTACTATCATAGCACCGAATTTCTCATCACCTGTAGTGCGTGAAAGAACAACTCCTTCACCGGCTTCACGGTCGGCACGTTTATTGGCAACAGCCTGACCTTTTTTCCTGATCACTTCCACTGCCTTTTCAAAGTTGCCATCTGCTTCCTGCAGGGCATTTTTACAGTCCATCATTCCTGCACCGGTCATTCTTCTCAGTTTTGCTACATCAGCAGCACTTATTGAGGCCATATCTTAAATTTTTATTATTACTTATTAATATCTTATTCTTCAAAATCGTCGCCGTATAATTCTTCGGCTTTTTTCTTTGAGTCGCTTATCTCCACTTCTTCTTCCTCTTCTTTCTCCTCCTCATCGTCATCAACATCTTCAGCTTTTACTGATCTGATCTTTTTAGCCGAGGCTTTTGGATCCCTTGATGCCCTTTTTTCCTTACCGTCGGATTCTTTTTCCTTCTCAGTTTTTCTTTCATTAAGCCCTTCTTCAACGGCTTTACAGAGTATATCCACAATCAGGGATATTGATTTTGAGGCATCATCATTAGCGGGTATCGGAAAATCGACGGATTTTGGATCCGAATTGGTGTCGACCATTGCAAGAACGGGGATACCCAGTTTTTTTGCTTCCCTTACAGCAATATATTCCTTTGTTATGTCCACCACGAAAAGCGCTGCGGGCAGCCTGGTAAGGTCGGCTATGCTGCCAAGCATTTTTTCAAGCTTGGCTCGCTGACGTGTTACCTGAAGCTTTTCTCTTTTCGACATGTTATCAAAGGTACCGTCTGTGGCCATTTTGTCTATGGATGACATTTTCTTGACCGCCTTGCGGATGGTTGGGAAATTGGTAAGCATGCCACCGGGCCACCGTTCAGTAACATAGGGCATGTTAACCTGTTTTACTTTCTCGGCAACTATGTCCTTGGCCTGCTTTTTGGTTGCTACAAATAGAATTTTCTTCCCTGACTTTGCTATCTGCTTTATTGCAGATGCTGCTTCTTCGAGTTTTTGTTCTGTCTTTTCAAGGTCGATGATATGAATACCGTTGCGTTCCATGAAAATGTATGGAGCCATTGCGGGATTCCATTTTCTTTTTAGGTGCCCGAAATGAACACCTGCATCTAGCAGTTCGTTGAAATTTGTTCTTGACATTATGAAATTTTAAAGTTTACATTCTGTTTATCAATTGCATAGTAGTTCGGTTAACGAAGTCAATGCAATTTAGATACTAAACATGCATCTATATATTTTAGCGTTTGCTGAACTGGAATCTCTTGCGGGCTTTTGGTTGTCCCGGTTTTTTCCTTTCAACCTGCCTCGGGTCCCTGGTCATAAATCCTTCTGCCTTAAGAGCAGGCTTGTACTCTTCGTTGATCTTTACCAGAGCCCTCGATATCCCGAGTCTCAATGCTTCAGCCTGTCCTTTTGATCCTCCTCCGTTAATGCTTACCCTTATGTCATATTTGTCGGTGAGATTAAGGAGGTTGAGAGGTTGCATTACAATATACTGTAGTGTTTTGGCCGGGAAGTATTCCTGATAGTTCTTATTGTTGACAGTAATCTGTCCCTTGCCATCAGAAAGATATACCCTTGCTACGGCCGACTTCCTTCTTCCTATGGTATTGATAATTTCCATTTATTATTTTATTTTATCTAGTTCAATTTTCCTTGGCTTCTGGGCTTCCTGCTCGTGCTTGTCCCCGGAGTATACATAAAGGTTCTTGAAAATGGCTCTTCCAAGCCTGTTCCCTGGCAGCATGCCACGAATGGCATTCTCAACAATCCTCTCGGGATGTTTTTTGAAAAGCTCGGATGCCACAATGGATTTTTGTCCGCCGGGATATCCCGTATGCCTTATATATTCTTTCTGGTCCCACTTACTTCCCGTCATCACTACCTTGTCGGCATTTATTATGATAACGTTATCACCACAATCAACATGGGGAGTAAAATCCGGCTTATGTTTTCCCCTGATTATTTTTGCCACCTTTGATGCGAGACGACCCAGTATCTCTCCTTCAGCATCCACCAGGAGCCATTCCTTATTCACCGTCGCCTTATTAGCCGATATGGTCTTGTAGCTGTTGGTATTCACGTCCTTTTGTTTTAATCTTTACTATTATATTTTCCTAATATCCTGTATTTTCGGGTGTGCAAAAGTACAATAATTTTTAATAAAAAAGAATAATACAGGGATTAAATTAGGCCATCCAGGCTTTATCAACCTAAAAATTATTTCAGGAAGTGTATATGCTTTGATTTTTTTTCTTTTTAATAAATTCTTGATCTTTGGCCAGGGGAAAACAATAACAAAATGATGGATCAGCCCGTGAGCTTAAACAGGGATTTTTTTTCAAGGGATGTGTTACAGGTGGCTCCTGATTTGCCGGGGAAGTACCTGTGTGTGCCCGGTCCTGACGGCATCCCATCGAGGTACATGATAACCGAGGTTGAGGCTTACCGTGGCGAGGAAGACGAAGCCTGTCACGTAAGCAGGGGGCGCACCTCCAGGACAGAAATAATGTATCACAGGGGAGGGTTTATCTATGTGTACCTTATATATGGTATGTACTGGATGCTTAATATTGTCACTGCTGAAGAGGGAATTCCCCAGGCGGTTCTGTTAAGAGGGATAAGCGGGTTTAAAGGACCGGGCAGACTTACGAGGCACCTGAAAATAGATGGCTCATATTACGGCGAAGATATAAGCCGGTCTGACAGGATTTGGCTGGAAGATCATGGAACAAAGGTGGAGCTTGCAAAGAGCAGGCGTATTGGAATTGATTATGCAGGTTCATACTGGCGGGATATTGAATGGAGATTTTATGTCAGGTAAGGGCATTTTCAATATATTTACATTTTAGTTATTAATAAGAATCTTTCCATAATGAGTGATAATAGGTTTGCATTCAATAAAATAAACAATATCACAGGATGGGTGATATTCCTTGTGGCACTGATTACCTACACCCTTACCCTTGAACCAACAGTAAGCTTTTGGGACTGCGGTGAATTTATACTTTCAGCCTGGAAACTGCAGGTTGGCCACCCTCCCGGGGCTCCTTTCTTTCTGCTGGTGGGCAGATTCTTTTCCCTGTTCAGCTTCGGGGACGTGTCAAAGGTTGCATTGACTATTAACTTTATGTCAGCGCTGGCGAGTGCCTTTACGATAATGTTCCTTTTCTGGACAATCACCCACCTTGTCAGGAAGGTGAGCATGAACAGGGATAATATGTCCTTTGCCTATGTGGCTACTGTAATAGCAAGCGGAATAATAGGTGCACTGACCTGTGCATTTTCTGACACTTTCTGGTTTTCGGCAGTGGAAGGGGAGGTATATGCAACCTCGTCATTGTTTACTGCAATGGTTTTCTGGGCTATTTTAAAATGGGAAGATGAGAAAGAAGAAAGCCTGAAAGGCAGGTGGCTGGTTTTGATAGCTTACCTGATGGGCCTGTCCATAGGTGTTCACCTCCTCAATCTCCTTGCATTGCCGGCCATTGTCCTTGTATATTATTTCAACACCTGCAGGGTAAGCACCCGCGGGATTATTAAGGCTTTGCTGGCTGCCTTTGCCATCCTTGTCCTGATTGTGTTCATACTGCTTCCCTATACGGTTAAAATAGCAGGATGGTTTGAGCTTCTGCTGGTTAACGGCATTGGTCTTCCTTTTCATTCAGGGATGTATTTTTATTTAATACTCCTGATCGCTCTCCTGGCCTGGAGCATCAACTTTTCAGTAAAACACAAAAAGGTTTTACTTAATTATGTTCTTACTTTTATCACGGTAATTCTAATTGGTTATTCTTCCTATGCGCTAATTCCAATAAGGGCCAGTGCGCGACCTCCAATGAATCAGAATAACCCTTCAGATGTGTTCTCAATGATATATTACATTAACCGGGAACAGTATGGCAACACACCCCTTGTCAAGGGTAACTATTATACCGCACCGGTAATTGACATCAAAAAGAAAAGGGGTGGCTATAATATGGAGAATGGAAGGTATGTGCCCTATACTAAAAATGAATATGTTTTTGATGACCGCTTTATGACACTTTTCCCAAGGATGTACAGCCCTGAAGAAAGGCACCGGTCTGAATATGAATACTGGGGACAGGTCAGGGGGAAAAAGGTAAGTCTCAATACCTCGGGCGGGACCCGGGAATTCATCGTCCCAACCTTCGGTGAGAATCTGAGGTTTTTCTTCAGTTACCAGCTGGGCTATATGTATGGCAGGTATTTTATGTGGAATTTTGTTGGCAGGCAAAACGACATCCAGGGAAACGGGAATGTATTACACGGGAACTGGCTCAGTGGGATAAAGGCTATAGACAATTCAAGGCTGGGCGACCAGGACCTGTTGCCCGGAGAGTTGAAAAACAACCCTGCAAAGAATACCTATTATTTCCTGCCCCTTATCCTTGGGATATTAGGTATGGCCTGGCAATATACCAGAGACCGCAGGGGCTTCTGGGTTATATCGGTTCTTTTCATAATGACCGGAATAGCGATAGTGGTTTATCTGAATCAGGATCCTCTCCAGCCCCGCGAAAGGGATTATGCCTATGCCGGCTCATTCTATGCCTTCTCCATATGGGTAGGTCTTGGCCTGTGCTTTATTGTTGACAACTTAAAGAAAGTTCTTTCTCCAAAGATCGTGGTTCCCCTGGCCTTTTTTGTCTCCCTCCTGGCTGTACCGGTCTTGCTGGCAGTCCAGAACTGGGATGACCATGATCGCTCAGGCAGGTATACTGCAAGAGATATAGGCAGTAATTACCTGAACAGCTGTGATGAGAATGCTGTGATTTTTACCTATGGAGACAATGATTCCTTCCCTGTGTGGTATGCCCAGGACGTGGAAGGTATCAGGACCGATGTGAGGGTTGCCAACCTGAGTTATCTGTCTGCCGGCTGGTATATAGATATGATGCGTCAGAAAGCCTATGAGTCAGAAGCCGTGCAGTTTACCCTTGGCCCGGAAAAATACCGGCCCGGCGAAAGGGAGCAACTTCCCGTAACAGACAGGATAAACAGGCCTTACGATATTATTGAGCTTCTAAAATTTGCAGGTTCGGATGAAAGACAAAGCAAGATTGACTTCACCGGGAGGGGAGATTACTATAACTATATTCCATCCAGTGAGTTCCTGATACCTGTTGACTCCTTAAAGGTGACATCCAATGAAACGGTGAAGGAGTACCAGGTTGATCGCCTGCTTAATTATGTGATCTGGAATTACGGGGACAGGGAGATGTATAAAAATAACCTGGCCGTAATGGATATGACAGGTACTAATGAATGGGATCGGCCTTTCTATTTCGCAAGTACAGTGCCTCCTTCCAACTATATGGGGCTGGACGAATATTTCCAGCTTGAAGGACTGGCTTACCGGATAGCACCTCTGGATTCGACAGGTACAAGCACACAGGATATAGGATATATTGATACCAGGCAAATGTACAATAACGTGATGAACAGGTTCAAATGGGGTAATGCCTCAGATCCCGATGTTTACCTTGATGAAAATAACAGGCGGATGTTCAGCAATTTCAGAAGGATGTTCGGACTGCTTGCAGGCGCCCTTATTGAGGAAGGCGATACACTGAAGGCCACGGAAGTATTATATAAATGCCTCGAGGTAATCCCGGCCTCCAAAATAAACCATAATTACTATTCCTATGACCTGGTAAAAGGATTTTATGCCGCAGGCGAGAAAGATGAGGCAATGTCCATAGCCACCGAAATGATAAACAATGCCAAAGAATACCTTGAGATGGTAAGCCGTCTGAATGAGGCAAGACGGTATGACCTCGATTATGTGATAGGACTGAATATACAATCATTGATTAGCCTGTATAACATGTCAGCTTCAATGGGCATTGAAGGACTTATGGACCTGATAGAACAGGACCTTGACCGTTTCTATAATGAACTTTTTATGCGGCCTTCGTGATGACCGGGTTTTTCAGGTTCCCCGGACCTGCCCGGCTGCTGTACAGGGAGGCTATCTTCAGGATGCCCGGCAACAGGGGAAAGGTTTATCTTACCTTTGATGACGGTCCCACTCCGGGGAGTACGGAAACAATAATTGAAATCCTTAAAGAGAATGGGGTCGGGACAGCCGTATTTTTCTGTAATGGCTCAAATATCCTGAAATATCCTGAACAGGCCCTGATGATAAGTGATAATGCTTATTCCGTGGCAAATCACGGCTACCTCCATCTGGATGGATGGAAAAGCAATCAAAGTTCTTATATCTCAAATTGCATAAAGGGCTCAGAACTGAGCGGTTCAGTTTTTTACAGGCCTCCTTATGGCCATCTCTCCATCCCTCAATATATCAGGCTTAAAAAATCCATGAAAATTGTTTTCTGGGACCTGCTGCTACATGATTATAATACCGGATTAGGGGTCGATTATATCATGAGTAAAACAAGCCGGCTAATCAGGCCCGGTTCAGTTATCGTTCTACATGACAAGGGTAATAAAACTACCCCGGAGGTTCTCAAGAAATTGATTGTCCTGTGCAGATCGAGGGGCTATGATTTCGGGGATATAACAAGCGATGCTTAAGCCAGATGCATTTTTTTTTAAAGCATGGATATGCTATTTTTGATAAATTTAAGCTATGAAGGATAATATGAATGTTCTTATTCTCGGATCGGGTGGAAGGGAGCATGCCCTTGCCTGGAAAATCGCAAAAAGCAGCAGGATTAATAAGTTATATATTGCCCCGGGGAATGCAGGCACGGCACTGGAGGGTGAAAATGTGAACCTTGATCCCGGTGATTTTGGGCAGGTGGCTGAATTTGCATGTGAAAATAATATTGAAATGGTGATTGTTGGTCCGGAAGCACCACTGGTAGAAGGCATTCATGATTTTTTCCTCGCCAGTGAGAAATACAGCCACATAGGAGTGGTAGGTCCCATAAAGGCCGGAGCCTTGCTGGAAGGAAGTAAGGATTTTGCCAAAGCATTTATGAAAAAATATGGTATTCCCAGCGCAGCATACAGAAGTTTTACAAGGGAAAATTACACTGAGGCCTGTGAATTCCTCAGGGGAATGAAAAAACCCTATGTGCTTAAAGCTGATGGGCTCGCCGCAGGGAAGGGAGTACTGATAATCAGTGATTATAATGAGGCAGTGGAGGAACTGGACAAAATGTTTTCAGGTAAATTCGGTAAAGCCGGAAATACTGTTGTTATTGAAGAATTCCTGGAGGGAATTGAACTTTCAGCCTTTATAATAAGCGATGGAGAGGACTATAAGATCCTTCCCGAGGCAAAGGACTATAAGAGGATAGGTGAAAAAGACACAGGTCTGAATACCGGTGGCATGGGAGCAGTTTCCCCGGTGCCATTTGCAGGTGATACTTTTATGAAGAAAGTTGAAGAAAGGATAATCAAGCCAACATTATCAGGACTGAAGAATGAAAGTATTACATATAAGGGCTTTATCTTCTTCGGTCTTATGAATGTGAATGGAGATCCCTATGTTATCGAATATAATGTGCGCATGGGCGATCCGGAAGCCGAGGTAATAATTCCCAGGATAAAAAGTGACCTGCTTGATTTATTACTCGGAGTTACCGAAGCTAATCTCAGGGACAGGAAGATGGAAATATCAGAGGATACAGTTACAACTGTCATGCTTGTATCGGGAGGCTACCCCGGTTCCTATGAGAAGGGCAAAGAAATATTAAATCTGGGAATGACATCCGGTAGTATTATATTCCATGCCGGCACCAGGAAGGAAGGAAGCAGGGTAATGAGTTCGGGGGGAAGGGTTCTTGCAATAAGTTCTTTCGGAGCCGATATGGATGAGGCCCTGCGGAAATCATATGGCAATGCAGAAATAATTGACTTCACGGGTAAATATTTCAGGAAAGATATTGGATTTGACTTAGTTTAATTATGCTTCTGAAAATCTACAGGGGAACGGGTCCGGCTACAATATTGCTTATAATTATAAGCCTGTTGCTGGTATGGCTGCAGCCCCTGCTGAACCCGGTGGAATCTTCTGTTTACAATGATTACCCCGCACCTCTGTACTCCCTGGTATTGAACCTCCTTGAGGGGAGGGTGTATGCCGGCATTATTTTTTCCATGCTTCTTATAGTTGCTATTGCCATATACCTGGTAAATTTCAATACACGTTTATTTTTTATAAATGAAAGGACTTTCCTTCCTGCTTCCCTTTATGTGATCCTGACCGGTTATATGACAGGCAACCAGGTGCTTAATCCTGTTCTTCCGGCCTCATTGCTACTTCTTTTTTCCATTGACAGGCTCATAGTCTCTTACAGGAAACCTGGTATTGCATATAGTCTTTTTGATGCATCAATGATAATAGGCATTGCTGTCCTTTTTTATACAAACATTATCTGGTTTTATGTACTGATAATTATAGGAATGAGTCTTTTCAGATCATTTCATATCAGGGAATTATTAATCTCATTTTTTGGCCTGCTTACACCAATTATTATACTTTACGCCTTTTATTATCTTGCCGGTCGTGACATAGCCTGGCTGAACAATTTAATAGTTGAAAGCTTGTTCAGAGATGTGCCTGAAGCTTCATGGTCGCCCGCATTCATAATCGTATCATCTGTCAACCTTCTGATTTTCCTGGTGGCCTTATTTCATATGTGGAGTATTTTTAATACCAAGAAAGTGCGATCAAGGAAGATCTTTTCACTGCTTACCTGGATGGTAGTGCTCACGGTGCTTATTTACTTTCTGGCCCCTGCCGCAACGGTCATCCTGATGTATGTTTTACTTATACCACTGGTATATATCCTGACCCATTACCTTGTAACGATGAGGAATAAAAAAATAGCAAATTATGTATTTGCTATAATCTTTCTTTCGGTATTGTTCTTACAGGTGAGCAGGGCATTTGTCATTTAAGGAGAGATACAATACCAACACCCATGCCTTTTTTCCCGTCTTTGAATTTATACCAGATAGTGTAAAGCCCTGTTTTATTGCAGGCAAACTCAAGGGAAGGGTAGACTTTAGCGTTTTTCTGATTCAATGAGCTGATAATCATATTATTTTCATCATATAACTCAATAATGAGTTGTCCTTCTGAGTCGTCAGCGTTGCATTGGGTAAACAGGTATTTTTGCTTCTTCATAAGATAAATATTCGCCTTATAAACAGGTATGTCACTCTGTCCGGAGGCTTCGGGAAGCTTTATTACAAAATCTTTCAGGTAGGTGGTATTACCGCCAATGCCAAGGGCGCAATCACCCACCAGATCCTGCTGGTCCTGGGCATTCAGGCTTAAGGCAGCAAACAAGAAGCTTATGTATACGAGTATAGTCCTTTTCATATCAGGGTTTAAAGTGATATTATTTTATTTCTGATTTCTTCTGTTTTCTCTATTATCCTGTTCAGTACTTCATCACTGAAAACAACGGTACTTTCTTCCTTCTGTATAACTATAAGCCTGCCCTCTTTCTCAATTGTTTCAGGTTCCCCCGGGGTGTATGTAATACTGACATCTGAATATTCACGTTTAAGAGCTTCAATGTCATTATAAAGTGCCCGGTATTCATCACCGGCATCATTATATGGGCGCAAGAGCATAAGCAGGTCATTGATAATGATTTTTTGTTCGCCAATCCTGTTCTTCAGGTCAATATGGGGATAATCCTTAACCACTTTACAGGCGAGGTATTGGGCCTCAAGCCACACTCCTGTTATCATCAGGGCCGACAATTGACCACGATTATTCTCACGCAGGTACTCGTCTATTTCATTATATGAATGAACAGAAAGGAAAAGCAGCGAGTCTATATTTCTACGGTTTATTGCCAGACTTTTCAGGGTTTCAAAATCAAAGAACTGTCCCACCCGCAATCCTTCTGCAAGCTTATTTATGATAGACAGGGTCTCAACTGCATTACCTGTTTTTTCATAGATATTGAGGTAACCGAGGTCGGCTCCGTAGATACCCAGGCGAAGAGCTTTCTGGTAGTTGGTGCTCAGATTCTCAGCCTCTTCTATTGAGGCAAGATGTTCGGCAATAAAGGGCACCTCGAGGTCAATAAGAAGGGAGGCCATTTCGACCGGAGAACCTATATTTTGCACTATATCATCAATGGCTTCCTGGCTTAGCTTTTCAGCTTCCTTAACCGGGATTGAATCATTTTCGGGAAAAATAAATTCTGATCCTTTGTTTCCGGTATTCCTGCACGAAAAAACCAGGATCATAATTATGAATATCTGGAGAATTGAGCGAGCTTTTTTCATGTTAGCTATTATTGACTTTATCTTAAAAAAGTAAAAAAATAATAATATTATAAAAGATACTGAATCAAATGATTATTTTTTTGACCCGGAACTTATTATTCTCTCAAAAATATTGAAGTACAATAAAATATAAAATATCAGTGACATAAACCAGACGGCTATCATATTAAAGGTATAAGTATCGAGACGCAGGCCAAGAAACAATTTTACAGGGGCAAAGAAATGAGCCCTGAATGCAGGGAAATCATCACCATGCGGATCCCGGTAGATTGGGTCATAATTCTGAATAAGCCTGTCCCTGTATTCCAGGATCTTATTTTTTTCATATATCTTCCTGACAATCTCTTCGAGACGGTCGTTGTGAAACCTGTCATATAAACTGTCGAGTTCCTGCCTGTAAGTATTTATGAACCTGTCTTTCCTGTTATCGGCTGCATTGCTTATCCTGATGAAGATGGAATTTACCGAATCAATATATTCTGATGCTTTTTCAGCAACAAGATGATTAAAGTCGCGGTGATTCAGCCTGTCTTTTTCATCAAATTCGTATAAATTTTCATTCTGTGACAGTAATAAGATCTCATTTTTAAGAAGGGGCAATTTTGATTTACTTTCCTCTGATAGTCCGGCTAGCCTGTATTGCAGAACTGTTAAATTAAGAGTCTTTTTCAATTCCGGCAGGCGGTATATGGTATTATAGTCTGCCTCGCTAATTGTTTTATTTATGTCATAAACCAGCCTGTCATATTTATTATCCTTGAACTGTGTAACCATCAGCGCTTCATATGTCCATCTTGTTGGCATTATCTCCGCTATCCAGGGCACTTTCTCCACACTCCCGATTGAGCGGTTGATTTTATCAAAGGAAAACATGGCTCCGCTAAGGACCATCATTGGTATCATAAGCATGGGGACTACGATATAGATGGTGATTGCGGAATTGAAGGCTCCTGAGATATTAAGGCCAAGGATATTTGCAAACACTGACGTTGTAAACAGGGCAAACCAGTAATGAAAATAAAGTGTTTTTATTCCAAGTATGGGATTGGCCACTATTATAAACAGGAAGGATTGAATGGCAGAAATCGAAAGCAGTAAGACCACTTTGGACAGGAGGTAACTGCCCTTGCTCAGATTGAGAAACTGTTCCCTCTTGCGTATTTTCTTGTCTTTGAAAATTTCCTCCGCACTCGTTATCAAACCCAGGAAAAGGGCTACAATCAGGCACATAAATATATATACGGGGATGTTTTCGTTTTCCCTGAATATGTAAATATTTGATTGTGGATCAGCTATATATCTGATTATGTATGCTAGTAAGAAAGCAAGAAGTGGTGCTTCAAGGAGGGTGAGCGCCACATACTGTCGGTTTGCCAGCTTGCTGCTGAGGTCCCTTTGTAAAAAGATAAGGAACTGCCTCAGGAGGCCCGGCCTTTTAAGATTTGATGGCGGCTTTTCCCTGACCTCGCTGAATTGCCTTTCGGGTTTAAATTCATTGTATTCCCGGGCCCAGTCCGAGGGTGATCGTTTCCTAGTGCCTGTATAGCGACCGAACTCATCAACTACTTCTGTTTCAATAATATTAAATATAGACTCAGGATTGGCGTTGCCACAGGTGGGACATTCACCTATATGGCTGTCGATCTGGGCATCAAGGGTTTTAAAATATATAAGTGCCTCAATGGGATTTCCATAGTAAACCATCTCACCGCCCATGTCAAGAATGATCATCCTGTCAAACATTTTGAGAATCTCTGATGATGGCTGATGTACGGCTGAAAATACAAGCTTACCCTTAAAGGCAAGTTCCCTCAGCAGGTCCATTACATTCTCCGAATCCCTTGATGACAATCCTGATGTGGGCTCATCCAGAAACAAAATGGATGGCTCACGGATAAGTTCGAGAGCTATGTTAAGCCTCTTTCTCTGCCCCCCGCTGATTACTTTGTTGAGTGTTGAACCAACTTTGAGTTCTTTCTTTTCATCCAGCCCCAGAGTGGTCAGCGTATCATCAACACGCTTCTTGATTTCGGAATTATCCAGGTCCCTGAAGCACAGGCTGGCTGCATAATAAAGGTTCTCAAAAACCGTGAGATCTTCCATAAGCATATCATCCTGTGGCACATACCCAATTATTCCATCAAGGTCCTCAGGCTTCCTGTGAAGGTCTGTTCCGTTTATTTTAATTGTTCCGCCGGATGGTTTAAGATTGCCGCTGAGCAGGTTAAGGAGGGTTGTTTTGCCCGCCCCGCTCCCGCCCATTATTCCAATAAGATTGCCTTCTCTTTCGGCAATCTTAATATTATTGATGCCGGTATGCCCGCCCGGAAATTTATATACAATGTTTTCAGCTACCAGGCTTATCCTGTCAGCTTTTCTTTTTGAAAGATAATGGGAAGAAATATCACTGTAATATATTGGAACACCATGTTTATATCTCAGGGAACTGCCTTTGGCAATACTGTATATTTTACCGGCATCAAGCGGCAGACCATTAAGGAAAAGCTGGTTGTCAGAGTAATGTTTTATAAAGTACAGGTCAATACTTGCTACCCGGAGGATAATCATCAGGTTACTTGCAGGATTAACTGCAATGTCATCACTTACGCACTCAGGGCAGCCGGTCTTGTGTTTGAGTCCAGTATTGCATTATCACCGGGATTATCCTCGCTGTCATGTTTGATAAACAATTCAATACTCTTAAACTCGTCCTGTGATATTTTGAATACCTCGGCCACGGTATTTATAATATTCATGCGCTGGTAAGTAAACCTTTTGTCTGCATTAACCATCTCATAAAGCCGTAACAGTACTACTACTTTTTGGGATTGGTTAAGAGTACGGTTTATATGCCTGCATATACTGAATATCTTTACCGAGTCTTTTACAGACGGGGGTTTATTCCCGGCGTCGGCTACATTATCCGTCAGGGGACCTGCATCCCTGTTAAAAAGTTCGAGGTATTCAGCCACTGAATCATGGTTCAGCTGTTTCTCCAGGAAATTAACCACATATTCCCTTTCGCTTGAAAGCATCCCTCCATCCTGCTTAATTATCAGGGCGAACAGTTGCATCAGGGCTTTCAGGATGGCTTCACTCATTTCTATTTTTCCTTTGTTAGCTGCTCTTCCTCTTTTTTCTCTATGAAGGTCCTTCCTTCTTCTATCCATTTCTCTGCCGGTTCACCAAGCAGGAAGTGATCTATAAACTGTTTTACTTTCAGTGAGTAGTCAAGCATGTTTTCCTCTTTTCTGAGTCCATGGTTTTCGCCTTCGTAAACAAGCATGATAAAGGGTTTTTGCATTCTCCTCATTGTGGTGAACATTTCAATACCCTGGTGCCAGTCGACGGCACCGTCCTGGTTGCCGAAAGTAACCAGGAGGGGAGTGGTGATATTTGCGGCGTTGAACATGGGGCTGTTAGCCATATATTCATCCATTATGTTCCACCATGGTTCTCTCAGCCTGCCCTGGGAGGTTTCAAATATTTGCTGATTCGGGCCACCGGTATTCCAGTATATCTCATTATACATACTTATCATGTTAATCAGTGGTGCCCCCGCAACAGCTGCAGCGAACAGGTCGGTTTGCGTGATGATAAAGCTTGTCTGGTAAGCACCCCAGCTGTGACCCATCAGTGCAATCTTATCCCTGTCTATCATCCCTGTTTCGATAACTTTTTCAACGGCAGGTACCACGCAGTCGACTGCTGACTCTCCCGGCTGATTGGTCTTGTATATGATATCAGGCTGGAATACAAAAAATCCATCCGTAGTATAATTGGTGATATTATAGGCACTTTCAGGGCTGGGGCTGATGTACCTGTGTACTGAGGTGGACCTTATCTCATATATATAGACTATCATGGGGTACTCTTTGCCTTCCTCATAGTTGGCAGGATAGTGGAGTGCCCCCTGCAATTCCTTCCCATCCTTGTTGGTGAAGTCTATAAGTTCACTTTTACCCCAGTAGTAGTCGGCCTGCTGGGGATTGGTATTTGTTATCTGTTCCTGTTTCCGGAAATTGCCCTCTGTAAGGAAAAGATCAGGCGAATCGGTATAAGTCTCCGAACGGTACAGCAGTTTGTCTTCTTCTTTGGCTTTGCTCAGGCCTGAAATGAAATAATCATCATAGATAAGTTCCCGGCTTTTCATATCAGGACTTATACGGTAAAAACCGCTCTTCTTTGTTTTATCCCCCCTGGCTGAGAGGTAAAGATCTTTGTCGGGCTTAAAATAATCTTCCTCATAGTCAAGCCTCAGTGTCCTGAAAATGATCTCATCATCTCTGCCATCTGTTAGTTTTTCTGCTTCGGCTGTTACAGGAGACACCTTCCATACATCGTATTCATCATAGATCAGAACATGACTGTCATTTTCGTACCAGCCTCCCGTACCGAACGGAGGTTTAATATCCTTAGGGCTGTCGTCCCTGGTATTCCACAGCTCAGTGCCAATAGCTGAACTAATCACCCTGTTTTCATCTTTTTCAATATCATAAACCCACCAGTTCTTTTCCTTGAAATAGGGAATGTACTTACCGTCAGGGGATGAGCTTCGGAGGCCGGTGAAGTTCTCAATTATAAGTTTCTTTTCCCCGGTGGCGGCGTCTACAAGGTAATGATCGTAGTGGTCGAGCCTGAAGGCAGGACGATAGGGGAGATCAGTGCTGATAATCACATTAGCCCCGTCGGCAGTGATGCTGTAGTCCCTGAATTCCTCATTGCTGATACGGTGAACCTTATTGTCGTCCAGGTTCCAGGAGCACAGGTAAACAAAATCCTTATCGCTCCTTTCGTAGATTTTTTCCTGTGCCGGCTTGATGGGATCGTCTTTCCAGTGCCAGATATCCACATCAGGTATTTTTTTATCTTTTTTATCCTTATCCTTCTTCTCCCTGACATTCCAGTCATATATGCCGAAATACAATATCTTCATGTCTTTTGAGAACCTTGGAGAAAATGTTTCCCTTACTCTCATATTTTCAGGGATCGCATCCACAGTTACAGGCTCCAGTTTTTTTATTTCCGGCTGCGTGTATATGTTGCGCACGGCAAAAACAATATGATTTTTTTCGACATAGGCGGTATCTGTAAATGATTTCAGAAAACTGAAGGCCTTACCCTCTTTTTCCCAGCTGAGGTCTGTATAGGTGCTTGTATCGGTATCAATCAGCCTGATGGAATAGTCCTCAAGGTTGAACAATTCCACACCATTACCTTTCATTCCTTCTGCATCAATAATATAGGCAAGGCGGTCTCCTCCCTTGTTCAGGCCGTATTCAGACACGTTGCCAATATTTTTCAAGCTGCCGGTACTGAGATCATAGATATACAGGTCATAGCTTTCACTGTCATCCCCGGCATATCCACTCATTATGAGATGCCTCTTGTCTTTACTCAAAGAAAATTTCTGAATGTCGTCAAAGGTTCTTTTTTCACCGCTTTCGAGATTAAGCAGGACTACTTTATTCTTTATCTTCTTTTTCTGCTCTCTCATTTTCTCGCTTTCTTCTTTACTGTAAGCCTTGCTTGCAACCAGCCACTTTGAGTCATCGGTAAAGGCAGCCGGGGAACAAAGGCCAAGCCTGTATTCAGTCTTCTTATCTGAGGATACTATAAAAAGGGTATCATTGCCCTTAACGGGTGATATTGTGTACGAGATCCACTTGCCATCATCAGAGATTGCATAGGATCGAAGGTTTTGCCATTGTCCGTACTCTTCACGCGTAAGGTTTTTCTTCTGGGCATCGATCTGATAAGATGCAAGGAGAACCAGCATCAGGAGGATTAAAACTTTTTTCATACTATTTATAATTACCAGGTGATTTATTTATGAGGCGTATAAATATAATAAATCCTGTCATTAGTATCTATAATTGAATGTATCAATCTCTGAATGACGGATTCAAATTACCTCCACATACCCTTCCAGTCTTATATCAGCTGAAGAGACTCCTATCATCAGGTTAAGCCTGCCCTTTTCAAGTACAAAGGTATGTTGATCTTTATCCCAGTAACGCAGCTCGTCTGCTTCAAGGGGGATGCTCACCCTTATACTTTCGCCGGCGGGGACATGTACACGGCTGAAACCCTTAAGGGCTTTGATTGGCCGCTCCACTCCTGAACCGGGAAAACTGACATAAAGCTGAACCACTTCGTCGCTGTTCATATCACCCGTGTTTGTTAGTGTCAGGGATATATTAAGGGTTTCCCCGTCTTTGATCGTTTCCTTTTCAATGCTGAGATCTGAATATTCGAAGGTGGTATAGCTAAGACCGTGCCCGAAAGGGAAGAGGGCTTCATTTTTGTCATACATATAAGTACGACCCTTCCGGATATCATATTCCAGTATGGGCAGAAGCTGGTCTATTGAGGCAGGCCATGTTTGGACCAGCCGGCCGGCGGGACTCTCTTTGCCGAAAATTATGTCTGACACACCATTGCCCATTTCCTGGCTTGACTGAGTTACATGCAGAATGGCCGGCACATTATCCTTTGACCAGTTGATGGCATAGGGGAAGCTGGAAACCAGCACAAGCACTGTATTGGGATTGGCAGCCATAACCAGTTTAACAAGGTCTTCCTGCTCGATGGATATGGCCTGGCGGTCGACTTCCTCACGCCCGTCGCTGAAGACATGGTTCTGACCCCAGCCAAGGCCGTAGCTGAGGGGATGGTTGCCAATGCAGACTATGGCAATATCAGACTCACGGGCTGCTATCACTGCTGAATCAGCCTTATTTGTTCTGGCAAATTTAACTTCGAGATTTTCGCCGGCATTCTCACTGATGCCGTCAAGTATTGAGACCCTGTAAGGGGGAGTGCCTGAGTACCAGTCCGAGACCACCAGGTCGGCACTGGGACCAATAACTGCTACTGATTTCATTTCTTCCTTGTCCAAAGGTAAGAGGCCGTCATTCTTCAGCAGGACTATGGATTTGACTGTGGCCTCCCTTGCCAGGTCCCTGGCTTCCTCTTTTATCCATGGTTTTGTCGTGTCATCTATACCTATGCTGTCGTAGGGATTTTCCGGATCGTCATCCAGGAGGCCAAGCCTGAGCATTACCCTGAGGTTACTTTTCACCGCCTCATCTATTTCTTCCTCAGTCACCAGGCCCTGGTTCAATGCTTCCCGGAGGGCTGACTTATAATCATCCAGGAAGACGGTGATCCCTGCCTTAATGCATTCAGCGGCTGCTTCAGGGAAATTGTCATAGTACTTATGTGAATTGACCAGGTGGGTAAAGGCACCACCGTCGGTGCATATTATCCCGTCCTGTCCCCATTCCTTCACTGTTATATTTTCCAGTATGGGGTGGACGGTGCATGGTACGCCGTTATACCTGTTATAGGCAGACATGAAGGCTCTTGATCCGCCCTCTGTCACGCCTTTGTAGAAGGGAAAGGAGTAATATTCACGGAAGAGGCGCTCATCGAAGTCGGATGAATTGATGAAACGGTTATTCTCGTTGCTGTTTGCCAGGAAGTGTTTCATCAGGGAGGCTGTTTTCCAGTAGCGGGGATGATCACCCTGCAGTCCTTTTACAAAGGCTGTTACCAGCACCGAGTTCAGGTAGGCATCTTCGCCATAGCACTCTTCGGTGCGGCCCCAGCGAATATCCCTTCCCAGGTCGGCATTAGGGGCAAGAAGGATGAGGCCGGCACTCTTATAGTCTTCATTCTGTGCCAGGTAGCGTGTCTCATAAGCTTCCCAGGCTGCGATTTTTTCCTGCAGCACCGGATCCCACATCTGTGCCAGTCCGTAGGCCTGCGGGAAGGTGGTGGTGGGAGCTTCACCTTTGCCTCTTACAGCCCAGTTAGCCGGGCCGCTGAGGGCCAGGCCGTGGAGGCCTTCGACAAAGCGCGTTCCTTCCACACCCAGCCTGGGGATGCCCGGCAGGCGCGATGACAGGTGGTCAATCTTTTCATCAAGGGTCATCAGGGAGATGAGGTTGTCAAGGCGTTCTTCATCGGCCAGGCCGGTGTCCCTGAAAGGGTATTCCTGTGTCTGTGAACAGGAAAGAAGGGTAATGATAGTAAAAACCAGGAAAGAAATTTTTTTCATGGGATATTCAATTCAATGAAATTTAGATACTAAAATACTGAATTAGCCCGCCAAATAAAATTTTTATATGAACAGAGATTAATCCCTTTGTTAAACCGATTAAACATTTTAACAATTAAACACTTCAACAAAAAGTCAGGGCATGATTTTTGTAAGTAATTTATTGGATTATTAGGCATTATTGCAAGAATGAAATTGTTCTTTGAAGATTTTAAGGGATAGGGTGCATCATCCTGCCGGAGCAGGATTCGGCGACTCCTTGGCGAGTGACTCAAAACGATTCGTAGCAGGAAGCCGGCGCAAATGGTGCCTCCCCCTGCGAAAGCAGGGGTCGGCGACTCCTTGGATTCGGTACTGCAAATAGAAAACAATCACTTGCTTCGCAAGTAGAATTTTCTTTTTCGAGGCGCCCCAAATGAGCAAGCTCATTAGGGCACCTCAAAAAACAAAAACCCCCTGGCGGGGGTGATTGTTTTCTGCTTGATCCTGGATCCTGCGGAGGTGGAGATAAGGGGAATCGAACCCCTGACCTCGTGACTGCCAGTCACGCACTCTAGCCAACTGAGCTATATCCCCGTAAAACACTGCAAAAATATATTAAAAATTAATATCTGCAAAGTGTGTTTTAATCCGGGGCTGATTTTAATATTTTTGGTCAGAACGGCAGTTGAGGATGGAGGCAGTTGACAAAAAAGAAATAATTTCGTATATTAATGGTAGTATTTTGTTAATTTTTTGAAATTATTCATATTAATATTTATTTTTAGGCTCTCAAAATCAGAAAAAATGGAAATTAAGAAAAACGACAATGTAAATCTGGAAAAGCGTAAGGGCATCTTTCTGCAGCTCGGATTGGTAATCGTACTGTCAGTTTGCCTTATTGCTTTTGAATGGACAACAGGGACACGCAAGGACAATGTTTTTGATGCAGGTGTCGATGAAGCGATTGAGGAAGAAATGATCCCTATCACCGAGATGGAGCAGACGGAGCCCGAAGCACCGCCTGAAGTGCCAAAGGTGACCGAGATATTTGAGATAGTTGACGATAACGTTGCTATTGAAAATGAAATATTGTTCGAAGATGACGAAGCTGATTTCGATGAAGAGATCCAGATGTACGACTTCGAAGTAACTGAGGAACAGGAAGAAGAAGAAGAGGAAATTTTCGTTGTTGTTGAAGATATGCCCACCTTCAGGGGCGGCGATGTGAATAAGTTCCGTGAATGGGTGCAGCAGAGAATAAAATATCCTCAGATAGCAGCTGAAAACGGCATACAGGGTAAGGTATTCATTATGTTCGTTGTCGAACCCGACGGTTCGGTCAGTAAAGTTACAATTTTGAGAGGCGTTGACCCCGCACTCGACAATGAAGCCAAGAGGGTGGTAGAAAGCTCGCCAAAATGGTCCCCCGGAAAACAAAGAGGAGCACCCGTACGTGTACGCTTTTCAATTCAGATTAGCTTCCAGTTGCAGTAAGTTCGGATTAACGACTTAATATAGCCGCCCTGATAATTGAGGCGGCTTTTTTTTGAGGAAAATTATATTATCCTATCTTTATCGCCAGTAAACCAATAAGTACTTAAGATGAGAAAGGTAATTCTGTATTCCGTAATTATGGCCGTCTTCTTTGCATCTTGTTCCTCGCCTAAGAAAAAGATGCAATCGGGCAATTATGACGCAGCTATAACAAAAGCTGTTGAAAAAATCCGCAAAGACAGGAACGATACCAAAAATATCGATATCCTTGATCAGTCCTATAAAATTGCTCTTGAACAGGATAATGAAAGGATAAGATTACTGGAAATGGAAGGAAACCCCCGGAACTGGGATGAAATATATTTGATTTACAAAAAGATGCACGACAGGCAATCCCTGGTAAGGACAGTATTACCATTAAAATCAGGTAACCGTACAGTCGATTTTCCCTATGTTGATTATATGGAGGAAATGATAACGGCCAAAAACAGGGCAGCAGATTATTATTATGCCAATGGCCTTGAATTAATGAAGAACAAAACCAAAGAATCATACCGCCAGGCAAATGCTGAATTCATAAGAGCAAGGGAATATGTAGGTGATTATGAGGGGATAGACCAGCTTATTGACGAGTCAAGATACCTTGGTATAAGCAGGGTCCTGGTAACCGTCGAAAACAGGTCAACAGTTAATTTTCCCCCTGAATTTGAAGCCGACATCCTGGCTCTTGACCTGCCAAGACTCGATAATCCCTGGGTTGAATACCATACAAGACAGCTGGATGATGCTACTGATTTCGATTATATCGTATCGGTTATCATTAAAACAGTTGCAGTATCTCCCGATAATACTTTCCAGAAAGATACCCTTATAAAAAGGGAAATAGAAGATGGATTTCAGTATGTCCTGGATGATAACGGGAATGTAATGAAGGATACCCTCGGGAACGATATAAAAGTGAAAAAATACAAGAATGTGCAGTGTGCCCTTATCGAGTCGGTACAAACCAAAGAATGCATAATTGATGGTCAGGTCGAAATAGTAACGGTAAACCCGGCAAAAGTGCTGAAAAGTGATCCCCTGACGGCGGATTCTTTCTTTGAACACGTTTCAGCCAGGGCAATAGGGGATGAAGAAGCTCTGGGACCACGTGAAATAGAAAAGATAAATAGTCAGCCACTGCCCTTCCCCTCTGATATAGAAATGGTAATCCGATGCTCCGAGGCACTTAAAATGGGAATAAGAAGTGCCATGGAACGAAACAGGAGGTTCATTATTTAACCGGTTAATTGATCAACAGACTAAGACATTATTCTGCGGTCGTCTTGAATTGAATTTGTGAGTATGGGTAAAATGATTGAAACGTCAGGGCAAACCGACCGTGCTGTACTGATAGGCGTAATTCTTCCCCTTCAAAGCGAAGATGAGGTAGATGATTACCTCGACGAACTGGCATTTCTGACCGATACAGCAGGAGCAGTGCCCGTAAAAACCTTTGTCCAGAAACTACAGGCTCCCGATCCCAAAACCTTCGTAGGTTCAGGGAAAATACAGGAGATTGAAGCCTTTGTACGCGATAATGATATTAACCTGGCAATCTTCGATGAGGAACTGAGCCCTTCCCAGCTGAGGAATATAGAAAAGGTGCTGAAGTGCAGGATACTGGATCGTACCAATCTTATCCTGGATATATTTGCACGCAGGGCCCGGACAGCTCACGCCAGGGTGCAGGTTGAACTGGCACAATATGAATACCTGCTGCCGCGACTTACCAGGATGTGGACACACCTTGAAAGACAGAAAGGCGGTATTGGTCTGAGAGGACCCGGCGAAACGGAAATAGAGACAGACCGCCGTATAATCCGTGATAAAATAGCAAGGCTGAAAGAACAGCTTCAGAAAATAGATAAGCAGAGGACCGTCCAGCGTAAAAACAGGTCGAACATGGTCCAGGTAGCCCTTGTGGGATATACTAATGTCGGGAAATCCACCATAATGAACCTGGTGAGTAAGTCCGATGTTTTTGCCGAGAATAAACTCTTTGCTACCCTCGACACAACAGTAAGGAAGGTGGTGATAGATAACCTTCCCTTCCTGCTGTCAGATACCGTAGGTTTCATAAGAAAACTGCCTCACGGACTCATAGAATCATTTAAATCAACACTCGACGAGGTGAGAGAAGCTGATATACTGTGCCATGTAGTGGATATATCACACCCCGGCTTTGAAGAACAGATCAGGATAGTTAATGAAACCCTTCGTGACCTGAAGGCTGATAATAAGGATACAATTATTGTTTTTAATAAAATAGATGCCTTCACTTACACCCGGAAGGACGAGGATGACCTGAGCGAGAGGGAAAGGGCTAATTATACCCTTGAAGAGCTTAGCCAGAGCTGGATGGCAGAGAATAAGGATGCCAGAACAATATTTATTTCAGCAAAGGAAAAAACAAATATCGATGCCTTTAAAGGCCTGCTGTACCAGGAAGTGAAAAAGCTGCACGAGAAAATCTACCCCTACGATAACTTTCTATATTAAAATTTCCGCTATCTGCACCGCATTCGTAGCCGCGCCCTTGCGGATATTGTCAGCCACTATCCACATATTAAGGGCATTGGTGCATGAATAGTCTCTCCTGATACGGCCCACAAATACCTCATCCCTGCCCCGCACCCCAACAGCCATAGGGTAAATATTTTGCCCGGGATCGTCCATTAGAATCAGCCCCCTAGTCTGATTAAGCAGCTCCTTTACTTCATCCAGGCCAAAGTCTTTTTTGAATTCTGCATTAACCGATTCGGAATGTCCTCCGGTGACAGGTACTCTTACCGCCGTTGCCGTTACCTGGATGCTGTTATCAGCCAGTATTTTCCTTGTCTCATTATGCAGTTTCATCTCCTCCTTGGTATAGGCATTGTCCAGGAAGGTATCACAGTGGGGAAGACAATTCATGAAGATGACATGCGGATAGGCCATCTCCCCCTGTATGCCCTTTATCTCATTGTCAAGCTGTTCAACTGCTTTTTTTCCTGTTCCCGTAACCGACTGGTAGGTCGATATTACCATGCGCTTTATTCCGTATGCCCGGTGCAGGGGCGCCATAACCATCAATAACTGTATGGTGGAACAATTGGGATTGGCTATTATCCTATGCTCACTCCTTATGTCCCCGGCATTTATTTCTGGAATAACAAGCGGCACTCCCTCGTTCATCCTCCATGCTGATGAGTTGTCAATGACAACCGTCCCCTGGCCTGCAAACACAGGGGCCCATTCAAGGGCTACGGCACTTCCTGCTGAAAAAAGCGCTAAATCAGGATTTTGCCGGAGCGCTTCAGTAATACTTATAATCTTATGACTTCTGCCCCTGAAAGTAATTTCTTTTCCGGCAGATCTTTCGGATGCCACAGGTAAAAGTATTTCAAATGGGTAATTACGCTCTTCCAGAACCTCGAGCATTGCCCTGCCAACTATCCCGCTTACACCTACAACGGCAACTTTCTTCATAAACTTTTTTGTTTTTTTGAGATTTATTACAGAAATTTATAAGACTAATGTTGTAAAGATAGTTTTTTAGCCACTATCATCTATTCGCTGCATGAGAAAAGTATTATTGTTGTTTTTGCTTGTACCGGGCATGGTATGTGCCCAGGTGGTTTATGAGGATTTTGAGTCAGGCCTTCAGGGTGACTGGTTGCTGACCGGGGAAGACCGCTGGGAAACTGATTCATCTTTCTCAATAAACGGGAAATTCTCCCTTCATCATTCCTTTGATAACAGTGATTCGGGATGCGACCAGGTTGGTATCGGTATCGGCGGCCTTCAACCGGCTCTTTCCGCTACGGAGTGGAAATTTAAGATCAGGCATGCCTACAATCCGTCTTCGTCAAACAACTGGTCTTTCTTTCTTCTGTCTGATGAAGCTCCGCCGGGCATGCTACCGGGCGGAACAGCCTCGGGCTATGCTCTTGGCGTTAACTTCAGCGGTTATGACGATACACTGCGTTTATGGAAACTTACTGAAGGAAGCTCGTCGGTAGTCCTGTCAACATCCCTCAACTGGCAGAATGATATAGGCATTGATTCTGTTGCCGCCCTTACCGTGAAGAGAAATACTGACGGTCAATGGCAGGTTTTTATTGCTGACAGACACCACAGCCAGGTGTTGATAGGGGAAGGCACCGACAGTGATCTATTTTATGCGGGATGGGCCGGAATAATGTATGAATATTCATCGTCCCAGGATCGTAAGCTCTGGATTGATGATGTGATTATTGAAGGGCATCTGGAGGTGGACAGGCAGCCACCCCTTGTTGACACCGCTTACTTTTCCGGCAGACAAAGCCTTATACTTAAATTTAATGAAAGCCTTGCTGACCCTCCAGCAAGGCAAGGCTGTACGCTGATGCCGGGTAATATGAACCCTGATGAAATAATTCAGGAAGGCGATTCATACCTCCTGGCATTTGGGCAGCCTCTTGCCAATAAAACTTATTATGATCTGCATATCAGTAATGTATGTGACATGTGGACTAACTGCTGTGATACAGTAATTGACAGCATTGCTCTTGCTATACCAGGAAGGAAGGATATAATAATCTCTGAGATAATGTTCGACCCTGAGCCCCCTGCCGGATTGCCCGAAGCCGAATATATTGAGCTGTATAACACCTCGGGTTTTGATCTTAATATTTCAGGGCTGAAAGTTATTATCGGGACCGATGAATACCTGCTTCCGGAATTCCGCTTTGAGCAGGACAGTCACCTCCTGTTAACGAATGAGATTGATGCCGGATTATTCAAAGCCTGTGGCACGACAATAAGCCCAGATCGCAGATTCAGCCTCAATAATACCATTGATATGATTTTATTGAGGGATAAGGAGGGGGAGTTTCTTCATGGCCTTGAATATGATATCAAATGGTACAAAAACCAGCTTAAGCAATACGGAGGCTGGGCTCTCGAGATGATAGATTATGATTACCCCTTTGCAGGAAGGTCAAACTGGACCGAATCAAAAGACAGGTCAGGGGGTACACCGGGAAGGCTCAACTCGGTAAACTCCTTTAATCCCGACCTGGAGAAGCCTGTCTTAATAAATATCTACCCGGTAAGCCACAGGCATGTACACCTTGCATTTTCCGAGACCATGGACCGGGAAGCACTGGACCCCCAGGGCTGGTCAGTACAGGAGAATGGCACCACAGCAGTCGAAAGCACCGATCCGCTGGAAAGAAGTATTGAAATTGAGCTGGCTGACAGCCTGGAGAAAGGAATTATTTATGAGATAAGCTCTATGGTTGAAATAAAAGATATGGCCGGTAACAGCCTGGTAATGAACGATAAGCGTTTTGGAATTCCTGTCGTGACCGAAACAGGGGATATACTGTTCAATGAAATAATGTTTGACCCCCTGCCCGGGGGAGCGGAGTTTATTGAGTTGTATAATAATTCCGGGAAGATAGTGGATATGTCAGACCTCTTTATTGTTACTTATGACGCAGAAAAGTCAGATACCGGCACTGTGTGCTGGTTGTCCGGTGAATGCCGTTGCCTTATGCCGGGAGATTATTATGTGATAACAGATGATAGGGAGGCTATTTTTAATCAATTCACCGCCTGTGATGAGAACAGGGTCTTTGAACTGGCTTCCCTCCCCTCATTGCCGGATAAGGAGGGCAACCTGCTTCTTTATAACAGGAATCTTATCCTTATAGACAGGATGTATTATTCCGGGGAGATGCACTCAGCAATGCTGTCGGTGACAGGCGGTATCTCCCTTGAACGTGTTTCAACAGATATTCCCGCTATGGACAGGACTAACTGGAGATCGGCCCCGGGCAGCTCCGGTTATGCCACCCCGGGGATAGAGAATTCATCTGCCGGAAGCCCTGAAGATCTTGAGAGCAAGGGCGCCATGAGCCTGTCATCACGAAAGATAAGCCCTGATAACGATGGATATGAGGATTATCTCAGGATACTGGTAAGTTCAGGAAGCGACCGGAACATAATAAGCGTGCAGGTTTTTAACGATATGGGCTACCTTGTCAGGACTCTGGCTGATAACCTCGCAACGGGTTCAGACTCAGTATTAATCTGGGATGGCTGTGACGACAGGGGAAATCCGCTAAGGGAGGGTATTTACATTATTTGTTCAACCATTATGCCCACCGGCAGTCCACCGCTTATGGTGAAAAAGGTATGTGCCCTTGTGTATTACTGACCGTCTGCATTATTGAACTTCTTCTCCGGTACCATCATGGCAAAAATGATGGAGGGGAAGGCCAGCAGGGCGGCTATCAGATATGTCCTGTCCATACCGATATGGTCTGATAGGGCTCCCACACCCAGTGTCATGACCGAGTTGATAAAGAAGTTGATAGTCATGTATACCCCGTTGACAAAGGGCAGGTGTTTGGTATCGAGATTATGTATTATAGCCAGGTTTACCGATTCAGGCCCTACCAGGAAGATACCCATTAAAATGAGTAATATGATACTTACAAAACCCGATGACTGCAGAAACAGTATCATCAGGACCGGGGATAATATTGTCACTATGACCAGTGTTCTTCGCCTGCCTATCCTGTCGGATATGGATCCTGAAAGGAAGGTGCCTCCTGCGGCTGCCAGCTGGAGAACAGACAGTGATATGCCTGCACCCCACAGTTCCATGCCCTTGCCCGTAAGGTAAACGGGAAGATAAAGTGTCAGGGTCGATTTCATTGCCCCCCTGAAAAATGTGATACCGGCAAGGGTAAGAAAAACAGGAAGAAACCTCCTGAATATTCCAGGGTAATTCGGTTTTTCTGTTTTAATCTCTTCACTTATTGAAATGTTATGGAGCTTCAGGTAGAGGATTAAGGAGGCAATTATACCGAAAGGTATGAGACGCAGGGTGCCGTTAAGCCCCCATTGTTCAACGGCGGCCACCACAACCAGCGGGCCCAGCGTGCGCGCCAGCTCACCACCCAGCATATAGAAACTCATGCCCATACCGGTGCGTTCCCCTGATATTTTTTTCACCATAACAGGGGCAGGGACATGAAAAAGGGTGGAGCTTACCCCACTTACGAAAATCAGGATTACCAGTATAATATATGTTGGTGCAATGCCAATAAAGCTCATGGCTACTGTCGTTACAGCAGGGGCAAATATTACGAAATATCTCACCTTCAGGTTTTCGGACAGTATACCTATCAGGAAATTAAAAAGAGAAGGAACACGCTGCACAACCGCAAGCAGGCCCGAGAGGAAGAGTGATATATTAAGTTTCTGTATCAGCAGGGGCAGGATGGGAGCGAGGAAAGAAGTATACACATCGTGCGTCAGATGCGCCAGGGAGATAAGTATTACATTAGCTGTCTGAAACCCGTTCTTTCTTACCTTCTCACTCTTCTGCATTCCCACTGTCAGATTTTATCTATCAGTTCTGTCATTATTGAAGTCATTTTGGATTCTGTGGCAGCCGCAGCCCTGGTAACCATTTCATGGGTGATATAATGTATTTTACCTTCCACTCCCAGGTCACTGATAATGCTTACCGCAAAACAGGGGATGTTCATATGCCTGGCAACAATTACTTCCGGCACGGTTGACATGCCTACGGCATCTGCCCCTATAATCCTGAAATGCCTGTATTCTGCAGGGGTCTCAAAGGTAGGCCCGGTGGTGGCCAGGTATATGCCCTTCTTTACCCCAATATCCAGTTTCCGCGCTACTTCTTCTGCCTTTGCTATGAGCTCTCTGTCATAGGCCTCGCTCATATCCGGGAAGCGCGGTCCTATCAGCTTGTTGTTTGGCCCTATGAGTGGGTTCGGAAGGAAGTTGATATGATCTGTTATGATCATAATATCACCGACATTAAAGTCGGGGTTTACTCCCCCGGCTGCATTCGAAAGGAAAAGATATTTTATGCCCAGGTATTTCATAACGCGGACAGGGAAGGCCAGCTGGGCCATCGTATAGCCTTCATAAAAATGAAAACGGCCCTTCATGGCCACAATCTTCCTGGAGCCAAAATCACCGTATATAAGCTTTCCCTCATGACCCTCAACGGTCGATACCGGGAAATTAGGTATTTCTGAATAGTCAACCTCGTGTATAACCTTTATCTTTGACACCAGTCCGCCAAGCCCTGTACCCAGCACTATTCCTGCGTCAGCTGCCGTAAATCCCTTCGATTTAAGAAAGGCTGCCGTTTCTTCGATTTTTTCCAGCATAGTCTAAAATTAGTTTATCAAATTTGCTCCTGTCCTCATCCCCTAACACAACATTGATCCTGAGATAAAACAGTTTATCATCGGGAAAATCTTCCTCACCAAGGATTTCCCGTAGCCGTAAAGCATCTTTTTCCGTGGTGATCAAACATCTTTTTCCCGCCGGCAATGACAGGTATTTTTCCCTTATCAGCCTGCCATCTTCCTCATTATAGGGATGATGATCAGGGTATTTAAGATGTTGTATATTAACATTATATCCATTAAGATAGCTCACCAGGGGCCCCGGATCGGCTATTCCGCTTACCAGGAGAAGGTTCTGGAGGCTGTATGCAATCTGTTCCATTTTTATTCCGGTATGCTCCCCTGTAAAAATATTGACCGGCTCATCGTATGACAGTCCCGTAAAAAATACCTGCTGTGCTGATGACAGAGGGATTTCCTTTATCGCCTCCTTCATCTCACCCGGTCCCTGCCGGGCAGGTGATTTTGTCACCAGCACTATGTCAGCCCTTTTTACAGAGGACCCGGCTTCCCTTAACCTGCCGGCAGGGAGGAGGCAGTCTTTGCTTATTGGCCTCTTATAGTCTATAAGCAAAATGCTGAGACCGGCTTTTATGTACCTGTGCTGGTAGGCATCGTCAAGGATGATCATGTTGATACCAGGATCGTGACGGAGGATCTCCTTAACGCCATGAACCCTCTTCCTGTCAACAGCTACCATGATACCGGGAAACTTGCATTTTACCTGCAGGGCCTCATCACCCGAGCTGCTTACCGGGGAGTCGACTTTCACTATATTGAAATCGCGCGTCTTTCTCTTGTAGCCCCTGCTCAGCACGGCAAGCTTATAATTGTCCTTAAGCAGCCTGACAAGGTATTCCACGTGGGGTGTTTTGCCTGTACCTCCCACGGTGATATTTCCAACGCTTATCACAGGGATATCAAAGCCTGTGGATTTAAGAATACCATTGTCGAAGAGCCAGTTACGTATCCCTGTAACCGAACCGTAGAGGATGGAGAAAGGAAAGAGCAATATTTTTTGCAGTTTCCCGGGCATTACCTGATTTCAATGAAGTAAGGCAGGCGCGCCTGTATACCCGTCAGTGTTCTTAGCTCATTAATATCGTCATAATATCTTGACATTGCTCCCAGCTCCTTCCTTATTATTTTTGATTTTATGTCACCGCCAAGGCTCCTGATCAGTTTTTCATAGGGATCCTCTTCTTTCGGGTATTCCTTTATTCCATAATTGTCCAGCGATGCCAGCCTGGCAGCTTCTTCTATTGCATCACGGAGTCCCCCGAGCTTATCCACAAGGTCCAGGTCAAGAGCAGCCTCCCCGGCATAAACGTGTCCCTGGCCCATGTCATCAACCATCTCATATGGCATATCCCTGCCTTCTGATACCCGGTTTACAAATTCATGGTAGGTCCTGTCAATATGTTGCTGGTAGATCATTTGTTCCTCCCCGGTCATTCCCCGCGAGAGGGACAGTATGTCAGATTTCTCGTTTGTTTTGACCACATCGGTTTTAATACCCAGTTTATCCTCCATCAGCGTGCTTACGTCAGGGAATAAGCCAAAAACGCCAATCGAGCCGGTCAGTGTTGTTGGCTGGGCAAATATTTTGGTTGCGGGTGCAGAGATATAATATCCGCCTGAAGCGGCGTAGTTACTCATTGATACCACCACGGGTAGTGAATCGGAGAGCAGCTTGATTTCCCTCCACATATTGTCCGATGCCATGGCATTGCCGCCCGGCGAATTAACCCTGATAACCACTGCCTCGTGATCTCCTTCTTCCCTTATCTTTCTGAGGAGGGATGCAAATCCGTCTCCTCCAATCATACCGCTGGTTGTTTTACCCATGTTGATGGTACCTTCAGCGTAGATAACGGCAATGGATGCTTCAGCCTTCTCTTTTTTTCCCGTTTCCACGTTCCTGTACTTGGCCATTGTTACCTTTTCAGGCTCTTTATCCCCTTCGGTAGCGGCAAGGGTCTTTAGTTCTTCAATTATCTCATCCCTGTACATGAGCCCGTCAACCAGTCCTTCCTCAACGGCCTTATTTATGTCGAATGACACCAGCTCGTCGGCAAGCTGGTTAAGCTTTTCCACGCTAAGCTTCCTGGATTGTGCAATCTGATTGACTACATGGTTCCATATACCGCTTAGATAATCTGTTATCTGTTCCCTGTTTTCTTCACTTAACTCACTTAGCATAAATTTCTCGACGGCACCCTTATACTTGCCGTGTCTTATCACCTGTACATTTACTCCTAACTTTTCAAGGGCATCCTTGTAGAATGTTATCTCGGAAACCAGTCCCTTGAATTCCATCATGGTATTGGGGTTGACATATATCTTATCCGCAATGCTGGAGATATAATATGATTCCTGGCTAAGGATGTAATCTGTGTAGGCTATAACAAATTTGCCTGATTCCTTGAACCTGAGTAGGGCATTCCGTATTTCTTCCGCCTTGCCCCACCCGTTAATCATAAGGCCGTTTTCAATCAGAACACCTTTTATCCTTTCGTCATCAGCTGCTTTATCAAGGTTTTTAAGTATATCATTTATTCCCGGGGCCGGTTTAAAGGTGAAATTAATAGGGTCAAAACTGCTGAAGGGATCACTCGTCCCTTTTTCAGGGATTATTAGTCCGGTATTCAGCACCAGAACCGAATTGGGGCTTATGCTTACCGGTTTTTCAACCGAAGCAATCATCAGGCTGAGACTGGCCAGGCTGACAAAAAAGAATAATATCCCTGCAATGATCAGGCCTGTGATGGTTGCCAGGGTATATTTGAGGAAACTTTTCATGATATGTATTTTACATGTTATTTTAAGACTATAAATATATAAAAAACAAGAACAGGCTGGTTTGGTTCTAAATGAATTAATAATTTTGAAGCCTGGTGTAAAAATTTTGACAATGATTACAGCCTACCTTGGTCTGGGTACAAATATCGGTGACAGTGCAAGCAATCTGGCAGATGCAAGAAGGCTGCTGGATGGACGGCTTATGGACATCGTGTCGGTATCGCCCGTTTATATATCCGAGCCATGGGGCTTTGACAGTGACCATGATTTTTTAAACCAGGTAATAGAGGTCAGGACAAAGACCGATGCCTTTGATTTACTTGATATTGTACAGGAGGCAGAAAATATGATGGGCCGGACAAGGACGGTGAAGGCTTATTCAGACCGTGTAATAGATATTGATATCCTCTTTTACGGCGGTGAGATCATAAGCAGTAAACCACTTATCATTCCCCATCCTTTACTCCACCGACGTATGTTTGTTCTGCAGCCTATGGCTGATATTGCTCCCGCCTTTGTGCATCCCGTCCTCAACAAGACTATTGCCGAGCTGCTTCTCGAGTGTGAGGATGAGCTGACTCTAAAGAGACTGTCCTAAGCCCCTTTGACCCGCTTCTCCCTA
>JAVVEL010000016.1:58991-61939 GCA_032260385.1 Bacteroidales bacterium | reverse complement strand
TCCCGTCATCTTTTAAAAGGTTGCAATCATTTGTGTCTTCATAACCAGCTGCTATCTGCATGATCCTTTGCCTGAACATAGAATTCAGACTATGACGGGTATAACCTGGGTGGCGGTTATCTTTGATGCATTTTGATAATTTATCAATTAAACCAATATGTTGATCAACTTCCTTTAACAATAATAAGCCTGCATCGTTAGACGTATGTTCCTGTGTAAATGACAGTTCAACCTGCTTTTTGTTAAAGTCAGTCAGGTGAAAAAAACTTAATTGACTTGATTTTTCCGATCTTTTTTGGAAATCCTGCTCAAAATTCTTACTTTTATGCATAGGTGGTTTTTTTTGTTTTGTGTAACTCCAAGATAGTGAATATCAAGGAGATAAACTAATAAAAATCACCTTTTTTTTGTTTTTTATGAATTATTCAGGCTAAAAGAGTTGAATTTACATAACTTGCATTTATCATAATATTTTTTTGATTTTTCAATATATAAATCCTATATTTGTATAGAAGCTCATGCTATTAGCATAAGAGGAGTGAAAAAAAGGTAATGGTTGTGTGAAAGAACAGGATTGTATTGCAGACATTGACTTTCACAATTAGGACCTCCGAGGCAAGGAGCGTCTTCCTTATTATCAGACAGTAGATTCCGGGATTATCTTTTAAGAGAACCCGTTCCCTTCTTCCACAACCAACCTTCACTCCTCTTTTTTTATGCAATTAAGTGATCATATACGGTCTAAGAAAATCTTGATTATATTAGTAAAAAAATATTGCCTCTATGAAAACTCATATCAGGCGAAGGGAAAATAATAAAAAGCTTGTAATAGTATTTGCCGGCTGGGGAACCGATCAAAATTCTTTTCTCCCCCTGTGCACAGAAACTCACGATTTTATTCTTTATTATAATTACTCGGCTGACGAGCCACTGGTGCTTCCAGATCGCAAGACTTACAGCAAGGTGGTTCTTATAGGATGGTCACTCGGGGTATGGGCAGCTGAGTATATGTCCGGATCCATGAACCTGAATCCTGATCTGGCAATTGCCGTTAATGGTACGCCCATTCCGGCCGATGACAGATATGGCATACCACTGGAAATATTTGAGGGTACCCTTAATAATATCGATGAGAAGGGTATGGAAAAGTTCAATATACGGCTATTGGGGAGCAAGTCAGTGCTGGATTCCCACAGGGATAAATTATCAAAGAGGAATATTGAATCCTATGCTTCCGAGCTCAGATGGTTGTATAACAGGATAATGGAGAATCCCGATAAAAAATACAGGTGGGATCTGGCCTTAATAAGTGCAAATGACAGGGTTTTCCCTCCATCAAACATGATTAATTACTGGACGGGTAGAAAAGATACCGTACTGGTAACCACCGACCTTCCCCATTATCCGTTCTATCACTGGGGCAATTTTGATAATATGATAAAATACCTGCTTGAAAAAAGCGGTTTAAATTTCACCTATGAGTAGATTCATATCACTATCCTTAAGCTTTTTACCAAACTCAGAAATAATGTTGTTTAGCTTCCTGTACTGGTCTGTCTGTTTTAACGGTATACTGTCACCTCCTGCTTTATCTATGCTGGTAAGAACAAATTCCATCGTCATCCGGCGTGTATCCATGGCAGGCTGATATAGCCTGTCACGTGGCTTGTCTATATTTATTTCCGTTACAAGTCCGGCCATTGAAAGATTATAGAGTATTTCCCGGGCCAACCTGACGGGTATTTGAATGTTTTTAGAGATTTCTGTTCCGCTTACGGGACTCTCTCCTGCAATGAACTTTTTCACTATAATATTTAAAATAAGCAAGGTAATTATCCTTTTCTGGTATGAATTTATATTCAAGGATTCATACTCGAATTCGTACCTGTTGACATTCTGATTGGCAAAAGAAATTTCGGCGCCCATAAGCACAACCAGCCAGCTTAGCTGCATCCACACAAGAAAGAGAGGGAAGGCTGCGAAGCTTCCGTATATTACTGAATACTTTGAAACACCAATCTGCGAATTAATATACATCAGTTGTATAAGCTGAAAGATTGTACCCGCAATAATTCCCGCCACAAGAGCAGATTTGAATTTAACCCTGGTATTTGGCATAATCATATACAGCATTGTGAAAACAAGCCAGATAATTATATAGGGTATGAGTTTCAGCAGGAAGATCAGGGCAGGTTTGATTGTACTTAACAAAACTGCCTGATCGGATATGCTACCCATTTTTGTGTTCAGGTATACAGTGAAACTACCTGATAAGACAATAAATACCGGGGCTACAAGCAATATTGAGAGGTAGTCTGCAAATTTTCTCACCCAGGGCCTGGATTTTTTTATCTGCCATATATGATTGAATGATTTTTCAATGTGGTTAAGGACCTGCATAACCGACCACAGCAGGATAAGAAGGCCGATACCTGCTATAAAACCCCCACTGCTCGATTTTAGAAAATTTTCGGTAGTCTGAAGTATCCAGTTCATTACTTCCTCATGACCCACCAGCGCATTGCGTATTTCTATTTCAAGCCTTTCCTTGAAACCAAAGCTTTGTGCTATGCCGAAGGCTATTGCAGCCACCGGTATAATAGACAGTAAGGTATTAAAGGTTAGAGCTGATGCCCTGAGCTGTACCTTATCTTCCATAAAACCCTTGAAAGCAAGCACGAGTATGCGTATTTCCCTGACCAGGAAAGTTTTTCTCCTGGGCAGCTCACCGAGGGGGATCCGCCAGATGTCTTCTGTTACATACTTTATTTTTTTCCTGATCCAATCACTTATCTTTTTCATTTTGCTGCAATTAGTAATTAACAAATATACTAATAGGTCTAATAATTGTCTTTAAGCTAAATTTATTAATTTTCCAAAAAAAGAGTGTGTCCATGGAAACAACTAAAATAACAGGCCCCAGCTTAGTGATCGACAGTAAAAAATGC
>JAVVEL010000016.1:0-58892 GCA_032260385.1 Bacteroidales bacterium | reverse complement strand
CTTTATAATATTGAATATATGGTTAATAAAGCCAGGGAGAACGATTTAATATTCAGGCCTCATTTCAAGACCCATCAATCACTGGCTGTAGGACGTTGGTTCAGGCAATACGGTGTGGATAGAATTACCGTATCATCATTAAAAATGGCATATTACTTTGCCCGTGACAACTGGAAAGATATTCTGGTTGGCATAGCATATAATCCGAGGGAATATGGCTTATATGAGAAATTAGCTGAAAAATGCAAGATCCGGCTTACCATAGGCTGCCCCGAAGCTGCCCGCCTGCTGGCGGGTCAATGCCGTTTCCAGGCGGAAGTAATGATAAAGATTGATACGGGATACAACCGGACGGGCATTAAATGGAATGATTCTATTAATTTAAACAGGACAATTGATTATCTGAATAAAAACAGTAAGATTAAAATAAGGGGTTTGATGACTCATGATGGAAGCACCTATGGATTAGGCAGCAGGGAAAAAATTACCGAACACTATTTAAGGTCAGTTAAACGGATAAATAAAAGCCGTGAAGATTCAGGCATAAGAGATCTTATAGTATCGGTTGGAGATACTCCCTCGGCCTCCCTTACCGAAAGTTTTGGAAATGTTGATGAACTCAGGCCCGGGAATTTCGTCTTTTATGACCTTATGCAACATTTAAACGGGACCTGCGACTTTAACAATATTGCCATGGCTCTTATTTGTCCTGTTATTGATATCAGGCCATCATCAGGAACTATAGTTATACATGGAGGAGCGGTACACTTCTCAAAGGAAAGTCTTAAGGTTGACGGAAAGCCTGTTTATGGGATGCTTGTGCCAACAGATTCTTCCGGATGGCATCATCCTGAAAATAAGATGTATATATCTTCCCTCTCCCAGGAACATGGGATAATAGAATGCCCTGAACAAAAATTGGTTGAAGGTCTTCAGCCGGGAGATCTGCTGGCTGTAATACCGGTTCATTCATGCCTTACCGCTGATTGCATGGGGAGCTATACCCTCACTTCAGGTAAAACAATTGACCATATGAGGCAGCAATGTCAGGATTCAGAATTTTCTTTATGATAGCGATAATAACTGAAAAGGCCAAGTTTATAGATCTTGAATATTCTCAGTGAACATTTTGTTGAACGTAGCATTATCTCTATTCTCCTCTGCCTTTTCTTATAAATATAGGCAAGCAATCTTGTAAAACCAATTAATCTCAGGTAACTGAAATGCTTAAGAAGGCTTGCCACACCAGCGAAGGTTCGCTTATCAGTCACTTTATCATAAAGTATGTTGAGATTGCTGATACTGTCCCTTGTTTTGAGTACATAATCGCGGTTCGATTCCAGTCCGTCATGTATTAAGCTGTTATCAATATGCTCAATTGCAATTCCGGCTTTTTTGAGCTGGTAAGCAAACAGGGTATCTTCATGACCATATTTTTTAAGCTCTTCATTAAATTTGAACTTCTTCAATATCGAGCTTTCAATCATGAAGTTAAAACCGGAAAAAGTTGAATAGGGCCGTTTCCTTCTCTTCTTTAATGATTTTCTCTCGTTATAATACCCATAATGCCACCTTAAATATTTATCAGGATTTTCGGGTGGTGTTTTATGGTATTCAGTGCCACCACATATCACAGGGGCCAACTTATAATTTTCAAGCCACTTTCTTAGATAATCCCTGGGGTCACCCTGGATAAGTGCATCAGCATCTATAAAAAGAAGGTAATCACCTGTGGCTTTCCCTGCCAGCATATTCCTTATGCTTGCCCGCCCTACATTCTCTTTGCTTGCAAGCAGATTTACTTTATCAAGTTTTGCCAACGCTTCGTACATACCCAGATAATCATCTGAGCAACCATCAGCACCGATGATTATTTCATCATACTCCCCGATATCTTTCACTGCTTGCTGCAGCCCGGTAACGAGTGAAGCGATATCATAATCATATACCGGGATCAATATTGAAATCATACCCTCATTTATTGAACATCAAATATATAAAATATTGCCGGATGAAACCAGTAAAATTTGGAAAGGTATTTGTAACAATTATTTTTGTCCTGTCATATAAGAAAAAACAGATAAGATGCCAAGAAAAATATTAACCTTTGTACTTCTGATTATTGCAGCCGGAATATCAGCCCGGGAGCCTGATATCTGCAAGCTATCATTCCAACTGAAAGGTCATAATGACAGCTTTATAAGCCTGGCCTATCATATGGGTGAAAGGCAATATATAAAAGACACAATAGCTACTGACGGGGCAGGTAATGCCTTCTACAATTCATCAGAGCCACTTGGAAGAGGACTCTACATGGTAGTTTTTCCGGATAACAGCCTTTTTGAAATTATTATTGCCGATGATCAGCAATTTACTGTTTACTGTGATCGTAACGATATTATAAATACTCTTAAGTTCAGCGGTTCAGAAGAAAACAGTGTCTTCCTGGAATACAGGAAAAAATGGATGGATTTCCAGGAGAAGGCAAGCCAAACCAGGCAGAGGATGGAAACAATTTCAAGCAGTGATTCAATGAGCATCTACCGTGAAAAACTGACATCCATGGAGGAAGACATTCTTGCATATATTAAAGATACTGCCGGCAAGTATGAAGGAAGCCTTCTCTCATCAATGCTGGCTTCGATGTTACCTGTTCAGGTACCGGAATTTGATATACCACTAAATGTGTCGAACAGGGATTCACTGCTATGGATCATGGGCTATAATTATAACAAGGAACATTTTTTTGATAATGTCAGGCTGGATGACCCTGGACTGATACGTACTCCCATAATGTTCAATAAGCTGAATACTTTTTTTTCAAACGTCCTTATCCAGGCCCCCGACTCAATAATCCCTGAGATAAGGAAGGTAGTGGGAATGGCTCAAAACAACAGGGAGACTTACCGCTATGTAATCGCTTTTCTTTTCAACCATTTCCGTGAAAGTCAGATAATGGGACATGATGCCATTGTCGTGATGCTTGCGGATGAATATTATTTCCGCGGAGATGTTGACTGGGTAAGCAAAGAATTCCTGGATAATCTGAAATTGGATGTAGCCAGCATACGCCCGAGTCTTATTGGCAAGAAAGCTACCGACATTACTATTCAGACATATTCAGGAGTGTGGAAGTCTCTTTATGATATCAAGTCAGAGTTTACCATTCTTTATTTCTGGGAACCCAATTGCGGGCACTGTAAGGCAGTAACACCGGAATTGAGGGATTTCTACAGAAAAAACAGGGAAAAAGGAATTGAAGTATTTGCCATATGCACCCAGAACAATAAGGAAGAATGGGAAGAGTATATAGCAGAAAATGAACTGGAGTGGATAAACGGCTGGGACCCGGCGAGAAGCAGCGGTTATGATTTCTATTATAATGTGAAAGCCACTCCTCTCATATATGTTCTCAACGCTGACAAGGAAATAATTGCAAAGAAGCTGCCTTCGGACAGGCTTGAAGAGTTTATTGACAGTTACAGGAAGATGAATCGTTAGGAAGGCTTATTAAGCTTTCAGTACATCTTTCATATATAATATAAGGCTGTAAATATTGTTAAAGTGTTTTTTTACTACCGCGCTTTCATATAACCATGAACAGGTTTCCTTTTCTGTATGTATTGTTACTGATGGACTGACGGCGCCGTCTTGCGCCCTTATGCCAAGCCTGTTCAGTGCTCTTTCAGTCCAGTATAAGGGCAGGCCGTTTCCAACCAGTTTAATTGTCATCCTTGTCCGTACGGGATAGGTGAATACGCCTTCATCAGGAATGAAACGAAGGTCGGAATCGGCAAACATGTTATTGAATGAGCCATTAATGGCAAGATCTTCCGGCCCTCCCTGCATAATACCTTCCTCGCTTGCTATCCACACCTTGTCAGCTTCCCTTATAGCTATATGTATATCGTGGGAAGAAAACACTACAGATTTATTTCTTTCCACAGAAAGTTTCCTCAGTAATGAAACAAGTTCGTAGCGGTTAGGAAGGTCCAGAAAGGCCGTTGGCTCATCCAGCAGGATAAGTTCTGTATCCTGGGCAAGCGCCCTTGCTATCATTGCTCTTTGCTTTTCCCCATCCGACAATTCACCAATATTGCTTTCTGAAAATTTTTGAAGTCCCACATTGTGAATCGACCTCTCCACAATTGTCCTGTCAGGACCTGTCAGCCGGCCCAGCCATCTGGTATGAGGAAAACGGCCAAGAGAAACAACATCAAAAACCGACATATTATAAACACTGAGGGAACCGGTAAAGACAAAACTTATTTTTTTTGCCAGCTCTGACCTGGAATAAGACTGTAATTTTTTGCCTGCTAATATAATTTCTCCGCTAATTCCTTTCTGCAATCCTGCTAAAGTGCGTAAGAGGGTGCTTTTTCCTATCCCGTTTGGTCCAAGCAGGGCAAGCATTTCTCCCTTGCGAACTGACAAATTTAATGGAGGCATTAAGACTTTTTCCTTATTTGTGCCGGCGTTGTAGCCAATGGACAGAGAATCCAGTTTTAATATGTAGTCGTTTGTTGTCATCATGAAAGCCTGATGAACTTATTTCTTTTTACAATAATCCAGATAAGAACAGGTATTCCGATAAGCGCTGTAACAGAATTCACGGGTAATATTTTACCCTGCCCCGGCAACTGGCTTACAATATCACTTGCCAGTAAAATTATACCTCCAAAGAGGATTGTACCGGGAATTAAATAATTATGTGAGGAAGTTGCAAATATCAGGCGGCAAATATGAGGAACGGCTATCCCAATAAAAGCCAGCGGACCGCAGAAGGCCGTTACACTGCCGGCCAGTATGCTTGTACTTATAAATATAAGCAGCCTTGCTGTTTTAAGCTTAAGGCCAAGGCTGAGTGCATGTTCCTCTCCAAGCAGAAGTGCATTAAGCATCTTTGTTGTAAATACACTCATCGCCAGGCCAATCATGACACTTATTATCAGTATATTAAGCTGCTTCCATGACAGGTTGCCAAGGCTCCCCATGGTCCATATTACAAATGACTTCAGCGTGGATTCGTTACTGAAATACTGCATTATACTCACAATAGCAGAAACAGCACTTGCAAACATTATTCCCAGTATCAGCACTGTCATAATATCCCGCACCCGCAGCGATACTATCATTATCAGCACCAGTACCAGCCCTGATCCCAACCAGGCTGCACCTACAATTGCCCAGCTGTTGAAAACCATTGAAATATTTATAGAGATAGCTGATGAAAGTCCAAGCACAAGGATGGCCACACCCAGGCTCGCTCCTGAACTAATACCAAGTACATAGGGTCCGGCCAGGGGATTCTGAAAAACAGTCTGCATCTGCAAACCGCTAACCGATAATGCCATGCCAGCCAGCAAGGCAGTGAGAGCACGGGGTAGCCGGAAGTCATATAATATTTTTATAAGGTCCCGGTCAGCCTTACCCGATACAGCCCTTATAAGATCACCGGCTCCTATTCCTGCCGGACCGGTAAGAAGGTCGACGAAAAATAGAACAAGCAGTATGATACCAAGCAGTATAAAAATATAGGAGCGGCTTATTGCCGTATCCTTCTCCTGCTTATTTATGTCAGATTTTACTACCATTTTCTATCAGGTGCTTCATTTCTCAGTGCAGTATAATAAACGAGATCATGGTCGGGGAAAAGAGCCGGGTTAATTATGGAAGCTATATCCTTAAGAAGAAGGTGAGGATTAACAGTGCCTGATTCCCAGTAATCATTACCTCCGTATTCATTGAGCCTTTTAATGTTATTGAATACGGAGCCTTCAGAGGCTACCTGCAGATCAGCCAGCCTGTGATCCACGGAGTGAATATCCTTTATTGTCCGCGCCGCTCCCGGATTAAGCCATATATCTGCATCCACGGCTTTTATGCATACCGCTTCCATGCTCATCGGAATAGAAACATCGGATTTTGAATCAGCCCATAAATATTGCCCGCCGGCATCTTGTATCAGCCTGGATATATATGAATTACCAGGAGAGATAAACCATTTATCCTTAAAAGGCAAACCCAAAAGCACCCTGGGCCTTTTATCACCTTTAACTGAGATTATTTCAACAATATTGTTGTATTCATTGCTGACCGAATCAAATATTCCTTCAGCCTTTTCCTGCCTGCCGAGCAACTCACCAATTACTTTAATCCATTCGGTCCTTGCCAGAGGGTGATTCTCAAGATAATCAGCAATATATATAACAGGTATACCCATATCGGCAAGCCTGCTGAAGGTATGGACAGATTCACTGCCCACCCCGTATACAAGTATCAGGTCAGGTCCAAGACTGTATATTAGCTCTACGTTATATCCGCTTTCATATCCTATATCATATATCAGTCCCTGATTAATTCTCTGCCTCAATTCTTTATTATATACAAAATCTGAACCCGAGACTCCTGTTACAAGATCTGATGCTCCAAGGGCCTGTAGCATGGATATATGGGTTGTTGATGTACAGATAATTTTTTGTACCGGTTTAACCACTATTTTTGATTTTTCCACACCGGCCGGTATTTTTGATACACTATCTGCTATATAGTATTCAAAATATTCCTGGCCGGCACCCTGCCATGGATTTAAAACAGTAAGTTTACTGTAGCCATCATATCTCTCAATAATAAAACGTTCCGAATACTTATTCGTGAGAGGATCGTGCAGTGTATTATCATGATTTCCTGAGATACAGGACGCTGCCAGTATTGCAAATATGATTATCAAATACCGGGCCTGTCTCATAGATTATTTCCTGATAAGTTTGTGAGATGAGTAGCTGTAATCATTCTCGAGGGTAAGGTAAAAAATACCCGGAGGCAGACCGGACAAATCAATTTGATGTACAGATCCGGAGCCGGCGAGATAAAAATATCCTTCCATCGCGCTTACACCGGTATTATCTATAATGGAATATTTTATTTCACCAAAGATATTATCCAGTATTTTTACATTCAGCCAGTCAGCCACCGGGTTCGGGTAAAGCTTAACCAATTCGGTAGTGCCGGGGATTGTATCCAGCGAACTCAATACTGTGCTATCAGCAGTTAAAACCTTGAGGCAAAGATTCAGGGGATTGGGAGCTTCCGGATGATTATAAAAAGGGTACCAGTTTAAGTGGTCTTTAAAATAAGCTGTATTTTCGGAAACACTAACAGGTGCACCATGAAAAACGGCAAATTGCTGTTGTTCTTCCGTAGCGTTTTCTTTGTACCATAGATGCCAGCTTATGAAGAATACTTCGGGAAGGGGCACGGGAGAAAAAAAGTCGAAATACAGTTCAGTTGAATCAAGTGCTTCCCTTGTATACAAGGACCGTCGTGCTATTACAGACTCGGGTTCATGAAGCCCTGACATTAAGTATATGGTAACGCTGTCATAATTATTAACCATATTCCTGTCGCCTATCTCCATTATTACTTCAATAAGTTCCTGTCCGGGTTCCGCAACATATCTCTCGGCATACATAACTATACTGTCACTGTTATACCCTGTTGTAAAACCTGTTCCCGGGGAGTCATATTCTGTGAGGTACCTTTGTTCTCCTGTGCAATTGCAGAGTGTATCAATGCCTGACTTTAGCTCCTCATAAGGATCACGGCCATCAAGCACCAGGGCTCCCGTACGTGCAGGGTCGAGCCATGGCTTCAGCCTGCCATAGAAATCAGGATTCAGGTCATAAGCTATATCCATTCTGGCAAAATAATCGTTCACGCTGTTGCCGCATACGGCTTCCCCTCCGGTAAGGTAGCCTACCACCCTGTGGTTCTGGTTGAATAAGGGTGATCCCGATGAACCTCCTTCAGTAGTTCCCTCCTCCCAGCGAAGTATTTTCCAGAAACCATTGGTATACAGATTCTGGAAGGTTGCGATTATGGGAGAGTTAATATCGGTGCTTATTTTTTTTACATCACCTGAAGGATGATGTATGGTGACCGTATTGTCCGGAGCAAGGCCCCTTACGTCCCAACCGGCCAGGTATGGCCTGTAGCTTATCGGAGGGAAAGTAATAAGCCTGACCAGGCTAAAATCAGTGCTCACATCCTCGGCCATAAGTTCCGCCCCTGACAGGCTGTATTCTGTGAGACCATCCGGTCCATCGCAATAGGGACTTTCATACCTGAAGACGTACACGGAATTTATGGCATTTTGTGCTGTTCGTATTACATGATTGGCCGTTATTACGAAGGCTATATTTTCCTGTCTTGTATTATTTACCAGGAAACCTGAACCAAGCTCCGTTCCGCCTGCTATTATCCTTACAACAGAGTTTTTTTCGACCTGCCAGTCATTACCCGATCCGCAATTAATATCAACGTTGCATGGTTGTGAGGAACCGTAATAAATATCTTTGGCATAATATTGCCTGCCAGTTATACCTATGTAATCATGTGCCAGTTGCCCCAGCTCCAGGCGATTATTGTCATAAGGAGCCTTCATATGATATTCAACAATAAGCTCTTCACCTGTTACCGGCATTATGGCCAATGTAGCCGCCGGGATATTGTTTTTTGATGTAAATGGTCCTCTTAATGACTGCATCATATTATCATATACAAAGACTTTTTCCCCGTTTAACAGCTTGTATTTGCTGAAGATGACATTAAGTGATTTTGCACCTTCGGAACGCAATTTCAGATACCATACCCTCTCCCCTTCCGGGCTTGTAATTATCGTTCCGGAATTTCCTGGATTCAGAAATACTTCCCGTGCAACTGCAAATGTTGTACTCCCGGGGATAGTGTAAAAGGCACTACGCATACTGTCGATCAGGTAGCGGTCAAAAACTACCTCTTCCAGTATTTTTTCAGAATAAATCACCTCATCTGCATCCGGCACTCCGGGGCTATGTACTATCTGGGAGTACACGGCCAATGGAGTCAGCAAGAGGACAGAAGTGGCTATCCGGAGTATTAAGTTTTTATATAGGTTATTCATCTGTTTCAAAGCACCTTAACACTTAAATTATTAGGATTTGTTCCTTAGTTGGCACTCATTTCAAACACCAGCGTTCCACCATTCACTATCTGATCATGCCTTAGATAGTTACGTTCAAGAATTACGCCATTTAATGAAATACTTTTAACATAAATATTTTCAGGTCCATTATTTTCTGTTCTTATAATAAACTGCTTATCTCCCGGCAGCTTTATCACTGCTTCATCGAGCAGAGGGCTTCCAAAAATATACATCCCGTCTGCAGGGTTTAAGGGGTAAAAACCCATGGCTGAAAAGACGTACCAGGCAGACATCTGTCCACAGTCTTCGTTCCCACACAGGCCATCTTTGCCAGTATGATACATTTCGGTCATTATTCTGCGTACCAGTTCCTGGGTTCTGCGAGGTTTACCGAGGCTGCTGAAAATATATGTAGTATGATGACCTGGTTCATTACCATGGGCATATGCTCCAATCAAGCCCGAAATATCCGAGGATGCATTTTCTCCTGTTACTCCCTCTTCCTGGAGGAAGAGGGAATCAAGTTTCAGAAGTAAATCAGGCGCACCACCCATCAAAGATGCCAGTCCATATAAATCATGTGGGACAAACCATGTATATTGCCAGGCATTTCCCTCAGTGTATTCATCCTGACGGTGACTGGAATATAGCGGATCAAAGGGTGTTTTCCAGCTTCCGTCAGAGAGCCTTCCCCTCATAAAGCCGGTTTCAGCATCAAACAGGTTTTTATAATAGGATGAGCGCCTCATATAATATCGGTAGTCTTCATCTTTATCCAGGAGATAAGCCATTTGTGCTATGCACCAGTCATCATAACAATATTCAAGTGTTTTTGACACTGACTCATTTTCAAGGTTGGCAGGGATATAATTATAAGCCCTGTAGTTATCGAGACCTTCAAAATCCAGCATGGATGAATGCTTTGCAGCCTGGTAGGCCAGTTCATAGTCAAATCCCTCAATCCCTTTTTTCATTGCATCGGCAATTACAGGCACGGCGTGATATCCTATCATTGTGTTGGTTTCATTCGCCATCAGGGACCACACGGGCAATTTCCCCTGCTGAAGGTAAATATTTAGCATTGCGGTTATCATGTCAGGCACCCTGTCAGGCTGGACAATGGTAAATAAGGGATGAGCAGCCCGGAATGTATCCCAGAGGGAAAAAACAGTATAATTAGTAAAGGAATCAGATTTGTGAATTGCCAGATCGGCCCCCCTGTAGCGACCATCAAGATCCGAGTAGGTATTGGGAGCTATAAAACTATGATACAGGGCTGTATAGAATACTGTCAGAATCTCACTATCAGTGGAAGATGCCTTTATGACCGACAGTTCCCTGTTCCATTCATCATAAGCTGCCTTTCGTACTCCTTCAAAATCCCACCCGGGAATTTCTGCGCGAAGATTTTCTTCAGCCCCTCTTTCGTCTACAGGTGAAATGCCTGTTTTAACAAGTATCTCCTCCCCTCTCGTAACATTAAAAGACAATATTATACCTATCTTTTCTCCTTCAACTGTCATTTCATCATTGAAGCTTCCATCTTTAACAGTTTTTACCACGTCCGGTTCTTTAGAAAAAATGCTTGCAAAATTCTGGTATTGACGTTTGGCCCATCCTGTGGAAATTCTCTTACCCCTTAGAATCCCGCCGTCATATTCGATTGAGCAATCAACAGGACTATCCCAGTTAATGGCAAAGCCCAGGTCAACAAGAATATTCATAACACCATCCTTTTCAGCCCTGTATTTCTGAAAACCTGCTCTCCTTGTAGCCGTGAGACTGACCATTACGCCATTATCCAGTTTTACGGAATAATAACCCGGTTCAGCTTCTTCATTGTCATGGCTAAAGGTGGACCTGTTTTCATATGCAACAGAAGATCTGTCCTCAGTATAAGCTTCTTTAAACTCCTCCATTGAGGGAAGGAAAACAATATCTGCAAGATCGCCTATGCCTGTTCCTGAGAGGTGGGTATGGCCGAAACCCGCTATCAGGCTGTCGGAATAGTGATAACCTGAGCACCAGTCCCAACCGTTTGTTCCGTTATCCGGGCTTAGCTGTACCATGCCAAAAGGCACTGTCGCTCCCGGGAAAACGTGTCCGTGGTAAGAGGTCCCGATAAAAGGATCAACATATTCAACAGGCTCCTTTAATTCCGTGGTAGCTTTATCCAGCCTGTCGGTGCATGAAACAGCGGAAAGTAACAGTATAAAAAGTATAATGCTAATATTCTTCATATTATTTGATTTTATTGATTGTCTTAAGGATTTGTTCACCAATCCCGATACGATAGCCTTCAGACATATAATAAATTTTCCCCTCCTTGTCTGCATACAAAACCAGGGGTAACTGAACTGAAGAAGCTGAATCACTTCTGACTGATTTGAGTATGCCAAGATCCTTATCAAGGGCAATGATTGTGTTTTCCGGTAAACCCTCTATCTGATCAGGCTTGAAAGAGGCACTTTCCGGGGAAGGTTCAGAAAGAAATATAATCCTGCAACCAAGTTGGTCCAGTTCACTTTTCACCAGTGATAAATCTTTTAATACATGTTTGCTCGGCTCTCTTTCATGGTCTATCCACAGTAGTATCAGGCCTCTTTCAGCATAGCTGTCAAGCTTCACCTCCTTAGCATCATATTCAATGGCCCTGTTGAGATCAATCTCACCGAGAACGGCTGCAGCTTTTTCCTGCTTCCTTAATTCAATATCTACCGTCTTCCTTTCTCCGGGTAAGAGGGTAAAGAAGCGTAACGATGCCAGAACGGTGGATTCATCCGTCCGGTTGCCTGTCACAAGCATATATTGACCGGATGGCAGTGAGAGGCTGTCATCAAATTCAGTTACCTTCCTGTTATAATCATAATCAAGGCTGATATACCGGCCCTTCTCAAACCGGGCCAGCGTGAAATGAATATAATACTCAGGTACAGGAACTCCTCCACTGAAAGAAAATTCCAGGCTGGCATCCTTCATTTCTTCATGTCCGCTACCGGAAAAATATACATCCTTCCATCTGTCATCACCGTAAAACTGGACTGTCTTTGTGCCTGGCTCAAACCTGGCAGGTAGCCCGTACGTTCTGCAGCATGCAATGAACAATATTTCAAGGGAGTGCAGGTCGGATAGAGCTGTTTTCAGCACTCCTTCCGGGCTTACCGGAACATTATAGTAATTCATGTCATCTACCAGCTTTACCTTTTCCCTTATCAGGTCAGCAAGGATATAAGGACTTTCAATAAAACTGACAGGATCCAATGTATCAAAATGAGAGAGTATAAATGATCTCCAGGGTGTAATTATTTCGTAGCTTATACGCGGATTGAGGACGTAATTAATAAAGATATCTTCGGGCACATTATCCTGTTTCCCATATTTCCCAACATTGAGCAGATGGTCTTCCAGTACCTGTGCTTTTGTATCTCTCAGGTCCTTATCGGCAATAATCTCAAGCAATTGCAGGGCTGTTTCATGATTTTCCGGGGAAACCTTTCTTAAAAACCCTGCTATCTCTTCATAATTCCCCATGCTCCTGGTTATTATCTTTTTGATTCTTGACGAATCAAGACTAAGGGAAAGAGCAAGATCAGAGGCTGCTCTGTCATCCATCCATGTATCAATATAGGCTTGTCTTATACTATCCTCTTTCTTCAGTCTTTCAGCATTCAGCATTTTCGATTCTTGGGAGATTGTATCAGGGTATGGTATATGTTTTACCGGAGCCTGCAGGTCGAATTCATAATAATCTTTTAGATCAGCATGCGAACCAAGCTTTATTTTCACGGTGTCAATCTCTGCAACCGATACTTTTTCGAAACCGAAATCCTCCTTCTTACTTGCCCAGATTAAAAGGTCACCAAGACCTGTCTCAAATTTGCACAGGCCTTCATGGTCTGTCATGATTTCCGCTAACGGGTAAAATTCAGCGTAATTATAAATGCAGGTTTCCACCCTTGCATTTTCGACGGCATTATCGTAAGCGTCCAGCACCTTAATTACTATTACTTTTGTCCTTGCATATGCAGAAAGGGTATTTATTTCGGCATAATTTTCCTCTGTTTTTATGGTATTTTCATCACCCCTGTATAAGCCAAAAGCCTTTGTATGTGTGAGCATAGCCCTACGTGCCGGTTCGGTAAACCATCCACGGCTAAGAACGGGCTCAGGTTCACATGCTCCGAGATATTTCCAGTCACCGTCAAGCCAGACCTCAACCCATGCATGATTGTCATCACTGTGTGCCCACCTGGGTGTATAGATCTGCCGGGCAGGAATTCCGGCCGTGCGGAGTGCTGCTACTGCGAAGGTTGATTCCTCACCGCATCTTCCCCTGGCTGACAGGATAGTTGCCATTGGAGCTGATGTTCTAATATCAGCCGCCTGGTATGACACCTTCTCATGGCACCAGTGGTTAAGTTCAAGAGCCGCTTCTTCAGCAGATCCACAATTTGCCAGGCGATCGATGATCTCATCATAATAGGCGATCCTGAATGAGTCAAGGTTCTCATTGTTAACCCTGACGGGCAGGACGTAGTGCAGAAAAATATTTTCAGGAATGCTTTTACCCCACTTTGTCTGTTCACGTGTCTTAAGTGCAAGCCTTACATTGTCAAGAAAAAAGCGGCCGCTATAATCAGTGATATCACTCAGCGGCATATATGCAAAAAGAAATTTCAGTGCTTCTGTTTCCTTCGTGGTAAGATCTGTGTTTAAGACTGAGAACAGGTCAATATCAGATCCTGAAAAACACTCTTTCCTATCCAGGTACTTTGCATTCACTTCAGCACGATAACCGTCATCCGTAATCAGGTGATTATCAAGACATGATGACAATAGGAGTATAATAATTGTTAGCAGAAAGAATATCTTCGTTTTCATGATGTCACCGGTTTACTATAATACTGTACCACAAGACTTTTCGACTATCAGTTCAGGACTGATTTTAACCGAGCGTTTATATTTTCCCTTCCCGTTATTTTTAATCTCTGACCATAACATCTGAGATGTCTTAAGTGCCAGCTGGGCATATTTACGTTTAACCCTTGTCACTGGAGGATCAATTAAGCCGAAGCCTATTCCTGCATCCATGGCCAGCAGGGTTACATCACCCGGAATCCTTATATTCTTTGTCCTACAGAAGGACAATAAAGGATACACATGTTCTGAGTGTTTAACGATAAACATCTGCGAAGCCAGTGGCGGACGCAAGGCCCTTACGATATCATTTACATCTGGTCCGTTAAGAATAGCATCTCCGCCAATCTTAAGTACTGATATTTTGACGTCAGGAATGATCTTATTTATGGTTTGTATTAAAACGCGGGTATCAATAATACAATCAGAACATTCGTGCTGCTCAATTATAGATATACTTTTATAAGCCAGCCTGAGGATATGCAAAGCCACCAGCCGGCAGGCTTCTTCAGAATCGCTGTAAATTTCATTTATTCTGTGTCTGACTATTTTTTTTTCGAGCACGACAAAAGGATAATTTGATTCTTTGAGGGTCCTTACAGTCAGGTCATCAGCAGCATCACCAAGCAGGATAAGTCCACTGTACATTTTTTTCATGTCTTTCACGAGTGAAGCGAATCGCTGTTCATTCTCGTTTTTTGAAACTATACTAAATGTCAGTCCAATACTTGAAAATGCCTTATTCAGCAAGGGACTTATTTCAAAAACGAAATGACTGTTTAGATCATGGACTATCATCCCGACTAAACTTCCTGAGGATGATCTGATGGGACTTTTAACTGCGGGGTCATCCCTGAAATAGCCCATTTGTCTTGCCACGAAGAGTACCTTTTCCTGCGTTTCAGGCTTTATTCCATACAGGGAGGCCTTATCGTTAAGAACCAGAGATACCAGTGTGTTTGAAAAACCACACTTTTCTGCTATTTCTTTTATTTTTACCCTCTTGCCCATATTAGAACGGTTTATCGATAGCCAGGTTTTTTATGCCTGCAGTCTTAATAAATACTTTCCATTTACTTACTGTTACTTCTTCTTAGAAGGTTTATAGCCTCTTTGTTTGGCTGCTTCTTCAAGCCGTTTCTGGAATTTTGATTTCGCAGGGGCTTTTTTCTTGTTCTCATTCAGTTTTTTCAGGACAGCCTCTTCATCAATAAAGCGTTTTGAAATCAAATTCTGCCCAAAAGTTATAATATTCGCCAGGAAATAGTAATATGTCAGGCCTGCTGAAAAATTATTCAGAATAAGCATAAACATAACAGGCATTATATAGGTCATCATTTTCATTCCCGGCATCTGTTCCTGCCCCGTTGCTGAGGGACTGTTAATTTTCATAGTTATAATAGTAGAAACAGTCATCAGGAGGGTAAACAGGCTTATATGGTCTCCATACAGTGGTATGGTGAACGGAAGGTCCAGGATGGAATCATAAGTCGACAGGTCATCGGCCCACAGGAATGATTCCTGTCTCAATTCTATTGAAGTAGGGAAAAATCTGAACATTGCAAAGAGTATGGGCATCTGGAGCAGCATCGGCAGACATCCTCCCATAGGGCTGACACCCGCCTTTTTATAAAGGTCCATGGTAGCCTGCTGCTTTTTCATGGCATCTTCCTTCTTGGGAAACTTCTTTCCGATCTCATCAACCAGTGGTTTAAGTACCTTCATCTTGGCCTGTGACTGGTAAGATTTGAAAGTAAGCGGGAAGAGCACTATTTTAATAATCAGCGTCAGAATTAGGATAATAATGCCATAGTTACCTATAAACTTATTCAGCCAGTTGAATATCGGTACGATTACATACTGATTTATGAATTTAATTATATTCTTACCCAGCATTACCAGCTCTTCCAGTTCAAGGTCGTACTTTTTGAGTGTCTGATAATGATTTGGCCCGAAATAAAGGCTCATGTCATACTCGACCTTTGGTCCCGGCTCATAAGGCAAGCTCAGTTCAGTGGTGCAAAAGCGAAGATATTTACTGTCTTCAGGCATCGTGGTGTAGGAGACGTATGCATTTGAAAAGTACTGGCCTGCTATAAGGACAGAGGAAAAGAACTGATCTTTGAAGGCAAGCCATTTCAAGGGTGTAGAGACATCCGTTTCTTCAAAGTCTTTCTGTGACCTGTCCCTGAAACCATCGACATTGTCCTGGTAATGCTTATATTTAATATTTACCCAGTTATTCTCATTCTGTCTTCCCTTCTCCTGTTGCGGTATATATGACTTCCAATCAAAGGACAGGGAATTTATGTTTGAGGCCATAACCTCCGATAAGCCAACAAAATTGACTTCAAAATCTACCATGTAAAGTTCAGGGTCCAGGCTGTAAACATATTCGATGTATTGATCGTCCGAGACATTTGCCCTGAAAACCGCACTGGCTTTTAAACTGGAAGCATCAGTATACCCGTCGGTATTGACAGGCCTGAAATACATATTATTGGTTTCGATGCGCTTATTATCCCTTGTAAAGAATTTAAAACCAAAAACCGTTGAATCACCATCAAACAGCACCAGGGGGCGATTGTCATAGGTCGTATATTCCTTGAGGGTAACTGAGTATACACGACCTCCTTTAGCCGATATTTTAAGTATCAGTTTATTATTTTCAAGTGTAAAGAATTCCTGATCGCCACGGTAGGCTTCGGAGAATGCTCCCGCAGCCTCTCCGGGTGCTTGAGTTTCGACTGCCTTAAGTTCGTTTGCTTCAATGACCTGCAATTCATCACCTTGTTCCTGCTGCACTGTATCCTGGAAGGAAACTGTATCAGGCAGAAGGATACTGTTTATTTCATTGATCCTGTTTACTGCTTCGGGGGTACCCGGTTTATATTCCAGGGCTTTAAGGTACTGAAGCCTTGCAGCTTCATAATCTCCTGCCTTATATAAGGAATCAGCGACTATAGCTGCTGATTCATAGGACTTTTTCAGTTTATTGCTATTATATAAACTAAATCCAATAAAAATAAGGAAAATTAATACAAGTCCTATAATTGTGTTTCTGTCCATTTAATACCTGTCTGATTAGTTTAGTATTTTCTCGATCTTATTCTCAGAGCCACAGCAAGCTTTCACAAAATCAACAAAGAGGGGATGCGGATTTACGACAGTGCTGCTGTATTCGGGGTGAAATTGTACTCCCACAAACCATTTATGATCCGGAATTTCCATTATTTCAACCAGGTCTGATTCCGGGTTAATTCCTGTGGAAATCATACCTGCTCCGGCAAAATCATTAAGGTATTTATTATTAAATTCATACCTGTGCCGGTGTCTTTCGATAATCTCATTTTTATTATAAGCCCTGAATACCCTGGAGTCTTTTGTAAGTTTGCATTTATAGCCACCCAGACGCATAGTTCCCCCTTTATAAGTTATGCTTTTCTGTTCTTCCATCAGGTCTATAACGGGATGTTTTGTTTTCGGATTCATTTCTGTTGAGTCGGCTTTCTCAATGTTCAGCACATTTCTGGCAAATTCAATAACAGCACATTGCATCCCGAGGCATATTCCAAAAAAGGGAATATTATTTTCTCTTGCATACCTTACCGCCGTTATTTTTCCCTCTATGCCCCTTGGTCCAAACCCCGGGGCCACTATAATGCCATCGAGATGTTCGAGTTGTGCTTTAACGTTTTCAGGGATAATTTCTTCTGAATGTATCAGCTGCAGATCTACCTGGCATTCATTGGTCGCTCCGGCGTGGGCAAAAGATTCAGTTATTGATTTATACGCATCAGGCAGTTCAACATATTTTCCCACAAGGCCTATTGCAACCTTGGCTTCAGGATTTGCCTGCTTTCTGAGAAAATCGCGCCATAGGGTAAGAGGAGGTTCTTCCTTCAGGTCTAGTTTGAGCCTGTTGAGCACTGTTTTATCAAGTCCTTCCTCCAGCATTTTAATGGGAACCTCATATATTGACGAAACATCGACTGATTGCACAACAGACTGTTTATCAACATTACAAAAAAGCGCCACCTTTTCTTTGACATCCTCTGTCAATTCCATTTCCGTTCTCAATACGAGAACGTCGGGTTGTACCCCTGCCTCCAGTAAGGTCTTAACAGAGTGCTGTGTGGGTTTGGTTTTATGTTCACCCGTGGCATTCAGATAAGGGACCAGTGTAAGATGTATAACAACGCAGTTATTCAAGCCCTGGTCCCACTTCATTTGCCTTACAGCTTCAATATAGGGTAATGATTCAATATCACCTACAGTACCTCCTATTTCTGTTATAACAATGTCATATTCACCACTCGTGCCAACAAGTTTTATGCTTCGTTTAATTTCATCAGTGATATGAGGTATTACCTGGACGGTCTTACCCAGGTAATCTCCCCTCCTCTCTTTCTCAATGACTGTTTTATATATTCTCCCCGTGGTAACATTATTTGCCTGTGATGTATGGACATTCAGAAATCGCTCATAATGTCCCAGGTCCAGATCTGTTTCAGCACCGTCTATGGTAACAAAGCATTCGCCATGTTCATAGGGATTCAGGGTACCCGGATCAACATTAATATAGGGATCGAGTTTTTGAATTGTCACATTATATCCTCGTGACTGCAAGAGTTTAGCCAGGGAAGATGATATAATTCCTTTACCAAGGGATGAAGCCACCCCGCCGGTCACAAATACATATTTAACCTCTGCCAAAACGAAATTTTTATGTTATAATTAAGAGCTTATTCATTATCTAAACCCGACTGGTCGATCAGTCTTATTTTCTCTTCTAATATTTCTATTGTTTTTTTCGCATTATCAATTTTCGACTGTACTTCCTGTATCATTGATTCTGCATTACTGGATTTGGAAAAGAAGCCAATATTGTTTTCCCACACCACAATATCGTTCTCCAATTGTTTTATCCTGCTCATAAATTTTTCTCTTTCACCTCTCAGTTTCCTTGTAGCCTTCGGTGTTTCCTTAATATTCTCGAGCCTGGTCTGGTATTTGAGAATTGCCTTTTCCTCATCATCAATCTTCAGTCTGTCGAATTGCTTATTCAAAGCGTTCCTGTACCTGTTACCTATCCTGTCCTTATCTTTATAAGGCACAAAGCCAATTTCAGTCCATCTTCTCTGAATATCCTTAAGTTTTTCAAACGCAGCATTGATATTCTCTCCGGGACTAAAATTTTCAAGTTCTTCTACCAGGGCTTCCTTTTCCTTCAGGTTATCTTCAAAGGAGGTATCAAGGTCGGCAAAATGTTCTGATTTTCTTTCGAAAAAATGATCACAGGCTTTTCTGAATCTTTTCCACAGCTTATCGGAATGTTTTCTTGGAATAGCTCCAACTTCTTTCCATTCTTTCTGAAGTTTTATCAGAGCATCTGTTGCATTCTTCCAATCGGTACTATCCTGGAGGGTTTCAGCCTGCATGCACAGCTCAGTTTTTTTCTGGAGGTTAGTCAGTTGCTGCTCTTTATTCTCAGCATAAAAAGCCCTTTTTGCCTGGAAGAAAGTATCACAGGCTTCCCTGAACCTCTGGTAGATGGCATTATTATGCTTTTTGGGAGCAAAGCCAATGCTTCTCCATACCTTCTGCAGCTGTATCACCTCTCTGGACTTAGTCTCCCAATCCTTGAAGGTATTAAGACCAAGCTCATTTATTTTCTCAACTTTCTCGCAAAGTGCTGTCTTTGCTTCAAGGTTTTTCTTCTGCTCCTCTTTCTGCTTTTCAAAGTATTCATGATGGAGCTTGTTTATATTTGATGTTGCAGATTTGAATCTTTCCCATATTTCAGTCCTTGACTCCCTGGGGACAGGACCTATTTCCCTCCATTGCTGGTGATATTCCTGCAATATACGAAATGCATTAATGGGGTTAGGGTCCAGCAAGAGCTCTTCAGCTTTTTCGCATAGCGTAATTTTGCTTTCAAGATTTTTCTTAAAGTCAAGGTCCCTGAGCTCTTTATTTATCTTTATGTAATCATAGAATATTTCAACATTGAGATTATATGTTTCCCACAGGTTGCGCAATGATGACTGGGGCACAAGCCCTGTGGAGTGAAACTGTTCCTGCAGATCCCTGAATTCCTGGAAGGTTTTATTAATAGATTCCTCCCTGTTAACAAGGTCTTTTATCCTGTCAATAATTTCATATTTTTTCCTGAGGTTTTCCTGTTTCTCTATCTCAAGTTGTTTGTTGTATTCTGTTTTTTTACCCCTGAAGCGAGCCAGGAGATCTCTCATTTTCATTTCGAGGGGGTCATCGGCAGGCTGATAATCCTCTATTCTTCCTCCTTCCTCAAGAAATTTTTTCTTTTTTTGATCGAGTTCTGCCTTATGTTTCTTATAGAATATGGTTTTAATCTTGTCAATATCGCCGACTATCTCATTCAGGGGCCTGTTTTCAATAAGTAATTCAAGTGTTTCTACCAGCTCTGTTTTTGATCGCCCGGTATAGTCCACTTCAGGAAGTTCCTCAGGCTCGGTTTGCTTATCCTCGCTTGTGGCTCCTGGTTCTTCTTCACTTGCATCATCATCAGCGCCGGTTTTTTCCACTGCTTCCCCGCTACCAGATACGGGTTTTTCTTCACTTGCATCATCATCGGGGTCTGGTTTTTCCACGGCTTCCCCGCTGTCAGGAGGGGGATTTTCACCGGGTTCAGCCTGTAAATCTCCTTCGGTGGAAGGAGGTATTTTTTCAGATCTTTTTTCTTCACCCTTAGTTTCGGCAGAATTATCATCTGCATCGAATTGTTCATCACGAACAGAATCATCCGGATTTAAAACAGTCATAATTAATCCTTTTATATGAGCACATTTTCAGATTCATTAATTATTTAAATCTGAGATCAATCGAGGTTACGAAAATATCGAATTATTTAGAAAATCTCAAAGAATAACAATTTTAATATTTTATGACTGGCAGACAGTAGCTTATACAATATTTTCCTTTGGGTCCAACGTTATTTTGCACTAAAAAATCTAAATAAACTAAAATAAAAGAACATACTGTCAGGGATTGTTTGATCTCCTGTTCTTTTCCATCAGATACCTGAAAGGATAAATCATTCTTTCAATCAGGCGCATATCTTCCGTAATAATCTCAGCTCTTCCTGCCATATTCTGGCTGAAATCCAGTTGTTTGCCATAAAAAGTTGAAAGCCCGTCGGGTAATTCCACATCCAGGACATATAAATTATCCCGGGGTACGAGCGATCTTGATCTGATTCTGCCGTGCACCATACCATACTCAAGATATGGATAACCTTCGAGCATGATATTAACATCCTGCCCTTCCTTAACTTTACCCGAGCCTGTCATCGGGATCTTTATTCGTGCAATAATTTCATTGTCACCCCCCGGAACTACGGTCATAACCGTTTCACCTTCCCTGACAGACTGATTCTCCGACCAGAAACTTGTAAAGGTCACTCTTCCCTCAATGGGTGAAACCAGCAGGTAATTCTGAATCCACCAGTCGAGCCTCGACTTAAGCTTCAAAAGCTCATTGTCAAGGATAGATTTATATCTTTGTTTTTCTTCCTCCCTGTAGGCGGTTAAGTCCTGTAATTCCTGTTTCTTGGATGCAAGATCAATTTGCCTTGATGCCTCTTCCAGGTTTACCTGCACGAGTTCAATTTTGGTAGAGTAATATTTTTGTTTTGAATTTTCCAGTTCAGCATCAGGCAATATGTCCTGTTCATTCAGAAGAGAGTCTCTCAGGTATCTCTTTTTCTCTACATCAAGGCTTGAAGCCGTAAGGTTTTCCTTATTTCTAAGCTGGCGGATATAGTTTTCAATGCTTTTCAATTCGTCCTGAAGGGCTTCTATTTTCTTGCCGTAGTAATCAATTTCCAGGTGATTGATATAATCATAATAGGTTTTACGGAAAGCAGAGTATTGGTCCTGTATCTCCCCCAGCACCGGGTTATCAGGCAATTTAAGCCTTGTTTCACTTATTGATGCCGGCATATCCTCTGAATTTACGGTATCAAGCAAAGAACTCAGCCACTTAATGCTTTCATAGGAGGCTGTTGTTTCCATTATGCCAAGGATTGAGCCTGAAGAAATGTTTTCTCCGTCACTGACAAAAAGTTCTTCAATATTTCCGGACACCCTGGCCACAATGTTTGCAGGAGGGTTTTCTGTAGTAATCAGGGCTTCAGCTCTTATGATGTATGGATATTTAATTACCCATGACAGGAATAATAGTAAAACAATTACTATTGAAACAATAGCAGTACCCCATTGGACAAGGGAACCCGGGGGTGTGTTCATAATATCCTCAACGGGCGGTGAGTATCTTATTTCATGCGTCTGTTTTGCCATAATTAATTACCCAGCTCCAACTGGTCCCGAATGAGGTTAAAATATATGCCTTTCTTCTCAATCAATTCCTGATGCGTCCCATTTTCAATCATTCTTCCCTTATCGATTACTACAATATTATCAGCCTTACGCACTGTACTTAACCTGTGTGCTATCACCATAACCGTTTTCCCTGAGAAAAATTCATCAAGGTTTGCCACAATTTTTTTCTCATTGGCTGCGTCCAGTGAATTTGTAGCCTCATCAAAGAAAAGATATTCAGGGTCTTTATACAGGGCTCTTGCTATTAATATCCTTTGCTTCTGCCCCTGGGAAAGACCATGCCCATTATGTCCGATCCGGGTATTTATTCCAAGTGGTAAGGTATCGATAAAGTTATTAATATTTGCAATTGTAACTGCCTTCAATAATCTATCATTATCAATTAGTTCAATGCCCGGGGCAATATTATTGGCTATGGTATCGGGAAAAATATAGCCATCCTGCATAACTACGCCTATCTTGCGTCTCCAGACTTTAAGGCTAAGATTTCTCAGGTTTGTGTCGCCTACCATGATATCACCTTCAAGCGGTTCGTAAAACCCCAGAATAAGCTTCAGTAATGTTGTTTTCCCGCTTCCGCTTGTACCAACGATGGCTGTGACTTTTTTTTCGGGTATAACAATATCAATATCCTTTAGTACGAAAGGTGATCTTGGTCCCTCATATTGAAACGAAAGACTGTTTATATAAATACTCCGGCTGGCAGGCAGTTTTTTTACCTTCATTTCATCTTCAGGCTCTTCAAGTTTGCTGCCATGTACCTCTGAAAGTCTGTCAAGGCTCATCTTTGCGTCCTGTGCTGTCCTGAAAAATACCACCATCTGGTTTACAGGAATATTCAACTGACCTATTATAAACTGCACCGCAAGCATCATCCCAAGTGTCATGCTGCCTGATAATACGGCCATTGCCGCAATAATTGTGATAAGTACATTTGACACTTCATTTATTACTCGTCCTCCTGCAAGCTGGTACTGGGAAAGACTCATTGCCTTTACCCTGGTTTTGAAAAGTGAAGCCTGGAGATTTTCCCAGTCCCACCGCTTACTTGTTTCACTCTGGCTAAGCTTGATTTCCTGCATGCCGTTGATTATATCGATCAGCCTGGCATTACTATCGGATAACTGCTTGAACCTTGTGTGATCAAGCCTTGCGCGCGGTCTCATAAAAATGGTCACCCATGCTATGTAAAGGATGGTCCCGGCCAGAAAAACCAGTAATATTGTTAAGTTATAAATAGCCAGTACAATGCCGAAGATCAGCAGATTGACGAAGGAGAACATTACACTCAGGGATGTATTGCTCAGGAATGATTCGATTCGCTGGTTATCCTCAATTCGCTGTAAGAGGTCACCGCTTAATTTTTTTTCAAAATATGACACCGGCAGTGCCATCAGCTTATGCAGGAAAGCTGAAACAATGGACACATTTACCCTTGTACTTATGTGCAATAAGAGCCATCCCCTTACAAATTCGACTGTCATTCTTCCTATAACAAGGGCCAGCTGAGCAAAAAGCACAAGGTAAATAAAGCCAAGGTCATTGGTATTTATTCCAATATCAATTACTGCTTGTGTGAGAAAGGGAAAAATCAGCTGTATAATACTACCTATTAAAAGTCCAAGGAAAATCTGGAAGAAGTAACGTTTGTACATGTTAATGTAGCTCATAAGAAAGCCAAAGCCTTTTTTACCTCCATCTGTCTCTTCCCGGTCATAAAAGGCTGGTGTTGGTTGCAGAATCATTGCCAGCCCCACCTTCTGGTCATCCATCACGGTCATTGCCCAGTTTTTTTCAAAATCTTCCACCGGGTATTTCACCAGGCCACGGGCAGGATCGGCAACATACACCACTCCTCTTTTTATCTTGTAAACCACTACAAAATGTTTTTGCCGCCAGTGAACAATGCAGGGAAGCGGGGTCTCCCCGGCAAGCCTGGAAAAAGGGATTCGCACCCCAAGTGTCCTTAATCCGATCGATTCTGCAGCTTCAGATATGCCAAGGAAAGAAACCCCTTCGCGCGTTATGTAGGAGCGTTCCCTTAACTCGGAGAGGCTGAATTTTTTACCATGAAAACGGGCAAGCATCTGAAGGCAGGCTGGTCCGCAATCCATGGCATCTGTTTGTCTTTCAAAGGGGAATGACATACCTTATTACAGTTAAATTATGTAAATATATTTATAATTTGATTCTATTCAAATATATGGGCTCATCTGCTTAATGCTGCAAACCCTTCAGTTAATTATACTGGAAATACTATCTTTGCCACAAATATTAGTATGAAGTGTTAAAAAAACACTCGGATAAGAGATTAATAGAGGGAATACGAAAGGGGGACGACAAATCTGTAAACTACCTCTATGACACATTTTTCGATACCATCAAATCACATGTGCTAAAAAATACAGGTACGGAAGATGATGCCTATGATATATTCCAGGACGCCATGATGGTTTTGTTTAAAAAGATTCAGCAAAATCATCTTGATGACTCCACAGACGTTAAGGCTTACATTTTCGGAGTTTCCAGGAATTTATGGTATGAGCACCTGAGGAAGAAGAAGAAGAATGTGGTTCTGGATGATGAAGTGAGTGATGAATTTGATCCGTCAAGCCTCCTTGACACTCCCCTTGAGCAGATAGTGCAAAGATCCTTCCTTAAGCTTAAGCCTGAATGCAGGGAGGTGCTTAATATGATCATCAATGGGAATAATTACAGTGAGATAGCAAAAGCCATGGACTATAAATCGGATGATTATGCCCGCAGAAAGAAATACCTTTGTAAGGAAGCTCTCATAAAACTTATAAAAGCTGATCCCGAATATGGTGATTATTCACCTGACCTGTAATAATACCGGGCAAGCAGGCAGAAAATGATAAGCAACAGGATGACAAGCATATAACGCTTATAGGGGAAATAAACAGCCCCGTCATTCCCCATTATTACCAGGGTACTCCAGAAATAGGGATGAGATCTTATCTGATCGGCATTTGCCAGGTAATCAGTTCTTGCCATTTTGAGTGACTTGCTCTTTGTCAAACCCTTCCTGAGCTTATTGTAGAATGCTTTTACTATATCACTCCCGGAATGATCATCCACTTCCCAGAGAGACATTATGACACAGGGGCTGCCAGAGTAAAAGAAACCCCTTGCAAGACTCATTACCCCCTCACCTGATTGCAGGTTGCCTGCACCCGTGTTGCAGGAACTCAGAAAAAGCATTTTCGATTCAAACGGTATGTTATAAACCTCAAATGTATTAAGCAGTCCGTCCTCTACAGTATCGTTTTCCATGCTGAAAATCATCTTAGAATACATAGGATCATTATCATTCAGCAGTGTATGCATTGCAAGGTGAATTATGTCACCTTCACCTGCCTTTCTTTTAAATGCACTTTCGGTAGCCTGGTCATCGATATACAACTCACCTCCCAGCAGCTTATTTATATATATAGCTTCCTCCCTTGCTCCCGGAATATTAGTCAGACTATCACGATAAAATTGCCTGCTCATCATTAGCTCTCTAAGGTCCTGGCTATTTTTATAGTCAGGGGCAAAGCTGAGTACATCGTTAACAATGCTTCTTCTGGATTTTGTTGTCTCAGACAAAATGGTAGCGGAATATTCATATATTATTTCATAGTCGTGAAGTAAATAATCGAGTCCCCTGTAATTAATCTGTTCATTTTCAGGTAATTTACTTATAAGTGCTTCAAAGGGGATATAGGAAAGTATATCATCGGCAGAAATTATCAGCCGGTCAGAAATAAAATAATCCTTAACGGGCAGAACAAGTTTATTATATAAATCATAAGCCATCCTGATATATTGCCGGTATTGGGCGGTAGAACCGTTCACAATGACCGGATTTGTTAATATGCCCCTGAATTCGCTTATCATGACTTTGAAGCTGTCCTCTACATCCACTGTTTGTATTTCAAGTCTTTCGCGATTAAGCAGGAAGATATACAGCAGACTGTCAGAAAGATAATATTCAATAAAGTTAGCCCTCCCTCCAATATATTTTCGTATATCATCAGCATTACTGACCGAGGTATTGTGTCTCAGATTATAATACCTCGGATATTCATTTTTAAAAACCTGCACAAGTGAATCATATCTTGCACTTGCTCTTAAATTCAAAAGGCGGTAATTATCAATCAGCCTACTGTTGGGGTTTTCCTTTGCAGATTCTTCATACATTGCTTCATTATAATCTCTCAGATCAGACAGTAAATTTCTTTCCAGACGTGCCAGTTTCTCAGGCAGGTGGAAACTCATGGTCCTGTTAGTCCTGGTTGCGGCAAGTAAACCGGCTGCCTTTGATTTTTCAGAAATTATAAAAGCTCTTTCACCATAGTCAGGGCTTCCTGTAAGGCTAAACAGCCTGTATAAGATGGCAAGTGTCATATCGTAAGCATCCATATATCTGCCTGAGACTCTTCGCCTGCTTTCATCCTGCTGGATTTTGAGCCTGGTTTCTTCAATAATCCATATAGCCTTTTCTGATGCTGCAAGAGCATCTTCCAATTTCTTAATATCATTGTTCTGCCTGTATAGCTCAAAAAGGATTTTACTTTTTTGAATAAAAGAAGATGTCATGGTTCTTACAGAATTCCCGAGCGAGTCACTTATCACCCGGTTAATGTATTTTAATCCCTGAGAATACCTGCCCGTCTGGTACAGTAATCTTGAATAATAAAGGAAGGTTTCATTTCTTATTCTGCTGTCTTCCATATTATTGTTTACGTATGCCAGTACGTCGTTTAATACATCCTCTGCCTCTGTATAAGCCTGGTTGTACTGGATCAGAAAATATGCATAGGTAAGTAACTGGATAATATGGTCCCTGCTGTTCTTTCCAAATTCTTTCTCAGCTAACTCAACAGGGAGCAAAAAATAGCGTTCAGCTTCATCAAACAACTCATTATCAGCAAGGTAAAAAGCATAATTCTCATAAACAGAATTTATCAGCCTGAGCGGAAGCTCGTTTGCATCAATTAAGTCGAGTGCCTTACAGAAAAAATAATCCGATAAATCAAGGTTTCCAAGTTCATAATTACAAACAGCAATTGAATTATATGACCTAAGCTGCTTCTCAGAATCTATAACCTCACTTTCACCGGAAAGCGAATACATAAGTTCAAAATTTTGTATTGCCCTGCTATAATCAAAAATATTAGCATAAGACACCCCTGAGTTATTGTAAAGATTAAGAAGGTCGCCCCGGTCAATCACATCAATATATTTTTCTCCCAGCCTGATCCCTCTCAGCGAGTAAGAAAGCGCCCGTTCATACATGCTCATATCGATATAAATTGCTGACAGGTTGAGCAGGGTCCTGACAAGGTTTGGTGATTCGGTCCCAAAAAGCATTTCCCTCGTTGCAAGAGCTGTTTCAAGATTTTTGAGAGCATCTTCATGATTCCCGGTATACATATATGACAGAGCCAGGTTGGTCCGGGTTCTGGCATAAATATCATCGATGCTGTCAGCGGCTAAGCGGAATTCCAGCGATTTTTGCAAAAGCATTATTGCGTCAGTGTATAAATGTCTCAGGTAATAATATGTGCCTGTGTAATAATAACAATCCGACAGGAGGATGCTGTCGCTTACAGGGTGTGAATCAAGATATTCAAGTATCCAGTCATTATAATCACCGGCATCAGGCATATTGTTTTGCATTGCCAGTTTAAAGCTGTTCAGCTTTTCAACTATTGTTGAATCAGACTCATTAAAGAGGATATAGGGCTCTGCTTTTGTGGGGGTATTGAAACAAAAAACACAAATGAGCAGTATAAAGACAAACCTGTAAAACATTATTTCTTCTTTAAGATTTTCACTCCATGCTTCCAAATATCTATATAAGAACTCTAAAAGCCAAAAAAAAATTATAATTCATCTTCCTGGTTAACTGGCAATTAGAAAAAAAGATAAAAAAAAGTCCGGATCTTATTGTCACAAATAAGGTCAAAACTACATGTATAGATGTAACTTAACAATAACCCGATTTATTAATTGTGTAACCAAAAAATTATCACGATGAAAAAACTTAATCAAATTGAGCTGGAGAAATTTATTGAATTTTCTCTTTCAGACGAAGAAATGATACTTGTACGTGGCGGAAACGCAGATGGCGAAAAAGGAATGTCCATTCCTCCCGTGACAGAACCAGAGATTTAATAAAGGACCACAAAAGAAATACAGCGGTCTGTAAAATATTTTGAACCGGTTTAACCGGGCCCATGAGGTTATTGCGAGGCTGATTGGGCAGCAAAACAAGCGAAGTGTGTCATATTCGGGATATAAGTATATGACATATAGGGGAAAATGCTTCGATGCACCGGTGAGTAAATTAGGCGAAAGCACCGTAAGCATTTGTAAGTCAGATAGAGCTTACCATATGATATACAGTTTTATTACCTGGCTATCAGTATTTTAAAAAGAAATATATAATTAAGATAAAATATAGGAAATCATGAAAAAAATTGAGTTCAACCGTTTTCTCGAGAAATATCTTGAGGGAAAAATGCAAAGTGCCGAAAAGAAGTGGTTTGAGGCAGAGCTGGAGGGCAACCCTGGCTTAAAGAAAGAGCTGGAGTTACGAAGGAAAATAAACAGTCATCTTGAAAACCAGGATGCAATTGCTTTCAGGCAAAGTCTTATGAAGGCCGAGGCACGGCACAGGAAAACTGCCGCTAAAAGAAAGGTTGCAACAAAGCAGCTTGTGCAATATGCTGCAGTCTTTGCAGGACTGATCCTAATCGCTTCCATTGGCCTGTATACAGCTATAAATAAAGCTGATGTGAATATCGCCGAAAAGTATTCCCCCGAGTATGTTCCCCTGTCAGTGACACGTTCATCTTCAGCAAGCATTGATGAAGCCTATTTAAGGGCAACTGAATATTACAATGCAGGGAATTATACAGAGGCTATTGAGTGGTTTAACAGGATTGTGGCTACCGATATGCAGGTTGAATTTATGAAGGGCTCATCCCACATGAAAATCAGCCAGTATGAGAAAGCCATAGGATCATTCAGTAAAGTTGTAGAAGATAATGACAACCTCTTTATAGAGGACGCCAGGTTTTACCTTGCTGTATGCTATTTACATACAGGAGAGGAAGATACTTCAAAAATATTGCTGGGAGCTATCATCAACTCCGAAAACAGGCACAAAAAAGAAGCAAGGAAATTATTAAGAAAAATTGATTAAATAATCAATTAAGCAAAGGAGATATTTATGACTTCCGGGAGAAATATAGAGAAGGGATCACAAGGAGCTGATGGTATTAAGTCAGATGATATAAATCCTTTACAACAAAATGGTATGTTAAATACACCATCCATACTGACAGGCCTGTCTCATGAAGTGCGCACCTATATGAACTCAATAGTGGCATTTACCTTCCTGAGTAATAATGATAACTGTACGGTTGAGCAGAGGGATGAATACAACAGACATATCATGGATTCATGCGATCAGCTCATTACACTTTTCGATAATTTTCTTGATTCAGCTCTTATAGATTCCGATATTCCAAGGTCCACAGTCACAAATTGTAAACTTAAAGAGCTGCTCACAGATCTTCTTGATGATATTAATAATTCCATCAGCAGGTTCGACAAGAAGAAGATTACACTCCTGCTTGATAAAAGGTCCGGAGATGATTCAATATATATTGATAAAGAGAAAATAAATCGGGTTTTAAAAAATCTCTTTTTCAATGCCTTTGAGAACACAGAATCGGGTTACATTAAATTGGGTTACACCAGGAAAAAAAACAGGGTTGAATTTTACGTTATTGATTCAGGCAATGGTTACACTAAGAATCGGGAATTATTAAGCTGTGAGAACATCACCAGGTATCTGGGTAAACACCAGAATACTTTTAACACGGTATCCTTCATTCTTTCACGCAAGCTTATTGAAAGCATGAATGGAGAACTTTGGATACGACCCAACGAAGGCAATGGAACTGCCATGTATTTCTCAGTTCCGGAGCCTAATATTATGAAAGAAGGAAATTCTGAACATATTACATCCAGAATCGCAATCTGATAATAAACAGAATCCCTTCACCTGTTTTATATGTCTGCTAAAAATGGGTAAAAGAGCACCCTCCCAAGGTGCTCTTTCTTTCATAATAAGCTATTAATCCGAGATTTTCAATATGCGTATTTCGGTGCGCCTGTTTTTGCGTTTGCCCTCCTCGCTGCCGTTATCGCAGAGGGGAACCTTCTCACCATAACCTTTATGGTACAAGCGATCGGGAGACACACCTCTTTTTATAAGATAATCACGTACAACAAGAGCTCTTTTTTCCGAGAGCACCAGGTTGTGTTCATCAGAGCCAGTTGAATCAGTGTGTCCACCTATTTCAACCGTTAGCCCCGGCTTATCCTCGAGGAGTTTGTAAAGTTTTTCCATCTCGTGTAAGGATTCCTCCCTGAGCTCCCATGAATCCAGGGCAAAGAATATATTATGAAGTGTCATTTGCTGTCCAACCTGGATAGGGCTTAGTAATATGGTTTTTTCCAGTGGTTCAATCGAAGTATAAGCGCCTTCGAGCATAAAGTTTTCAGAGTAAAAAAGGTAGTCATCCCTGCCTACATTAATACCGTAATTATTGCCGGCAGGTAGACAAACAAGAAAATTACCCTTTGAATCTGTGAATGACTTAACAAGCCTTTTCCCTGTACTGAGATTAATCAACTCGTATTCAGCTTTAAGTTCCTGTCCGCTTATTCTGTCAATCACTTTCCCTTTAAGGTAGGATACAGGGTCAGGCCTGAGGGATTCAGGCATCTCAAAATAATAAAGATCCCTTCCTTTCAGCTGGTTTATTTTGGATGAGAAATAGGCAACTTCTCCCGATGAATTAATTACAAGGCCTATTTCGTCGGTCTGAGTATTTATTGGATACCCAAGGTTTTCAGGTTCCGACCATGTGCTGTCAGCCTTTAAGCGGGACATGAAGATATCAAATCCTCCCATGCAGGGTCTCCCATTGGAGGAGAAATAAAGAGTTTTACCATCGAAATGTATAAAGGGCGACATCTCATCTCCCGGGGTATTTATAATATTTCCAAGATTGACAGGTTCGGACCAGCGACCGTCTTTTACCTGTTTGCTGAGCCAGATATCCAGTCCTCCAAAGCCACCGGGGCGATTACTTACAAAGAATAAAGTTGAACCATCAGAAGAAAGTGACGGTTGTGCCTCCCAGTATTTACTGTTTACAGGTCCTCCGATATTTATCCCCTGTTTCCAGCCGCTACCGGCCCTGGCGGAATAGTATATATCACAGCTTCCCTTTCCGTCGGCACGGTTACAGGCCGTGAAATACATATAGTTACCTGCCGCCTCGAGGGTTTGAGCACCTTCATTGTATGATGTATTCAAAGGAGGTCCGGCATTTCTTGCAGGACTCCAGTTTCCACCAACACGATAGCTGTAGTAAAAATCTTCCTGCATTTCATTTCCCATCAGATTGAGGCTTCTGGACTTTTTCTGACGTGTAAAAAGCAATAAATTGTCATCTGCTGTTATAGCCGGCCAGTATTCATCATCACCGGTGTTTATGGCCTCTCCCATGTTAACCGGATTGAAATTAACGGGATCCCGCATGGCTTCAATAGCAAAATTAGAATCTCTTATATATTTCCTTGCCTTTTCTGCATTAACTGAATTTCCTCCACCCATCTCCAGGTATAATTCAAACTTACTCCTTGCTTCCTCATAATTTCCGAGCAGGAACAAAACCTCACCATATCCGAACCAGGCAGGAACAAAGAAAACTGAATCAAGCCGCATAGCTTCGCGGTAAGCCCTGGCTGATTGTGTATAATTGAGCATATCTTTCGACAGCTCAGCCAGCATTAAATATGCTTCTATAAATCCTGGATCAATTTCGACTGCACTCAGGAGATGGCTCTCTGCTTCCTTATAGTTTAGAAAATCGTATGCTTCCCTACCATAATTATATGCCTTTAATGCCCTGTTTGACCTGGTATGCAGTTCCTGCGCTGATAATGTAAGGGCTTGACTGATTAATAATAACAATAACAGAACCTTTAAAAGGCTAATTAAGGTATTCCCATGAATTTGTGACTTTGCAGTGAAATTAACCATTCGCTGTGTTTTTTAACGTATTCAACAAGTGAAGGCATTATTTTCTTATAGCTGCTCCACTCAGGCTGCAGGTATAATTTACATCCCGGCATGACCTTTACTTTATATCTTTCGGCCCAGCCAAAATCATCGCCGTCTTCAATTATTACCTTCAATTCCCCTGCCAGAACACAAATATCTTCAGGTGGGGGCAGTTTTTTTTTCGGAGAAAGACATATCCAGTCCCATATTCCTGTCAATTCATGGGAGCCTGAAGTCTCAAGATAAGTTTTTATGCCGAGTCGTTTTACTTCCCGGCAGAAAGGATCCAGGTTATACATCATAGGCTCTCCCCCCGTTACCACTACTGAATCAGCACCTGAATCAGCGATATTTTTAATTATTGAATCAATATGCGTCATTTCCCAGCTGGCGGAATCCCAGGCAAACTTTGTATCACACCAGCTGCAACCCACATCACAGCCTCCCACGCGTATGAAATAGGCAGCCTTGCCTGTGTGAAAGCCTTCACCCTGAATTGAATAAAACTGTTCAACGAGGGGAAGGTAAATACCTGTATTTTCTGCTTCATTTTTCATATTAGTCAAGCCGTGACATACTGATAATGTATATTGCCTGTCGCACCGCGGTCTTTTCCGATGCAAGGTAAAGAAAATTTCCACTGACAAAAACTGATTCTACCTGTGTGTGTTTTAATTCAGGCAAAATATATTTGGTGTACCGGCCTCCTGTACTTACACCATCAGTATTTTTGAACTGTAACAGGTAAGTTTCATTTTTGTAATAACCACACAGATATAAGGATCTTCCCCCCTGGTGGTAGTATGCTCCTGTTACCAGGAAACCCGCATCAAATACATCTACCGGGCTAAGGATGTTGTTTTTACCTTCACTGACATGATAAATATTTGTAGTCAGGTCCTTCCTGTTTTTCGAAAAACAATATATTCCATCCGGAGTCACTGTCATTGCCTCACAATCCCATTCATTATCCCTTTTGTGCACCTTAGCATTTTTCTGCTGGAGGTATTCAATCCCCGTGGTAAGCACGGGGGGGTCAGGGTACTGCAGACTGTCAATTCTTATCCTGTATATAGCCAGGTCTCGTCTTTCTCCACTGTTATTACCAAAATCTCCTATATAAAGGTAAGCGCCGGATATTGAAAGTTCTTCCCAATCCTTATTGCGCAGATTACTGATCCTGTATTTTTCTTCCAGTGTACCGCTTGCAAGATCAAGTTTAAATATATAAGAACCGTTTCTCCCGTCATTCAAGGCATAGATCTTGTTATTAAAAATACACATGCCGGATATCTCATAGAGTAAGGGGCTGATGGGAAGGATGGAATCTATCTCAAGAGTCTTAAGATCCTGTGATCTAAGCACTATATTTAAGGAAAGCAGGATACTTAGCAGCAGGTAATGTAAGCCGACAATTTTCGATCTCATATCATAGCCTGAAAATTATTTATTGTATTATACGCTCCTTGCGTGCTCTGAGAGCTTCTTTAATTTTTCCATAATATTCAGTGTTGTCGAAAAAACCTGTGAAATTTTCAGCTCCGGGACCAAAGGAGAAAACAGGAACTACAACCCCGGTATGACCGTTTGTTGTAAAGTCTGCGATAACCGACCGGTCCTCAAGATCACCACCCGGAAGTGCCATCCCTCCTGTTTCATGATCAGCGGTTACTATTACCAGTGTATTTTCATCCTGTGCCGCAAATTGCAGAGCCACACCAACGGCAAGGTCAAAATCATAGGTTTCTTCAAGAGCATACCTGGGATCATTATCATGTCCTCCCCAGTCTATCTGTGATCCTTCTACCATCAGGAAAAAGCCATTCTCGTTACGGCTAAGGACTTCAATAGCCACACTTGTGGCTTCGGCAAGCATATAATCCCTCCCGTCTGAATACCTTGGCATGTGTACATCAGCAAGCAAACCGGCTACCTTATCACCTTTAACCTGCTTGAGGTCTTCCATATTGAAAACAACCTCATATCCATCATTTTCAAGTACTTTTACCAGGTCCCGCTGATCTCTTCTATTAATAAAATGTGATTTTCCTCCCCCGATAAAGACATCGGGCTGGTTTCGTACATAATCGAGAGCTATGTCCTCATAGTTATTTCTGTCGATATTGTGAGCAACAAATGATGCCGGAGTTGCATGGGTAACAGCACTTGTACTTACCATACCGTAGGACATCTTTTCCTTTCTCCTCAGGAATTCAGTTATTGGTTCAACATTTGTACTGTCAGGGCTCATACCCAGCATTCCGTTACGAGTTTTCTTTCCAGAAGCTATTGCGGTGCCCCCGGCAGCTGAATCAGTAACATAATTGTCATAAGATTGGGTTTTGGCAAAACCTATATGCTTTGTGGTGGTCATATTCAGTTTGTCTCCGCTAACTGTCATCGCTCCTGAAACCTGGGTTATGCCCATACCGTCTCCTATCAGCAGAATTACATTTTTTGCCCTGCCTTCAGTACTTATTGTTTTATTGAATTGTCCGGCAGAGCATGAAGAAATTACGAATCCTGTAACAAGTAACAGAACTGTTAATCCCAGCCTGGTGTTTATTATAGTATTTTTCATATTACCTGGTATAATCCATTATCAAAAAATGCCTCATATCTCTTCTGCCGCATACTGACACCCGGTTTTAAGGTAGCAGGTACCACTTATTATCAGTTTCAACTATTATATTTTCATTATCTTCAAATCACGTCATCATATAATACCGCAGTCCCTGATCCGCTGACTTTGATAAACTGCTTTTCAAATCTATATTTTATAACCTGCAAATTTAATCTCATTTACTTAAATAATGAACATTTTATACTTATTTTGCCATCAACTTGCTAACACCAGGTCAAAAAGACTCAAAAATATTTGCACTTTTAATGAATTAACATTTTTATATAAGGATTTGTTTACCCGGACACTTCCAATTGACTGTAGATATGGTAAAAACAGGATTAGACAATTACCAGAAGTTAGTGTTACCCCTTCTTAAAAACAGGAAGGTTGGTGTTTTATGTCACGCTTCCAGTATAAACAGCAACTTTGAACATGTTGTTGACATAGTTTTTAAATCCACATCTGTCCACCTTTCTGCTATATTCGGACCTCAGCACGGACTCTTCGGACAGACACAGGATAATATGATAGAATGGGAAGGATACAGGGACCCAAAATACGACGCTCCCGTTTATAGCTTATATGGCAAGACAAGGAAGCCAACAGGCAAAATGCTTGCTGACACTGAAATATTGCTTGTGGACCTGCAGGATGTTGGCACAAGGCCTTATACCTATGTGTGGACCCTGAAAAATTGCATGGAAGCCTGTGCCGACTCAGGCATACCTGTTATGGTGATTGACAGGCCCAATCCTCTCGGGGGAATTAAAAGAGACGGAGCGGTCCTTGACACGAAGTTTTACACCTTTGTCGGCGGAGCCTCTGTGCCTCTCTGTCATGGGATGACAATAGGTGAGCTTGCCTTATGGATTAATGACAGGGAAAAAATAAAGTGCAGGCTTGATATCATCAAAATGGAGGGATGGAAGAGGGAAATGACATGGGAACATACAGGCCTGCCCTGGGTACTTCCATCACCCAATATGCCTTCCCTCAACACGGCTAAAGTCTACCCCGGGATGGTATTGACAGAAGCCTTGAATGTATCAGAAGGACGAGGCACCACAATGCCATTTGAACTATGTGGAGCCCCATTTATTGATATTGACAAAATAATTCACGAACTCAGCAAGATGAAAATCCCGGGCTGTGCTTTCAGGCTGCATAACTTTATCCCAACTTTCCATAAATTCACCGGAGAATACTGCCGCGGAATGCAGATTCACATTACTGATTACACTCTATACGAACCTGTATATACAGCTGCCTGTATTTTTAAAAAGATAAACGACATATCCGGCAAGCTTGAATTTAAAGACCCACCCTATGAATATGAGGAGGAGTTGATGCCCTTTGATATCCTCTCCGGTGACAGTAGTCTTAGAATGACCATTTCTGACAATGGCTCACTTAATCAGGAAAGGGATAGATGGAGGGAAGAAAATTACACTTTCGGAAAAGTATTTGAGCAATATGCCCTTTACCGGTAAGCCTTTTGAGAGATTATTTCGCTTCTTCCAGCAACTTTAAACGAATTAATACTGCCTCTTTCTGATCAGAGTCAAGATTCTCACCTGCAAGTACTTTATTTAGTATATCTCTGGCCTCCAATGGCTTACCTTCATTTATCAGTATACCTGAGAGCAGATAAGAGGCATCAAAAGACGTTGTGTCTCCGTATGTTAAGGCCTCCAGGATGCTTTTTGCCCTGGCTGTGTTTCCTGACTTAAGCAGGTAGAAAGCATGGGTATAGGCATATTTATGATTTCCGGGCTCCCATTCCATGGCTTGCCGGCTAAGCTCAAGCGCCTTTTCCCAATCCTCCCCGGCTTCGAGCACTGCAAGGTTATAGGCAGCCACTGAATTCTTGTCACTCACGACCATCAGGCGTTTGAAGTATTGCTTTGCCAGTTCCTTCTTTCCGGCCTCACCGTATAGCAGTGCCAGGTTTAGCAATGCGGCTTCATGGTCGGGTTCATAAGAGAGAGCCTGTGTAAACATCTCTTCAGCCTTGCTATAGTTTCCCTGCATTGAATAAATAAAGCCGGCATTAACCATTGGCATTATTGCACCGGGAAAAATCCTCATTGATGTTTCATAGGCATCCAGTGCCCTCTCAAAATCATTAAGATTACTGTAAAAGTTTCCAAGATTGTAATGAGCCGACCAGTCATCGGGATGTGTTATAAGAGAATTTTCATATTCTTTGAGAGCCCCTGAAATTTTAATACTATTCTGTTCGTTAAAATATTTTTCGGGAAAGGAACTCAGGGCAAAGGCCGCATTTATCCTTACTACCCTGTAATCATCCTCAACAAGTTCTGTCAGTCGGTCAAACGCCCGGTCCGAATCACTGGCATAGAGGCTATGAGCAGCAGCCCCCCTGACAAGTGGAGATTCATGAGTTGTTAATTTTAACATAAGTTCCCATTTTGCCGGGTCACTGCAATTTTCAAGCAAACGTATAAATGATGTTGTGTATATCTTGTTAAACTGCCCACTTTCAAGACCTGACAGTATTATATCCAGGTCTGACCAGTCACCTTCCCTGGCCTTTCTGATAAGATAGCCATTCTCTAATTCCTTTTGCTGGTATTCACGCCTGTGTGTTTTTTTTATTTCTTTCTCAGCCCATTCAGCCGATTCCCGGTCATGACATATATTGCACGCATTGGGTGAACCAAAAGCTATTGTAGTCTGAGGCATAGGCGGGCGGAATGAGTGATCACTCCTGTCCATCCGGGCAAAAGTGGTTTTTGGCATATGACATGAGATACATTTACTGCCCTCCGAGCCAGGTTTATGAAAGCTGTGGGCGCTTACATCGCTTACCTTGTCAGAGTGGCATGGCATACAGGCATCGTTAGCCTTTTCTCCTGTAAAACGGTACCTGCCACTTGAGGTATGACAGCTTACACAATGCATACCACTTCTTTCAGCGCATGTATTCATTTCCCATGTAGTCATTGTATAATTTTCACCGAGGTCACGGCCATCAGCATAAAAATCAGGATTCTCAATGGTAACCAGGTCAAAATAATCATAAAACCGTCCACCAGGTTCAAAGGATCCCGCAATAACCCTTGCCTTGGCATGGCATGATCCACATGCAGCATTGTGCTGTGCGGGCGTATATACACTGGTCTGTACTATTTTCAGGTCATCGGGCAGCTTCTCCTCCCCTGCTTTTATACATTCGACTATGTGTTCATAACTTGGTCCATGACATGTTTCACAGTTTATACCTGGTTCTCTCCATGTAGTATTATAGGTATTATCTTCCGGATTATAATTAGTCTCCATCTGGCTGACATGACAATTATAACACGTGGTGTTGAATGTGTAGAGGTGACTCATCCAGTCGAGGGGAGCATCTTCGATAGTTTCAAAATGACGCACGCCGCTTTCCGGATTATTATACCAGTTCCGGGTATCACAATCGTAAGCGAGTGGCAAAACCTGGAGGCGTCCGCCGGCTAATGGTGTAAGAAAGTAATATATATACTTGCCGCCCATAGCATGAACAGCAGGGTAATCAGTGTTAATGCCCGATCTTTCCTTTTCTGTAAAGATCAGGCTATCACCTCTTGCCGAAACTTGGAATACCTCAGTTCCAACCCTTATCTCCTGATCGAAAGAGTGTATATTTCTTTTTATAAAATCCCCTGTTACAGGTTGCATTGCCAGTCCATGGAAAGAATCATGCCAGAGCTGGTAAAACTTTTCATGGCAGGGTCTGCAACTTTCACTACCCGAATATTGTGCAATTTCATTTTCCAGCCTCCCGGAGTTCGATTTTCTAATCAGCACTAATGAAATAGTGAAAATGAGAATTAAGAGTAAAATCAGGGATGGCAGGTATAATTTTGATTTCATATTTTATGTATTCATAAGAATCCCGGAGAAGCCGTTCTATTCAAACAATCCTTCATCCCTTACCAGGAGGAGTATATTTGACTGAGATACCACAACATATTTTTCCCTGTTAAATTCTATCTCCACAGCTGTATTTTGCATGTATACTGCAAGATCTCCTTCTTTAGGCTGCAAGGGAACATACCGGGGCTCTTCGGTTCTTTTTTTCCATGGCTCATCAACATCAGTTAAGGAGGGTATGGGATAACCCGGACCAACCTTCAAAACATAACCCACCTGTACCTTTTCATTTTCCTGAACCCCCGGAGGAAGATACAGGCCTGATTTGGTTTTTGACTGCGGGGTTTTTGGTTTGATCAGTATCCTGTCTCCTACCACTATTAACTTTTTAAGGTCGTTTTCGTCTAACAGAACATTCATGGCCTTATTTTTTCGGTACACACACAAATTTATATATTATTTTCTGATACGGTATTTTTTAGGAATATTTGTAAAAAATTACATAAGTGCATATCTCATTCATTCTTGTTGAGCCGAAAGTGCCTGAAAATGTAGGTGCAGCCGCTCGCGCATTAAAAACAATGGGTTTCGAAAAGCTAATTCTTGTTAAGCCTTGCGGGTATAAGGAAGGCAGGGCCCGGTGGCTGGCCCATGGTTCAGGCGACATACTCGATAATGCGATGGTATTTGAAACCCTTGAGGACGCTGTCCACGACTTCGATTTAATAATAGGAACCACTGCAAGGAAGCGTATTAGCAAGAGAGAATATGTTGAAATTCAGCAACTCAGACCCTTCCTCAATGCAAGGCAGGGTGAATACGGCAAAATTGCCCTGGTGTTTGGGAGGGAGGAAGCGGGACTGACAAACAAAGAGCTTGAATTATGCCATATCACCAGCACGATATTTATGGCAGCCGGCTTCCCCTCGCTTAACCTTTCGCATGCGGTTATGCTCTATACCTATGAACTGAGTACTGGCGCTCAAGAAAAGATGGCAAATGATATTGAAACAGACCGGCATTCAGGTTCATTGCCCGCAATTCAAGAAAAAATAGATAAACTGCTTGAGGCGACAGAAATAAGCAGGAACAGAACACTGAATGGAAGGATAATGGAACGCTTAAGTATGGCCAATGTAAAGGATATCAAATTATTGCACTCTGTGGCAAATGCCCTTATTAAAAAATACGGGGAGGGTTAAATATGATATATCTTCTCCTTTGCATAATATCCACCACAGCTATTATGGTTGTCTTCAAGATAGCAGGCAATATGAAGCTGGATACTTTCAGGGTAATTGTTATTAACTATTTTGCCGCTGCAATACTTGGGTTCATTATTGGCGGGCTGCCTGACAGAAATGCTTTTAATGCGGATTGGTTACATATGGCAGTCATAATCGGTATCCTCTTTATAGTAATGTTCTTTGTGATAGCCCTGTCAACACAGAAAGCAGGAATAGCCGTAACATCGGTTGCCACGAAAATGTCAGTGGTAATACCGATAACTTTTTCGTTGTTTTATTTCAGTGAAGAAATAACTGCACTAAAAATAACCGGGATCCTCCTCGCATTGCTGTCGGTATTTATGACTACTTATAACAGGGATAAAACCAATAAGGGAGGAATACAGGTCGTTTTGCTGCCGGTAGTGCTTTTCCTTGGTGCCGGTCTGATCGATTCATTAATTAAATATACACAGGAGGCCCATCTTGTTGACCAGAATACCTTACTGTTCTCCTCAATGCTGTTTTCCATATCAGCGCTTACAGGGCTAATATTCAGTTTCTTTAGGAAGAGAAGACAGGAAGCAGAAAAAGTACTTCATATAATTATAGCAGGCCTGATTCTCGGTATTGTCAATTTTGCGTCGCTTTACGGACTGATTATGGCCCTTGAGACAAATATTTTTGACAGTTCAATCATATTTGGGATAAATAATATGGGTATAGTTGTCCTATCGGTAATAATTGCACTTTTCTTTTTCGGGGAAAAACTGAGCACACTAAATAAGGCAGGTATTGCACTATCGATTATCACAATTATTTTTCTTAGCTATCTTTAAGGATTATCAGGCAATGAAAGACGCGTACAGGAGCATAAGCAAAGAAACCAGCGGTGTGTTCAAAGACAGGGCCAGTAAATTCATAGCCATCGCCACCCCCGTAAATTCAGTGGAAGAAATTAAAGAAGTACTTGAAAGGATAAGAAAACAATACCATGACGCCCGGCACTACTGCTATGCATATAAACTGGGTACCGGGGATGATAACTGGAGGGTAAATGATGATGGTGAACCGTCTGGAACTGCGGGCAATCCCATAATGGGTCAGATAAAAGCATTCCGTCTTACCAATATCCTGATCACGGTGGTAAGATATTTCGGTGGAACACTGCTGGGTACCGGGGGACTGATAAATGCCTACCGCAGTGCGGCAAGGCTGGCACTGGAAAATGCTGTAATAGTCAGCAAAACTATAAAATGCACCTATCAATTAAAATTTCCATATAAAGCTGTGAACGATGTCATGAAGCTGGTTAAGGAGGAAAACCTTGAGCAAAGCGACCAGGTTTTTGACCTGGCTTGTTCAATAACAGTCCAATTCAGGGCTTCACTGGAAAATAGAATAAGGAAGAAATTCAAATTGATTGGGAAACTGGAGTTCGAAAAGGTATTTATCAATTAATTATTAACAAAGAGGTATAAATATTTCATAGTTTATAACTTTGTTTAATAAACATTTTTTAATCATTTAAATTACTGATTAATGAATAAAAAGAGCCTGGTTTCGATCGATGACCTGAGTACCGATGAGATGGTATCAATACTCGATCTTGCCGAAGAATTCGAAAAACAACCGAGCCAGACCTTGTTGGAAGGAAAAGTAATCGCTACGCTTTTCTTTGAACCCTCAACCCGCACACGTCTCAGTTTCGAAAGTGCCATATCACGCCTCGGAGGTAAGATAGTAGGCTTTACTGATGCTTCCTCCTCCAGCGTCACAAAGGGAGAAACACTCAATGACACAATACGAACGGTAAATAATTACTGTGACATGATAGTGATGAGGCACCCCATAGAGGGGAGCGCCCGCCTGGCAAGTGAAATAGCCGATGTGCCCGTTATAAATGCAGGCGATGGTGCCAACCAGCATCCGACACAGACTATGCTCGATCTTTTCTCAATAAGAAAAACCCAGGGCCGTCTGGATAAGCTGAATATCTTCCTGGTTGGTGATCTCAAATACGGACGGACTGTACACTCACTCCTAATGGCAATGTCGAGATGGGATACAACCTTTAATTTCATATCTCCTGAAGAACTCAGGATGCCGGTGGAATATAAACTGTACCTGAATAAACTTGGATTAAAATATTATGAACATTCAGACTTCACAGAAATAATTAAAGAAGCTGACATTATTTATATGACAAGGGTCCAAAAAGAACGCTTTAGTGATCCCATGGAATATGAGAAGGTTAAAAATGTTTATGTCCTGCGCAATCATATGCTCAGCGACACAAAGGAGAACATGAAAATACTGCATCCGTTACCGCGTGTAAATGAGATACATACAGATGTTGACGTGAATGAGAAATCATATTATTTCCAGCAGGCCCTGAACGGGGTATATACCCGGCAGGCAATAATAACCCGCTTACTTAACCTGAAATAAAATTTTTTATCATGAAAGAACCGAAACAGTTAAGTGTAAGTGCAATTGAAAACGGAACAGTTATTGACCATATACCCGCCTCCAACTTATTCAAGGTTATTCAGATACTCGGACTGGACAAGATAAATAATCAGATCACTTTCGGAACAAACCTGGAAAGCAAAAAGCTGGGCAGGAAGGCTATCATTAAACTTGCAGGAATATTTTTCGAAGATGATGATATCAACCGTATTGCCCTTGTAGCCCCTGAAGCAAAGCTCAATATTATCAGGGGATATGAAGTTGTGGAGAAAAGTGTTGTAAAGGTACCTGACGAGATAATAGGTATTGCCAGATGTGTCAATCCCAAATGCATAACAAATTTTGAGTCTGTCACAACACGGTTTAAGGTCGTATCCAAAAAGAATGTAGCTCTAAAATGCCTTTACTGTGAAAAAATTACCGACCAGGAGCATATGGTTATCCTCTAGGCACCTGCTAACGTATCCGGTCATAGGATTTAATCAATAATTCATCCTTCAGAATGTTCCTGAAGGCCAAATAACCAAATATTGTACCTGCAACTGGAAAAACAAGCTTGATATTGAATATCAGCTCTGCCTCAAGCTTTCGGCCGGTGTAAAAAATATAAAACAGCATCAGAAGAAAGGCTCCTGCCAGCAGGAGGCTTGCAAAAACAGTGACCCTGATCTGTAACTTGCGGCGCCGGAAGAGTAAAATTGCCAGGAGGAAGAGCACCGGAACAGCTATCAGTATTATTGTAAGTGGGAGACTGCTTTCGATTACACTGCTCAGCCCCCCGTTTTCAACTGCATATATACCTTTATAATTCAGCTCATAGGCCTGATTCATATTACCTGCCAATCTAACTATGGGACCTTTCAGTAAAAATCCTGACAGAGCCGCCGCAAGGGCAAGGTAAAGAGTCTGTATTCTCTGGATCATATTCAGCCGGAATTTGTTCTCTGCAAAATTACCTCCTTTTTTGAAAATACATCCAATCGAGGTAATATAATATTTTCAGCGATAAGCTGTTTGTTGAACCCGCATCAAACATATGCCTGATATTTTCTTCAAAATCATAGTATATCTCTTCCGAATCAGCATAGATGGAATTTTTCCAGACCAGCGACATTTCACTGCCCGGGGCGAATCTCCAGGTGTATACCATATCTATATTGAAAGCATTGTAATTATAATCGTGATTATCAGCATATGCTGCAGGAGTAAGGGAGCCATCGTTTCCCAGGAGAAAGTATTCGCCCAGATAATCAGCCCTTGACCAGTAATGTCGCATCCTGAAGGTAAGGTACATATCCGCAATAAATATATATTCAAGATTCAATGTGGTGGAGATGGTTGAATTGTCCCTTAAGCCAAAGAAGATATCATCGACAAGGCTGGTTGACACAAATCCAATATCATTGACATTCTTCTGATATGATACATTCACTCCTGCAAGAGTCCTTGATGACAATTTTATTTCGGGCTCTGCAGTGAAAGAATAGCTGAATTGTTCATTTTCAGAAAAAATCTTTGTCAGCGAGGCAGAAAAATCAAAGTAGAACTTTTTACTCTTGTCAGTGTCAAATTTAATAAAGCCCATCAGCTCCTCAGGGCGGTGATAATACCTGCCCGGAATTCTTGGTTCATAGTAATCATCCTCACCCGCCGGCTTATATTCAGATCTTATCATAAGAGACCAGTAGTTACTGAAGATTGTCATTGAATTTAAACTTATTGAAGAACCCGTATAAAGCCTCGGATAATATAACTGGTTGTAGTTGAATGATATAGTATTCCTGGTGGTGTATATTTTCCAGAATGGCTGGAAGGTGTTGTATGAGAACTCAATGGAATTATTAAACTCATTATTTCTTCTCAGATAACCCATGTCATTTGGGTCATATGTATCTGATAAGGCCGACAGGGAGTAGGAAGCCCTGAACCTTCCTCCTGTTTTTCCTCCTTCCAGTTGATAGGAATGACCAAATTCATTCTCTGACCCTGTATGGTATTGCTGACTTAAGGTAGCCCTTCCTGCAACAGAATATTGCTTGCTTGCAGTCTGTAACTTAAACTCAGCCCCGCTAACATTGGCTGTGTATTTTTCTGCATTATGATCCCATGGTTGCCAGACATTGGTGTTCATAAGGCTCACGAATGAACCGTTTTTAAGTGTCTGATCAAGAACGAGCATGTTATAATTGGTCAGAGGGCCTGTTGTTACATGCCTGTCCCCACCGGTAAGGGTGTCAGTTAAGGCAGCAGACATCTTCCTGGTTATGGCATTAAAAAAACCTATACCCAGCCCGGACCTGGTACGTCCTGAGATTTTACTCGCATTGATCAGCGAGGATTCCTGCGGATTGTTACTCAATATCTCATTTTCCCGGAGGCTGTCGGCTGCGTTATTATGATACCTGGGCATTGAACCGATGCGTCGCGAATAAAAAATATCACCACGGTTAAAAAGCTCCGTTCCCTCCATGAAGAAAGGCCTTCTTTCATTGTATTTAACTTCATAAGGAGTTAAATTGAGGACCATATCATCTGATTGAACCTGTCCGAAGTCAGGGATCAACGTTGCATCGAGCGTAAAGCTCTCATTAATCCCGTATTTAATATCCACACCACCGCTTGCTGTATAATCTGGCTGCAGACCCTTGTATTTTTCAATATATCCTGAAACATAGGGAGTAAAACTGAGGCGGACCGGTGGCACAATATCTGACAGCCTGCTCACCTCGCCCAGGTGGTTGAATGTGGAACCCGCTTCCCTGTCGACATAATTCCAGGATGAGACCTCCCTGTAGCGTCTTATTTCCCTCCAGAAATTAACACCCCAGGTCTGGGCCTGGCTGGAAGGAAAGCGCAGTGCTGAAAAAGGTATTTTCAGCTCGGCGATCCAGCCTGTATCATTAATACTTACACTGCTGTACCAAACTGCATCCCAGCTTGAATCACCATGGCCCCAATCTCTGCCTTCACCCGATGACCTGGCCTTCATATCCGTCTGCACACCCGATGCTGAGATCTTAAATGTTTCTCCGTTCAGGCCATCATTAAATGTACTGATATCTACATAAAAAAAGTCAGCATTCAGATCACGATCATTGTCCCTTTTACCAAGATTCCTGTAAATACTGTCAGGTGAAGTATCATACATCACAGCAGCAATGTAAACCGCCTCATCATCAAAAAGAAATCTTACCTCGGTAGCAAGCTTTGAAGGCTGGCCTCCAAACGGGGAATACTGGATAAAGTCATCTGCAATATTTGAAGTATGCCATACCCATTCATCAATAATTCCATCAATGACGGGTGATTCAGTTGCTCTTACGGCTTCAAGAGTTTTCTTTTCATGAAGAACCTGGGCATTCAGATTCGCAATATTAAATACAGATAAGGATAAAATAACTGACGCAAGCAAGACAAAACTGAATTTCATTTACAGTACAATTTAAAAATTCATACAGCAGCCCGGGAAAAGCTATTAACAGTCGGGATTTTAATTATCCTCTTTTTCTTAAATTCATCCAGTCAAAGTAGTATAATACCTTTAAAGACAAACTGTTAGCCATGCTTGTCTCAAACATATGGCGCATATTCTGTCCAAAATCATAAAAAATCTGCTCCGTGCCGGAGTAAATAGAATTCTTCCATACAACTGACATTTCGCTACCCGGCGCAAACCTCCAGGTATAAACAAGATCTATATTCCAGGCATTATAATTATAATCAAAATTGTCATCGATATTTATATCGGAAAGGGAACCGCTGGTGTTAAGAGTATAATATTCATCCAGATAGTCTGCCCTTGACCAGTAGTGACGCAACCTCAGCGATATGTAGGACTGGGCAGTAAAAATATAGGCTGTCTGTAGCTTATTTTCAACTGTCATATTATCCCTCAGTCCGAAGAAAATCATTGTTTCGTCATCATTTCTGGCAACATAGCCGATATCATTAATTCTCTTTCGTAGCTCAAAATCATAATTCATTGAAAACCTGTCGCTGAATTTGAAGGTTGGTCCCATGGAGACAGAATATTGAAACTGGTCATATGGTGACCATATCTTATTATAGCTTAGACGTATATTGCCTGACACCTTTTTACTCCTGTCAGAACTGAGCCACAAATTGGTGCCGAACTCCCTCCCGCGATGATAATAACGGCCATCGACACGGGGTTCGTAATAATCATCTTCGCCGGATGGTTTATAGTCAGCCCGGAGGAAGACTGTAACATGATTAATAAATGTCACATTATAGCTGAAATTAAACTCTGAACCGGTAAAAACCCTTGGTTCATAAAGCATTATATGCCTGTATGAAAGGGATGTCCTGGAGTTCAATATTTTCCAGAAAGGCGTAAAAATATTATAGGAAACGCCCAGCTGGTTTTGTAATTGATTATTTCTCCTTATATAGCCCATATCATTATGGTCATAAGTATCTGACATGGCTTCAAGCTCATATTCAAGCCTGAAAGGGCCTCCGGTTTTACCTCCCCTTAACTGGAAGGCATGGCCATAGTCGTTTTCATTTTCCTCGTAGTATTTCTGTGAAACAGCCGCCTGGCCTGAGATGGAATACTGCCTGCTTTTATCCCTGATACTGAATTCTGTCCCGGTGACATTGGCAGTATAAAAATTCTCATTCTTCTCTGCATTCCTCCAGACATTAGTATTTACAAGGCTCACATAAGAATTATTTCGCAGGCTCTGGTCAAGAACTATCATGTTATAGTTAGTAAAAGGATCCGTCATAACCTGCCTTCTTTCACCGCTTTCAGCATCCTCAACGGTAGCATACATTGAACTGGTCATAGCATTAAACACTCCCACTCCAAGTCCTGATTTTGTTCTACCTGATATCTTTGTGGCGTTTATCAGGGATGACTCACCGGGGTTATATATAACTTCTTCTGTTGGGCTCAGACTGTCGTATGCATTATTATATCCCTTGGGGGTAGAACCTACTCTACGGGAATAAAAAATATTACCCTTGTTGAACAGTTCTGTCCCTTCCATGAAAAAGGGTCGTTTCTCATTGTATCGCACCTCGTAAGGACTGAGGTTAAGCACCCGGTCATCAGATTGAACCTGTCCAAAATCAGGTACCAGCGTGGCATCCAGGGTAAATGATTCGTTAATCCCGTATTTAAGGTCAAGTCCCCCGTTATATGTGAAGCCCGGCCGTGACTGGTCAGGATTTTTTTCGAGGTAAGCCGAGACATAAGGTGTAAGGGATAGGCGCAACGGAGGCTCAATATCCCTTATATTGCTAAGTTCTCCCAGATGGTTGAAAGTTGAGCCCGTTTCCCTGTCAACATAGTTCCATGATGACTGCTCACGGGTTCTTCTAACCTCCCTCCAGAAATTTATCCCCCAGGTTTGTACTTCTGTCTTTGGAAAACGTAAGGCAGAGTAAGGGATCCTGATCTCGACAGCCCATCCATCATTAGTTATTGAGGTACTGCTTTCCCAGACAGCATCCCAGGTATCGCTCCTGTGCCCGGGTCCGCCGGATGATGGTATCCTGTCAGACTGAACACCCGAAGCTGAAACCTTGAAGGTGGCACCATTTATGCCATCATTGTAAGGACTCAGATCGACAGTAAACTGGTCAGCATTAAGGCTATAATCCGAGTCCCTCTCTCCCAGTTCAGTATATATACTGTCAGGATTAGGGTCATACATCATGGCTCCTATATATATTGCCGTATTATCATACAGAACTCTTACTTCAGTCCGAAACTTACTCGGGGAGCCGCTGTAGGGTGAATATTGTACAAAATTTTCAGCTATATGGGCGTTAAGCCATATCCTGTCATCCAGTACTCCGTCAATCAGCGGGGGCTCTGCAATTTTAATCGCTTCCAGGGCTTTTTGCTTTAAGAGAGGATTATCAGATTTGTTCCTGGGGTCTTTGACAGCGGCGCTTACAGAAGTCATTGCCGGGATGGCAAAAATAAGCGTCAGGATAAAAATCTTTCTTAGCATATTTTTTATATATTCTACAATATCCATTTAGCACTGAAACAAGATATTAGGCTATTTGTTTCTGAACGGCTACAAAAGTATGCTAAAAAAACCATTCTCATGGCTTTAAAAAGTCATTAGTCATAATACTTAACAATTTTTAACAGACAGGCACTAAATGCCACTGCCAGGCAAGCAGGAATGGATCAGGTTCATATGGATAATTACATGTGCCATCTAATAAAAAAGGGGCTTCCAGCCCCTCAATTATTTAGATGTCATAGTTTAATGCTAATAATTTCCCAGTATTAGTGGCAAACCGCTGTCACCCGCACCTACCACAACAATTTTTGCATTGGGTGATTCAGCCAGACTCAGTGTGGCATCAATACCCTTCTGGGTAAGTATGCGGTCAGTCAGGCTAGCACTGATTGTTCTATTATAATTTGCGATACCCTCTGCCTCTATTAATTTTCTGTCAGCTTCAAGCCTTTCACGCTCGTTAACGTATTGCATCGCAAGCGCTTCCTGCTCTCTTGTCAGTTTTGACTCGATAGCTTTCTTAATATCCGGAGGAAGTCCAATAGAACGTATAAGCAAGGCTTTCATATCAATATTATTCTTTTCAAGAATCAGGCCTGTTTCATTTATAATAGATAATTCAACCTCACTCCTTTTTGTGGAATATATTTCTTCTGCAGTGTATCTGCCAGTTACCTGTCTGACGGTTGATCTAACCTCCGGGACAACCAGGTTGCCAACATAGTTAATCCCAAATGTTTCATGGAGATAACCTATCCTGTTATAAATAGGGTTAAATCTTACCGTAACATCAACATTGACGCTCAAACCGTTCTTATCCAGTACGTCCATTGTCTCTTCACTCTTCTGCTCTTTAACGTCATATTTATACAGAGAATTCCAGGGTGCAACAATCTTAAAACCTGTTCCCATAATGTTATCTTTCTCGAGCACACCCGTTAAAGTCTTAAACAAAACTGCTCTTTCCCCGGGACGTATAATGTAAAACATCCTGCTACCAAACAGTAATAAAAGAACGACTATCACTGCCAGTGAAATAATAATTGTCTGTTTTTGTTTCATTGCTATAATAATTATTTTTAAGTTTTTAGAATTACAAAAATAGTGTAAAATTGTTCTCTTTCTGAATATTACCGTCACTTTTTTCTAAATTGGCCACAGGATAACAATACTATACCGAATAATAATATGAAAGAAACAGAGCTAATTACCAACAATGATGGCAGTATATTCCACCTGAGACTTAAGCCCGGTGAAATGGCAAAAAAAATAATCATAGTAGGTGACCCGGGAAGGGTTGATTTGATTGCCAATCACTTGACTAACATAAGGCTTAAAAGATCAAACAGGGAATTTTTTACTGTTACAGGAAATTATAAAGAAAAAGAGATAAGTATAATATCAAGTGGGATAGGCACCGATAACATTGATATTCTGGTAAACGAGATGGATGCCTTATTTAACTACGACCTGGATACAGGCGAGCGACTGGATGAAAAAACAGTACTGACAATAGTCAGGCTGGGTACATCCGGAGGTCTTCAGCCCGATCTTGAGCCCGGCCAGCCTGTGATTACAAGCAAGGCCATAGGTTTTGATGCGGTAATGAATTATTACAGGGGAATAATTGATATAACAGATATGGATTTTGAAAAAGAATTTATGAAGCACACCACCTGGCCGGAGAGGCTTCCCCGTCCTTATATCGTTGATGCCAGCCGGGAATTGCTTAATAATTTCTCAGCCACAGGTTTTATCCGGGGCATGACCATCTCAACCCCCGGCTTCTATGCACCCCAGGGCAGGAGGCTTTCTCTTGAACCTGTATCTTCAGATCTGAACGACAAAATAATGTCATTCAGGTATAAAGGTGACCGTATTCTTAATTATGAGATGGAAAGTTCGGCAATTTACGGTTTATCCGCATTGATGGGACATAAAGCTTTAACGCTCTGCTCAGCCATTGGAAACCGGGTTACAGGCAAGTTTTTAAATGATTATAAACCCATCATGAGTGACCTCGCCCTTACAGTCCTGGATATAATCTGATCTTATAGGGCCATAAGCTCTTCAACCATAAATTCTGCAGCCTTACCGTTGCCATAGAAGCCCGGATAACTGAGCTCCTTTGATTTAATCATTTTATGAAAGCCCTCCCTTATCCTGTCACTGTCAGCATCTACAAGCACGGCAGTGCCATTTTTTACTAGTTCCGTCCATTCGGTTTCTGCCCTTAGCACCAGGCATGGCCTTCTGAAAAAATGAGCTTCTTTTTGCACTCCCCCCGAGTCTGTGCAGATAATAGCCGCATTTTTTTCCAGCAAGATCATCTCCAGGTAAGAAACAGGTGGCATCAGTTTAACGGAACCGGTATTGGTCAGCTTAAGAAGCAATTCCGGATTTTCTTTTTCCAGGACATGCACGGTCCGGGGATGCAGGGGTAAAACAAGCCTGGTATCCATGCTTAGAGAGATTTCAATAAGTGTCTCAAGTATAGTGTTGAGCCTTTCCGTGTCATCCGTATTTTTTTGCCGGTGGATGGTTGCCAGCATATATTTCCCCGGAGAGGTGTCAAGAGCATCCAAAAATCCATTAATCTTCCTTTCAGCCAGCTCAGCAAAGAAAAGACTGTTATCATACATAATATCTCCCGAAAGAAATATTTTAGGATTATCTATGGTAAAGGGTGGGCTTGCATCGGGTCGTATACCCTCCCTGATCAGATTTTTGAGAGCCGTATCCGTTGGTGCGAACAGAAGTGTTGACACATGATCGCTCAGCACCCTGTTTATTTCTTCAGGCATTTCCTTCCTGTATGACCTTAAGCCTGCTTCCACGTGTGCTACGGGTATTTTAAGTTTTGAAGCAGCAATGCCTGCAGCCAGGGTCGAGTTTGTATCCCCGTAAATAATAACGGCATCGGGCTGTTCCCTGAGAATTACTTCCTCTATCCCTGATATCATTGATGCTGTCTGTTTCCCATGCCGGGCCGAACCTACACCAAGGTTATAATCAGGCTTTGGTATTTCGAGCTCTTCAAAAAAAACATCAGACAGTGTTCTGTCATAATGTTGTCCGGTATGAAGTATTATTTCCTTAACCTCATCCCTGTAATCTCTTCGCAGTACGCGGCTTATTGCTGATGCCTTAATGATCTGAGGTCTGGCACCCACTATGTTGAGTACTTTCCTATTTGGCATAACTGACGGCTCTTGTTTCTCTTATAACCGTAATTTTGACCTGTCCCGGGTAGGTCATTTCATCCTGTATCTTCCTGGCTATTTCATTCGACATTGCTTCTGCTTCCTTATCAGACACAGCCTCAGCCCCCACTATCACTCTCAGCTCTCTTCCTGCCTGGATGGCATAGGTTTTCAACACACCGGGATATTCAAGTGCCACAGACTCAAGTTCCTTGAGTCTTTTAATATATAGTTCAACCACTTCCCTTCTAGCGCCGGGTCTTGCCCCTGATATTGCATCACAGACCTGGACAATGGGAGCTATCAATGATGTCATTTCGACCTCATCGTGGTGTGCTCCTATTGCATTATAAACCTCCGGTTTTTCCTTATATTTCTCAGCCAGCTTCATACCGTAAACAGCATGTGGCAGTTCGGGCTCATCATCGGGCACCTTACCCAGATCATGCAACAGACCTGACCGTTTTGCCAGCTTGGCATTAAGCCCCAGTTCCGAGGCCATAATAGCACTCAGGTTGGCTACCTCACGGCTGTGCTGGAGCAGATTCTGACCATAGGATGATCTGTACTTCATTTTACCCACCAGGCGTATCAGCTCAGGGTGCAGACCGTGTATACCCAGGTCTATAGCCGTTCTTTTACCCACCTCAACAATCTCCTCCTCTATCTGCTTGCGGGTTTTTTCAACAATTTCCTCTATCCTTGCCGGGTGTATCCTGCCATCACTGACCAGCTGATGCAAGGCCAGGCGAGCAATTTCACGCCGCACCGGGTCAAAGGCTGAAAGAACTATTGCTTCCGGAGTATCGTCAACTATTATTTCAACACCCGTTGCAGCCTCGAGAGCCCTGATATTACGGCCTTCCCTGCCTATTATCCTTCCTTTTATTTCATCCGATTCGATATGAAAGACAGTGACAGCATTTTCTATTGCTGATTCGGTTGCCACTCTCTGAATAGTCATCATTACTATTCGTTTGGCCTCTTTATTGGCCGTCATCCTGGCTTCATCCATTATCTCGTTGATATAAGACATAGCCTCCGTCCTGGCCTCTTCCCTGAGGGATTCAATAAGCTGGTTCTTTGCCTCTTCTGCCGACAGGCTGGAAATGGTTTCCAGCTGTTCAACCTGCTGTTTATGCATACGGCTCAGTTCTTCACCTCTTTTTTCAACTATCTCGAGCTGATTATTCAGATTTTCACGTATGGCTTCAAGATCATTGTTCTTTCTCTGTGTTTCTTCAAGCTTCTGGGAGATTGATGATTCTTTCTGTTTAATCCTGTTTTCGGCCTGAACAATCTTATTATTCTTTTCGCTGATATATTTCTCATGCTCCGATTTAAGCTGCAGAAACTTTTCTTTTGCCTGCAGAATTTTCTCTTTTTTTATCACTTCAGCTTCATTTTCCGCTTCAGCGACTATCTTTTCACTTTTCCTTTTCAGCAGGATCTGCCAAAGAAAGAATGACAATACGGCACCTCCGGCAAAAATACCTGCACACACAAGCCAACCGGTCAATCCAAATGTTATCTGTGATATTATTAATCCAATCATAGTATATTTATTTAAAATGAAAACCCGCAGAGTTTCTTCAACTTTAAAAAAACCCCATTAGACATGGATGGAGTTGCTAATATGGTTCGGACTTCCACTGTCCCGGTTACCCGGAATTCACGGCGAACCGTGAATGAGGCCTGTCCTAGTCAAATTAAGCTTCACTCCAATTTTTAAAGTGTTGAGTTTCAAAAATGAATGAAGAAACAATGCGGGCAATAACTTTATCTATATTTAAAAGAACGCTTTCTTACTCTTTACTCTTTCTTTAGCAATACAGAATCTATCCTGTCTGATATTTCCTTAATATTATGCGATACGTCCGTGTCATCAACTTTACTGTTCAACTCAAGGAGCTGTATCACATACTGCAGTGCTGCCATAGCAAGGAAGTCCTGTATGTCCTTATCAACATATTTCTGCTTGTACTGCAGAACCTTTTCGTTGATAAGGCGGGCTGCCTTTCTTATTCTCTCTTCCTCATCCCTGCCTATTTTCAATGGATAATACCTGTCAGCTACGTTAACCCTGATGGAAAGCCTATCATCCATTGTTTATATATTATTTAAAAGAGCAATACAATTATCAATTTCCCGCACTAAATCATTTATCCTTTTGCGTGCAAGCCGGGCACTCTCTTCATCTCCCTTTATCGCACCGGATAATTGCAGTTTATTATATTTATTTTCAAGTTCTACCAGTTCGTTTTCCCTCACGAGGATCCGGCCTTCCAGCTCCTCTTTCTCTGACCTCAGACCTATCAGGTCTTTCTGCGTCTCCTCGTACCTGCTCAGTAACTCCTCTACTTTCCTTTTTAGCATTACAAGCTCTTCAACTTCACGCTCGGTCATAGAATATTATTTACCACAAAATTAACATTGTTCTCTGTATTTACAAAAAAAATAAGATTAATACTTTGGCATAAGGATTGAGTATAATAGATTTGCAATTATTTATTAAATCTGAACCTGTAAGCCTGAAATGATACATAAAGTTTTTATCTTTTTATTCTTCTTTTCATTTTTTGACGGACCTGAAAAAACAAATCTTCTTAAGCCACCACTGGACATCCCGCTAATACTGTCAGCCAATTTTGGTGAGCTCAGGACAGGTCATTTTCACTCCGGGGTCGATTTTAAAACTGAAGGCACAACAGGCAAAACAGTTCTTGCCGCTTCCGACGGCTATATTTATCGCATCGTCGTAAGTCCTACCGGTTTTGGCAAAGCACTATATATCAGACACAAAAATGGCCTATCTACAGTTTACGGGCATCTCAGCCTGTTCACACCCACCATTGAAACATATGTAAAAAAACAGCAGTACGACAGGAAAAGTTTTGCAGTAAACCTCTTTCCGGAAAAGGATCAATTCAGGGTAAAGGAGGGAGATATAATAGCATATTCCGGGAATACCGGCAGTTCAATGGGCCCGCATCTGCACTTTGAGGTGAGAAAATCAGACAGCGAAAAACCTCTCGATCCTTTACAGTTTTATAATATTGAAGATAATATCAAACCCGTAATTAATTTTGTTGCCATATACCCTGGAAAAAAATGTTCGGAAGTAAACGGGAAGAGAGAAAAAATGATAGTGAAAACAAGGGGAAACAGGGGAAATTATACAATCAATCATAATTCACCTGTCAGGGTATCAGGTCCGGTAGGCTTCGGAATAAATACACATGACTATTTCGACAATAGCTGGAGTAAGTGCGGGGTGAGGATAATAAACCTGAAAGTTGACAATAAATTGATTTACAGCCATACCCTTGATGAATTTTCTTTTGCTGAAACAAAATATATTAACAGTCACATAGATTACGAAGAGAGAATGAGGAGTTCCTCCTACATTCAGAAGACCTTTGTTGAGCCAAATAATAAATTGAGTATTTATAACCACCTAATTAATGAAGGCCTGGTGGAATTCGATGACGAGAAAGTTCATGAGATAGAAATAGGGGTCGCAGATTTTACCGGTAATTATTCATCAGTAAGCTTCCTTATCGAACCGGAACCCCGGAAATCAAGCGGGGAGGCAAGGGAAGAAAGTGGACTACTAATGCCCTTCGGCCAAAAGAATGAGATAAATCATCACGACTTCAAACTGTCTTTTCCTGTAAATTGTTTCTACGATTCAGTATATTTTGATTACAGGAAAGCACCGGCTTACAAAGATGAACTCTATTCAGATCTTCACTTTGTATATAACAAGTACACCCCCGTTCACAAGGCTTTTAACATAGCTATCAAAGCACCGGATGAGGTCAGTTATAAACTACTGGATAAATTATGCCTTGTATACATAGATGGGGATAAAAGGGAATTGATTTCCTATGCCGGAGGAAGCTGGAAGAATGGTTTTGTTGAGGGATCGGTCAGTTACCTGGGCATTTATGCCATAGGTACGGATACCATAGCCCCCTCGGTCAGTCCCATGAGCTTCCGTGATAATGACACGCTGACTGAAAATTCTGTACTGCGCTTTGTTGTGAATGATAATTTTAGCGGGATAGGCGAATATACAGCTTTTATTGACGGTAGCTGGGCACTTTTTGAATGGGATCCAAAGAATTCACTGCTTTCATACCGGCCCGATAAAGAGTACCTTCAGGAGGGTAAGAAACACAGCCTGGAACTCTCGGTGAGGGATAACAGGGCTAATGAGACCAACCTCCACCTTGATTTTTACTGGTAGAGACTCTCCTACCAGAGCTTCTCGGGATATATCCCCTTGTCAACCTTCTCCTGCAGGCTGGCAACAACAAAGGGCCTGTCTTCACGGTAAGTCACTCCGAACCACCTCTCATCCGTCATCAGCACCTCTATGTTAATCTCTCCCTTCTTAACATAAACATCCAGTGATGTTGGTATGTCAAGTTCAGCTTTTGGATCACCTGCACTTCGTTCAATGAAATTTATAAATTCTTCTTCCAGGTACTTAAAACAGGAAGGCTTAAAACCAAAGAGGTTCATTGAGACCACCTCGTTGCCCGTAAATTCAATCTCCCTCACCTTTCCCCCGGGCGCAAATATACCGTCAGGCCTTTTCTCTATCATTCTGGTTTCAACAATATGCACCAGGTTTCCGTTTTCATCAACCTGGCATACTCCACGATTAACATGCCCGTGATCAGAGAGAGTATTTCCCATTTTGTATCCTACAATGCAATAATTATTATCATCCCTGTCATTAACAAGGAAGTCATGCAATATTTTGAAGGAATCAACCCCATAATAATCGTCCGAATTAATTACCCCAAAGGGTTCTTTGATTTTATCCCTCGCCACCAGTATGGCATGACTGGTACCCCACGGCTTTACCCTCTCGGGTGATGGTGCATAATCCCGGGGCAGGTCATCCAGATCCTGGAATACATAATCGATATCCACTTTGCCTTCAAGTGGTTTCATGAAAGAGGATTTGAATTGCTCTTCAATATCCCTTCGTATAACAAAAATTATCTTTCCAAAGCCGGATCTTGCCGCATCAAATATTGAATAGTCAATTATTGTCTGTCCTGCCGGGCCAACTTTATCAAGTTGTTTATCACCTCCGTAACGACTGCCCATACCTGCAGCCAGGACTAGTAAACTTGGTTTCATCAGTTATTCCTTTTAATTAAAGCGTCAAAATTAAGAAATTTTTTTCACTACCTTTGGTCTTGTTTCAAATAAAGTGAGGATATTATTTCAACTGATTTGATCTATTGATTTACAATAATTTAATGTTTCAATAATTTACATAAAAAGTATGAAAAAGACAATCTTGATTTTTATTACGGGGCTTATGATCGCAGGTATCGCTCTTCCAATAGCAAGTGCCTGCACTAATTTTTTAATAACAAGGGGAGCCAGCCAGGACGGCTCAACAATGATCACCTATTCAGCTGACTCGCATGTCCTCTACGGTGAATTGTATTACTGGCCTGAAAGGGACTGGGAGCCGGGAGCCATGCTTGACGTTTACGAATGGGATACAGGCAAATTCCTTGGTACAATACCGCAGGCCGGACACACTTTCAATGTTGTCGGGAATATGAATAATCATCAACTGGCCATTGGAGAGACCACTTACGGTGGCAGAAGGGAGCTAAGTAATCCTGATGGGATAATTGATTATGGAAGCCTGATCTATATAACACTACAAAGGGCTAAAAACGCCAGGGAAGCAATAAAAACTATGTCTGAGCTGGTGGATGAGTATGGTTATTGCAGTTCAGGTGAATCATTCTCAATAGCAGACAAAAACGAGGTATGGATAATGGAAATCATCGGGAAAGGCCCCGGCGTAAAAGGAGCCGTATGGGTGGCAAGGATGATTCCCGATGGCTATGTTTCAGGTCATGCTAACCAGGCGAGAATAACTACTTTTCCCCTGGCCGATGGTAAAAAATCAATTACATCCGGAGAGCTTGACAAAATTTTTGACCCGGCTGTTGAAACAGTATATGCCTACGATGTTATAAACCTGGCAAGGGAAAAAGGATGGTTCGACGGTAAGGCCAAAGATTTCAGTTTCAGCGATACCTATGCTCCCCTTGACTTTGGGGCTGCACGTTTCTGCGAAGCCCGCGTGTGGGCCATGTTTAACAGGGTAAATGATAAAATGGGCAAATACCTTGATTACGCCATGGGATACGATCTTGGTGAACGTATGCCCCTGTGGGTAAAACCCGATGATAAACTAAGCGCCCATGATGTGATGGAACTGATGAGAGATTACTACCAGGAGACTCCCATGGACATGTCGAAAGATATAGGTGCCGGTCCCTTTGCAAGCACTGTCAGATGGAGACCTATGACATTCGAAGTTGATGGTGAAACCTATTTTAACGAAAGAGCCACATCAACACAGCAAACCGGCTTTTCCTTCGTTGCACAGTGCCGTAACTGGCTGCCTGATCCCGTTGGAGGCATATTGTGGTTTGGAGTGGATGATACTTACTATACCGTATATTCACCCATGTACTGCGGAATGCAGGACGTCCCGCGTTCATTTGAAAAAGGAAACGGGGATATGATGACATTCAGCGACGACGCCGCATTCTGGGTCTTTAACCAGGTATCCAACTATGCATACCACAGGAGGATGCCCATGGAAGAGGATATAAAAAACAGGCAGAGAGAACTGGAAACAGGCTATGTGGAAGAGACTGCAATAATTGACAGAATAGCTGATGAACTATATAAAACCGAACCTGCCCTTGCAGTAAAATATATCACTGATTAAAGTTTCGCACTTGTTTTCAAAGCACATGATTTCAGCAAATTGTAAGTTAATTTCATATGCTATCTGTTAGTATTTCAGTATTTTATCTTTTCCATTTTCTGTTATGCCGCATTTTGCAGGTCTGGTTCCTGAGGAAGCAAACGACTGATCATCTCATAAGCCCTTTCATCCTCAAGGATTCTTTTAAGGAGATCCATCTCGTCCATATCATCAAACAATACCACCATAACTCTTATCAGTTCTACAAATAGCCCCCATAATCTCTCATTCAAACGGGC
>JAVVEL010000015.1:0-65096 GCA_032260385.1 Bacteroidales bacterium | reverse complement strand
GAAAGTAAACAAGACTGAGGCTGGGGAAGAAAGTGTTGAAAAGGCTGAAGAAGCAGACGAAGTTAAGGCTGAGGCTGAGAAAGTAAACAAGACTGAGGCTGGGGAAGAAAGTGTTGAAAAGGCTGAAGAAGCAGACGAAGTTAAGGCTGAGGCTGGGGAAGAAAGTGTTGAAAAGGCTGAAGAAGCAGACGAAGTTAAGACTGAGGCTGGGGAAGAAAGTGTTGAAAAGGCTGAAGAAGCAGAAGAGGTTAAAGCTGAGACTAAGGCTAAGGTGGTGGCGGATGAATCTGTTGAGGAATTTGACTGGGATGCTTTTGAAAAAGAGGATACGAAAAAATCACTAAGGCAGAAGCAATATGAAGAGATGTACGACAAAACCCTGTCGACCATTGCTGAAGATGAGGTGGTTGAAGGCACTGTAATCTCAATGAACAAGCGCGAAGTCGTAATAAATATAGGCTTCAAATCCGAAGGCGTAATAAGTCTTAACGAGTTTCGCTATAATCCCAACCTGAAAGTTGGGGATAAGGTGGAAGTATACGTTGAGAGCCAGGAGGATAAAAAAGGCCAGCTGGTACTCTCGCATAAAAGGGCAAGGGCACTTAAGTCCTGGGACAGGGTTAATGAAGCACTGGAGAAAGATGAAATTATCAACGGCTATATAAAATGCCGTACCAAGGGAGGTATGATAGTGGATGTGTTTGGAATAGAAGCCTTCCTACCGGGTTCACAGATAGACGTAAAACCCATCAGGGATTATGATGTATATGTAGGCAAAACAATGGAATTCAAGGTTGTTAAGATAAATCATGAATTCAAGAATGTTGTAGTATCACACAAGGCTCTCATTGAGGCAGAGCTTGAATTACAAAAGAAGGAGATCATTGCCAAACTGGAAAAAGGACAGGTGCTTGAAGGTACAGTTAAAAATATCACTTCTTACGGGGTATTTATTGATCTCGGAGGTGTTGACGGACTTATTCACATCACTGACCTTTCATGGGGAAGGGTAAATCATCCTGAAGAGATTGTTCAGCTTGATGAAAAACTCAATGTTGTTATCCTCGATTTTGATGATGACAAGAAGAGAATAGCACTTGGTCTGAAGCAGCTCACCGAGCATCCGTGGGATTCGCTCGATGAAAATCTCAAGATAGGTGACAAGGTAAAGGGCAAGGTTGTCGTAATGGCCGACTATGGTGCCTTTGTTGAGATTGCACCCGGTGTGGAAGGACTGATACACGTATCTGAAATGTCCTGGTCACAGCACCTGAGGAGTGCACAGGAGTTTATGAACGTGGGCGATGAGGTTGAAGCCGTAATACTGACACTTGACCGTGAGCAGCGTAAGATGTCGCTCGGCATCAAGCAACTGAAGCCCGACCCATGGGAGAAAATAGATGAAAAATATACTGTTGGAAGTCAACATACGGCAAGGGTCCGCAATTTCACCAATTTCGGTGTCTTTGTTGAGATAGCAGAAGGTGTTGACGGACTAATACACATATCTGATCTGTCATGGACAAAGAAAATAAAGCATCCGGCCGAATTTACTTCCATAGATTCAGAAATAGAGGTTGTAGTGCTTGAGATAGATAAGGAAAACCGCAGGCTGAGCCTGGGTCATAAGCAGCTTGAAGAGAATCCATGGGATGTATTTGAGGATGTATTCGAGGTTGATACCGTACACGAAGGAACAATAATCGACGTCTTTGATAAGGGTGCAGTGGTGGCACTGCCTTATGGTGTGGAAGGATTTGTAACACCCAAACACCTTGTAAAGGAAGACGGAACAAGCGGTAGGATTGATGAGAAGCTCGAATTTAAGGTTATAGAATTTAATAAGAGTGCCAAGAAGATAATACTGTCACACAGCAGGATTTTTGAGGATGAGAAGAGGGCAACAGAGCATGGTGCAAAAAAGAGTGAAGCAGCAGCCACCAGGAGGGCAACAAAGAAGCTGAAGTCTAACCTTGAAAAAACAACCCTTGGAGATATAACTGATCTTGCAGCACTTAAGGAAGAAATGGAAGAAAAAGAGAACAAATCTTCCAAATCTGAGAAAAAATAATTAAATTAGAGCTTATAAATTTTGAAAGTCATGGATTTTAATATTGAAAGTAAAAACAACAGCACTTTAATCCAGGTCCAGACTGAAAAGCTCGATACTCATGTTGCTCCCGCACTGAAATCGGAGCTGGTGCTGGTCTCAGGGAAAGGTGAAAAAAACATCATTCTAGACCTTGAAAAGTGCGAATACTGTGATTCCTCAGGACTGAGTGCAATACTTGTTGCCAACAGGCTCTGTAAAAATGCAGGAGGAACCTTTGTCCTTTGTGGTCTGAATGATGCTGTGGAAAGACTGATAACAATTTCTCAGCTCGATACGGTTTTAAACATAACCGATACTGTATCAGATGCTGAAAAAATGATATCATAAGACCATTCCGGGAGAGTGGTTTTTGAATTGACCATACTGGGCAGCAGTTCAGCACTGCCGACTTCTGAAAGATATCCATCCGCTCATGTGCTTAATGTACATGAGCGGTTCTTTTTGATTGATTGTGGCGAGGGTACACAAATGCAGCTCAGAAAGTACAGGATAAAATACGGCCGTATACACCACATATTTATATCCCACCTGCATGGCGATCATGTATTCGGGCTTTACGGACTCCTCTCATCAATGAACCTGTCGGGTCGCGAATCGCCATTGAGATTATATGCACCGGCCTCTTTCCGGGAGCTACTCTTTACCCACCTGGCAGATTTTGACATACACCTGAATTTCGATATAGAATTTGTAGCCCTTGGAGGCAGGGAACCCGTTAAAATACACGAGGATAAAAATATCTCCGTCCTTTCCCTGCCGCTGCAACACCGTGTTCCTGCCTTCGGCTTTCTCTTCAGGGAAAAAGAAAAAGAAAGAAATATAATTAAAGAGGCTATTGATAAATATAATATTCCATTGTCGGAGATACATAAAATAAAGGAGGGAGCCGACTTTCGCACAGATGACGGCAATATTATACCCAACAATATAATAAGCACTGATCCTCCAAAACCTAGATCTTTTGCCTATTGCAGTGATACGGCTCATTTCAGGAGGCTTTCCGAATTCGTCCGTGGTGTTGACCTCCTCTACCATGAAGCAACCTTTGCTTCGGGGCACAAAGAGCTGGCAGCCAAAACGGGACATTCAACTTCAGAACAGGCGGCTACGATAGCAATAAACGCAGGAGCAGGGAAACTGATCATCGGTCATTTTTCAGCCAGGTACAGGGACGTGAGTATTCTCCTGGAAGAAGCAAGAAAAATATTTTCTGAAACCATTGCCGCCGAAGAAGGTTCGGTAATTCAGGTTTGAATAAGGGCTTAACAAATAAAAGAATACTTATCTTTGCACTTCATATCGCAAAGAGAAACCAAGGTGCAGGAAAAAATCTTAATACTTGATTTTGGCTCGCAGTATACCCAGCTGATAGCACGTCGCGTCAGGGAGCTTAACGTTTATTGTGAGATTCATCCTTACATGCATTTCCCTGAACCGGATGAATACACCAGGGGCGTTATCCTGTCGGGGAGTCCCTTTTCTGTAAGGGATAAGGGTGCTCCTGTGCCTGACCTGCGAAGCATAAAAGGTACGAAACCCCTCCTGGGTGTATGTTACGGTGCACAGCACCTTGCACATAATTACGGGGGGAAGGTGCATGCTTCGAATACCAGGGAATACGGAAGGGCGAAAATGATATATCTTGATAATGCCGATCCCCTGTTTAAAAATGTTGAAACCGGAACCCGGGTTTGGATGTCACATGGTGATACCATTGAGGAAATTCCTTCTGACTATAAGATAATCGGGTCAACTGATGATGTACGCGTCGGTGCATATCGTGTAGAAGGAGAAGAGACATGGGGAATACAGTTTCACCCAGAGGTATACCACACTGTACAGGGTAAGGAGATACTCTCAAACTTTGTCCTGGGCATCTGTGCCTGTGAGCAAACATGGACACCAGCTTCCTTTGTGGAATCAACAGTCAGGGAACTGAAAAACACCCTTGGCAACGACAGGGTGGTTCTGGGCCTGAGCGGGGGCGTTGATTCATCGGTAGCTGCCTATCTTCTGAACAAGGCGATAGGGAAAAATCTCACCTGCATATTTGTCGATAACGGGCTCCTGCGAAAAAATGAAATCAGTAAAGTCCTGGATTCTTATCAGGGACTGGGATTGAATGTGAGGGATATTGATGCTGCTGAAGAATTTCTTGAACAACTTGAAGGGGAGGGTGATCCTGAGAAAAAGAGAAAGATAATAGGAAGGGTTTTTATTGACGTATTTGAAAGAGAAGCGGCAAAAGTTAAGGATGTGAAATGGCTGGCACAGGGTACAATCTATCCTGATGTTATTGAATCAGTCTCAGTTAATGGTCCCTCAGCCACAATAAAGTCACACCATAATGTCGGTGGTTTACCAGAAATAATGAAGCTTAAGGTGGTTGAACCACTGAAACTTCTTTTTAAGGATGAGGTCAGGAAGGTTGGAATGGCAATGGATATGCCCGGTATAATTCTGAATCGTCACCCCTTTCCAGGTCCCGGCCTGGCCATAAGAATACTGGGGCCTGTAACAAGAGAAAAAGTACGAATGGTGCAGGAGGCTGACGATATATTTATTGAAGGTCTGAAGAAGGCAGGTCTTTATGACAGGGTATGGCAGGCAGGAGTAATCCTTTTGCCCGTGCAATCGGTTGGTGTTATGGGAGATGAACGGACCTATGAAAATACCATAGTCCTCAGGGCTGTAGAATCAACAGACGGAATGACTGCTGACTGGTCACATCTTCCATACGATCTCCTTGGACAGGTCTCCAATTCCATAATAAATAAGGTAAAGGGAATCAACAGGGTGGTTTATGACATAAGCTCAAAACCGCCTGCAACAATAGAATGGGAATAAACCCTGCGGTGACATGGATCAGAAGATCCATACCGGTTAATGAACATTTTTGTAAATACAAAATCTTAAATATGAGCAGAAGATTAGTGATGTTATCGGCCTTGATATTTATTTTCACAATCCCTGGCTTAAAAGGGCAGATGTTTTCAGACCAGACAATGAAGTTTGGAAGAACACTGGCCCTGGTGGAAGCATTTTATGTCGACAGTGTTGACCAGGCAAAGCTTACGGAAGAGGCCATAATTGAATTACTTAGTCACCTTGACCCTCATTCCGTGTATATCTCGGCTGAGGAACTGGAGGAGATTAACCAGCGCCTGGAAGGCAGCTTTGAAGGGATAGGTATTGAATTTAATATCTTACACGACTCAATACTCGTTATTGCACCGATGCCCGGCGGACCGTCAGAAAAAATAGGCCTGCGTCCGGGTGACCGTATAGTGACAATTGACGGGGAAAATGTGGCAGGTATCGGGATAAGCACCACCGGAGTAAGGAAAAAGCTGCTGGGCGATAAGGGAACTGTTGTGAGGGTCGGAATTTTTAGAAGAGGCACTGACAGGATACTGGAGTATCAGATCATTCGTGACGAGCTGCCCGTTAACAGCCTGCTTGCTTCATATATGGCCGCTGATAAGGTAGGCTATATCAAACTAAGTAATTTTTCACTTACCACAGAGCAGGAATTCAACGATGCGGTAGATGACCTTATCAGTAAAAACATGGAACACCTGATTATAGATTTGCGGGGTAACACAGGAGGATATCTTGAAGCGGCAATAAGGGTTTGTGATCATTTTTTTGAGAAAGAAAGACTGATTGTTTACCTGGAAGGATTGAGGACGCCCAGACAGGATTTTTATACAAAGGAGGGAGGACAGATGAATAAGGCAAGGGTTATTGTCCTTGTTGATGAGGGATCGGCTTCTGCAAGCGAGATAGTAGCCGGAGCCATCCAGGATTGGGATCGCGGACTGGTACTGGGACGCAGGACTTTTGGAAAAGGCCTGGTACAGAATGCTTTTAACCTGGGTGACGGTTCAGCCGTACGCCTTACCGTAGCAAGATATTTTACTCCTTCGGGCCGGCTTATCCAAAGGCCTTATGACCAGGGTGTGGAAAAGTATATGACCGATTTTTATTCAAGATTTACAAACGGGGAAATGATGTCTGCCGACAGTATTAGTTTTCCTGATTCATTGAAATATTATACCCTGATAAATGAAAGACAGGTATATGGTGGAGGAGGTATAATGCCGGATATCTTCATCCCTGCGGATACCAGTGGCTATTCTGCTTATTACAGGGACCTGGTGAATAAAAATGTCATAACTCAGTATTCCCTGGATTATGTTGACAGTAACCGGAACAGGCTAAGCAGACAGTACCAGTCTTTTAAACAGTTCCGTGAAAACTTTTCATTCAAAGACTCTGATATGGACAGGCTGATAAAGCTGGGAAACGAAATGGGTGTCAGTTTTGTTGAAGATGAATATGCAATTTCCGGGAAACAAATAAGAATGATAATCAAAGGATTGGTTGCCAGAGACATATGGGATATGTCGGAGTACTATGAGATTGTTAACAAGGATGATAATGTTATTGATAAAGCCCTTGAAATAATAGGTGACAGTAATAAATTTCTTTCTCTTTTAAGAAATTGATATGAGATAAATGAATAATCTACTGGCAAAGACCCTGCACGGGCTGGAAGATGTTTTAATGTCGGAACTTGCCGGCCTTGGAGCCGCCGGTATTGTCAGGGGAAGAAGATCGGTAAGTTTTAAGGGCGACCTGGAGATGATATACAGGGCAAATTACAGATTGCGTACTGCACTCTCAGTCTTAAAGGCCCTCCATAGTTTCAGTATTGTAAATGCTAAAGATCTCTACCGGAAAACACTGGACTACCCCTGGGAAAATGTTATGGCAATCGGTCAGACCTTTATGGTAGTGCCGGTTGTGAAGTCCTCATTATTTAATCATACTGCTTACCCTGCCTTATTAATAAAGGATGCCATAGCCGACAGGTTCAGGAAGGTAATGCAGAGACGTCCGTCTGTGGATGCAGTGAACCCTGATATTGTGATAAACTGTCACATCAGTGAGAAGCAGGTTAATATTAGTCTTGATTCAACAGTGATCCCCCTTTTTAAAAGAGCTTACAGGTACGGTCACACGGAGGCTACCTTAAGCGAGGTGCTGGCCGCAGGCATACTGATGATCAGTGGCTGGGATATGAAATCACCCCTGCTTGATCCCATGTGCGGGTCAGCTACCATAGGTATTGAAGCAGCATTGATGGCCGGGAATATAGCTCCGGGTAAGTACAGGAAACATTTTGGATTTATGAACTGGCTTGATTTTGACAATGAACTTTTTAAGAAAATATGCAGGGAAGAGGAGGATAAAACCAGGCCAATTAGGACATCAATCATGTGCAGGGATATTTCACCGGCCAATATCAGAATAGCCAGGGCAAACATACGCAAGGCAGGACTCGAAGCAGAAATACGTACCGAGGTGGCTGATTTTCTTGACCCCAAAACTGAAGAGCAGGAACTCTTTACCATAATAATGAATCCACCCTACGGTGAACGGCTGGAAGATCCCGGTATTGACAGCCTGTACAGTGGTATTGGCGAACGCTTGAAACATGCTTACCCGGGATCGACGGCATGGTTGTTGAGTTCAAATTATGATGCTCTGAAGAAAATTGGCCTGAGACCGGCAGAAAAACATATATTATACAATGGTAAACTGGAAGTAAAACTGCTGAAATTTGAGCTTTACTCCGGCAGCAGGAAAGATAAAAAATGACATTCATATACAATTCAGGTTCATTAATACCGGCAGGAATAAATTTTATCAAAAGGCCGGAAGGTAAATTTTTTCGACTTGAGATTTTTTTTATATTTGCTGAAATTATTAACCGGCCCCTTCAAACAGAAGCTGATGAGCTTTAATGTAGAGAATTATTTCCAGGACTTGTTGACTGATGATGTTATTTTCTCCTTTAAGGGAGATATAAGCTCAGAGGTAATAAATTTCATTCTCGACTCCGTTGAAGGTAAAACGGAAGAGGCTAATGATCATGCAAGGATCAAAAAGAAAGTTTATAACGTACTCGTCGAAAGCCTTCAGAACCTTTATCATCATGTAGACCCCGTTCCCCCTGATTTTGAAGACCCGGAATCGGAGAGATTTGGTATACTGGTTGTTAAAAGGAACAGTTCAGGATATAAGATAACCACAGGTAACTTTGTTAAGAAAAACAAGGTACAGCTGCTTGTCGATAAGCTTGATAAAATAAACAGGTCAAGCATTAAAGAAATAAAGGAACTGTACAAGTTTATACTCTATCATCAGAAAATATCTCCCAAGGGAGGTGGGGGACTAGGCCTGGTGGACATAGCGCGCAAAACAGGGAATGAGCTTAATTATAAGTTCTTTGATTACAACAGGGAATATGCTTTTTTCAGCTTATCAATAGATATAAATTCAATATAGGATAATTAATAAACTTAAAATATTTTACGATATGGAACCGATCATAATTGAAGGAACACCAAAAACACCAACAGTTAAATTTGATTCAGGAGCTGGTGTTTTTAAGCTTGAGGGAAGGTCAATACCCGAAAATTCGGTTGAGTTTTACAAACCTCTTGTCGACTGGCTTGACCGGTATAAGGAAAGTCCTCTGCCAAAGACTACTGTTGAAGTGAAACTGGAATATTTCAATACCAGTTCATCAAAATGCATCCTGGATGTTTTTAAGAAGCTGGAGCTTATTCATAAGGCAAAAAATGACGTCGAGATAAAATGGTATTATGAAGAAGATGATGAGGATATGCTCGAAGCAGGAGAAGATTACGAGTCAATCATAAGAGTGCCGTTTGAGATGATTGAAATTGTGGACTAGGAGGACAGATATACCAGGATCGGTTTTAAGACACAGTGGGGGACTGCAGGGCAGTCCCCCTTTCTTTTATGAGCTTCTTGCCCTTCTTCGTTCAGAGGATTCTTCTATTGAATCAAGAATTCTCTTGAGTAGCCTTGAGTAGAGTGCCAGGTAGGTTAATATGGTCCATACCCATATGAAAATAACATTAACCCAAAATGTGTCTGCGAAATTACCAAAGACCTGTTTCCTGGGTGCGTAGAAATGAGCCTTGACAAAGGGGTGGTCCGGGTCTTTGTATATGGGATCCATTTTCTGTATCAACTCCCCCCTGTATTCAATAATTCTTTTTTCCTCTTTTTCATTTGTCACAAATTCTTCAAGGCTTCTGTTAAAGTGTTTTTCCTTGAGTTCAATAAATGCCCCGGGGTCTTCATTCATAGCTTTAGTTATGATGAGGTCTTTTTCATCGAAGTTTTTATTATACAGGTTTTTATAGCTGCCGTTAAGGATTTCAATATACCTCTTTGCCTCGTCAATGGCATCGCCGGTCACTCTTTCGGGTATGAGTTTATCCAGGGAATTGAATTGCAGGGATGGGACGGCTTCCATTTCTTTTGCTATTTCGTTTCTTAAAACCAGAAGGTCTTTTTTAAAATCGTCGTTGTAAGTCTTTCTTTCCAGCCCGTTTTCAAGTTTGTTGATTCTCTGCTTGAGATCATTATACCAGTATAGCTTCTTATAGTTGGCAAGACTCATAATTTTATAGTAGCCATAGAACTGTTTTTCGTAATCATTATCTATGAACTGCTTTACCGCAAGTGCTTCGTATCCCCACCTGGCAACAATAAGTTCACCATAAAAAGGTATTTCGGAAGGAGATGAAATATTTGGATTGAGTTTTTCAAATTTTACTATTACTCCGCTTAAAATGATTTGTGGTATTACCAGGAAGGGTATAAGCATATAAATGGTGACCACCGTCCTGAAGCTGTCGGAGATAAGCAAACCCAGGAGGTTGGCACTTGCCCAGCATGAGAAGAGTACCAGCCAGTATTCAAACCACATTCCCCTGATTTCTGTTATCCCGTTGCCTACCAGCACGAAGGCGAAAGCCTGGATGGCAGATATAAGCAGCTGCACCGACACTTTTGACAGGAGATAGCTGTTCCAGCTGAGGTTAAGGAAGGCTTCCCTTTTAAGAATTTTCCTGTCTTTAATTATTTCTTCGGCACTTACGGTAAGACCCATAAAAATTGCCACTATAACCGACATAAACAGGTACACGGGCAGGTTACTGTTTTCAAGTAAAGTATATTTGGCATTGCTTGTGCTCTCATCGAAATACTTTATAAGAAAGGCCAAAGCAAAAGCAAGGATGGGTGCCTCCAGGATAGTAACCACCAGGTACTGTCTGTCGGATAGCTTTGCCAGGATATCCCTTTTTATAAATATAAGAAATTGTTTGAACCGCCCCGGTATCTTAAAGTTCACTTCCGGTACCCCATGCCCGGGTTCAAGTTTCTTTTCATTTTTTTGAATATGTTCGGTGTAATAGGAATTCCATTCCTTTGGTGATACTTTCCTTACATTTGTTGCTATGCCATATTCGTCCAGTACCTTTGATTCCACAATGTTGAATACCTGTTCAGGATTTACATTGCCGCATACATGGCATTCACTTTCATTATAGTTGGCCTGGTGTGTTCTCTGCTTAAAATAAATTATTGACTCTATGGGGTCCCCGTTATATATTATATATCCCCCTGTATCCAGTATTACCAGCCTGTCGAACATTTTAAAAATATCGCTTGATGGCTGGTGTATAACTACGAATAAGAGTTTGCCTTTGAGAGCTAGTTCCTTGAGGAGGTCAAGTATGTTTTCGCTATCGCGTGATGATAAGCCCGATGTGGGTTCATCCAGGAAGAGAATGGGTGGTTCACGTATTAGCTCAAGTGAGATGTTAAGTCTTTTCCTCTGGCCTCCGCTTATCTTTTTGTTCAGGGGAGACCCCACTTTCATGTCTTTTATTTCAAACAGGCCAAGGCTCTGCAGGGTTATAGATACTTTTTCATGTATCTCTTCTTCAGTAAGGTTATCAAAACAGAGCCTGGCATTATAATAGAGGTTCTGGTATACTGTGAGCTCCTCTATCAGAAGGTCGTCCTGTGAAACATAACCAATAAGTCCCTCGGCTTTATCCGATTTACTGTGTATATTAATGTCATTTACCAGTACTTCGCCTCTATCAGGTGCATTGATACCGTTCAACACGTTGAGCAAGGTTGACTTACCTGCTCCTGATGAGCCCATTATGCCAACCAGTCTTCCTGATTCTTCCTCGAATGACATTTTATGTATTCCTGTATCGCCTGTTCTGAACCTGTATTCAATGTTTCTGGCCTGGTAAACGACCCTGGAGGCTTCAAGCTCTTCTTTCCTGAATTTACTTACTATATCACTATAGTATAGCGGTGCAGACTTGTGATCGCGCAGCGAAGAACCCGGGTTAAAGGGATAAACCTTATCTTCCTGTAACAATTGCCCGTTCATATAGAGCTCAGCCATATTGGTAAACCTTATGAAGTGCATGTTGGCTGAAGCCACTTCCAGGACCCATATCTGCCCCTTAATAGTTTCGTTGCTCATGTGGAGCATTGATACACCCGGGGCTTTCTTCTCATTATCAATAAGAAGGATATGGTTTGTATCGGCCATATCAGAAAAATCATTCAGGACGTAGTGTCGCAGTAATTCAAAGTCGGCTATTTCAACATAAAATGATTCAGCTACAGCCCTTATAAACTCAATTTCTTCAGGTGTAACCTGGGTGCCGTCTGATTTGCAAAATTCAAAAAGCTGAACAAGTACAATTATTTTCTGGTTCTGTGTAAGCTGGGTGTTTATCTGGCTGGTAATCTTCAATATTCTAACAGAAACTGCGGATTGCCTCTTTTTGTAAACACTTTTCTTTTGTTTCTCCTGTGCTTCCCTGTAAAAATGATCAAAGGCCCCGAGGTATTCCTTTACCACTTCTTCATTGAGTTGCCTTCTCAGAAAGGCTTTAACCACACTTCTGCGATCTTTCTCACTGCTTTCCGGCCTGGCTATTATGGCAAAGAGCTGCATCAGTGCCTTAAGAATCTTTTCACTCATTTACGGTGGAAGTTAGAAGGTTTTAAATATTGAAATGAAAATACTAAAATTAGTCTTATTTTCCTAAATGCTTTTTTCACTACCGGTATTTTCCGGTCTGTCCGGAGTCTTATTTACTTTCTTTTTTTTCTTCTTCACCGAATAACCGAATTTCCCGATCATTGCTCCCGTTTTATAATATTTTCCGTGCTGATAACTTATTAGCTTTGCCCTGTCCAGTCTGAAAGCCCCCGTCTCAGGATTGTAATATTCCTTATCGGCCTGTATTGTAAGTACTTCTGCAAGGAACATGTGGTGTATTCCAAGCTCAATGATGTCAGTCACCCTGCACTCAATGTTTACGGGTGATTCGGCAATGGCAGGGGCTTCCACCTTTAAGCTCCTGGCAGGGGTAAGTTTCATTTCACCGAACTTGTGATGATGACGTCCTGATTTAACCCCGCACCAGTCTGTAGCCCATGCCAGCTCTTCCGTTGTCAGGTTAATAACGAATTCCCTGTTACGCCTGATAATTTCGTATGAGTGCCTGGATGGCCTGATTGATATATAGCACATTGGCGGATCTGAACAGATTGTACCTGTCCATGCAACAGTAATAATATTATATTCAGACGGGTCCTTCCCACAACTCACCATGACGGCAGGCAGGGGATAAATCATGGTTCCGGGCTTCCATACGATTTTTTCCATATAGTGTGTTTAGCTTGAAAATGAGAGCAAAAAATATCGTTCATCAATTTTAAAAACTGTTCAGACATGAATCCAGGTCGTCACAGAGATCTATAATTGTGTGCAATTGAAGAGTTTTAAAAACAGCAAGTACCCCGGGTTCAATATTGCAGATCTTCAGTTTTCCGTAATTATTCCTGGCAGCCTTAAGTGTTGTAAGGAAACAGCCGAAGCCTGAGCTGTCGATGTATTTTATTCCGTGAAGGTCGATAATGATTTTTGCATTCGGGACATCAAAGAGCCTGCTCAGGTCAGATTTAATATCATCAGCTACCGGTGCATTTATCTTATCGAGCCTGTTGAAACTTACACGATCGATATTATTATCAAGTTTTTCAATAATAAGCATTACTGCATCTATAGTTTTTCAAGGTAAGTATCAAGCTCTTTCATGGCGTCACTTGTCTGATGTACAAAATTGCTGATATAAGCCCTGTAGGTTTCAGATTTAATGCCTTCTTTGGCATTAAGCTCCAGTTCTTTCAGCCTGCCTGCAAGATCATCCATTCCCATTATGGCCACCGAGGATTTTGCCTTATGTGCCATAAGTCCGAGGTCATAGTACCTTTCTTCTGTATATAATTGTTCCATTTCGTCCCTGAATTCAGAGACCTGCTCCCTGAAAATATCAATCATCTCTCTTATAAGTTCCGGGGAATTATTGCATACTTCCTCTATGTATCCGACATTGACTATCTTAAATTCCATACTAATTAAGGATATATTACAAAACAAAAATAGCAAAAATCGAAAAGAGAGAGGCAATTCAGGAATTATTTTAGGGGCGGGGTCTTAATCATCCAGATAATTACTATTTTTAGGCAACAAAACATTCAAACAATGAAAAAACATTTATGTGTGCTTATCATTACACTGGTATTGCCATTGATGAATGTGGAGGGTCAGGTAGCCCTGCAGGTGTCAAAGTCCGATTTTATGGCCGGGGAAGAGGGCTTCAGAGATGCGTGGAAAAGCCTTAAGGAAGGGGATAAACTTTTTAAATCCGGAGCTGGGATGTATCCCCAGGCAATTGTTCGTTACCTGCTTGCCAATGATTATAACAGTAATAATGCCGAATTGAATTACAAAATAGGTGTGACTTATCTCCTGGGAAGGGAGCCTGTAAAGTCTCTTGATTATTTTCTTAGGGCTTATGACCTTAAACCTGATGTTGCCGATGATATTCTTTTATTAACGGGTAAGTCCTACCATTTAAAGGGAGATTATGGCAAGGCCATAGACTATTATAATATGTATTCTGACAGGTTCCATGAGTCAGAAACATTCAAACATGAAGTTAATAAGCTTATCAATCAGTGCAATAATGCCATTGATATGGAAGCTTCCAGGTTGGATGCAGAATTAATAAATGCCGGGAGAAACGTGAATTCGGAAGCTGATGATTATTCTCCTGTGCCGGCCAATGAAGGCAGATTATTGTATTTTACGACAAGACGGATAATTGACAAAAACAGAAAGCGTCAGATTTCGGACATGAAGTGGGATGAAAATATTTTTGTTGCAAGCGGTGACCTCAATGACTGGAAGTCTGCAGGGCCGGCAGGTGAGAATCTGTCTACCCGCTTAAATGAGGGTGTTCTGGCTGTTGATTCCGCTGGAGTACTAATGTATATATACGCGGGTTATGAAGGGAATGGTGATATACTTGTATCGGAATATGTGAACGGTGAATGGAGCAGTCCGGAAAAGCCCGGAATTAATATCAATACCAGATACAGGGAGACCTCCATTTCGATTACGGAAGACGGGAGTGAAATATTTTTCACCAGTGATATGGGAAAGGGTTTCGGAGGTCGTGATATATATTATATTACAAGGGTGAAGAAGAATAAATGGACAGAGCCTTTTAACCTAGGTAATCCCCTTAATTCAGAAATGAATGAAGAATCGGTGCATATTTCAGCGGGTGGAGATACTATCTGGTTCAGTTCAAACAGGAACAGAGGTATTGGGGGCTACGACATATATATGTCAGTGAAAAATGATATCGGTATGTGGTCTGAACCTCTTAATCTGGGGCTGCCTGTTAACTCCCAGTCGAATGATATGTTCTTCATGCCTGGCTTTTTTAATAAGGACGAAGCCTGGCTGGCAAGTGACAGACCCGGAGGCTACGGGGGTTTTGATATTTACCGGCTTGTTATGAATACCAACCAAAATGATCAGCAGAAAGAAAATGTTTATACACCGGCAATAATGAGAGACACAGTTACCGTGAAGCCCGATACCATAATTATCAGGAGATAAACCGGATGGTATTGATTATTAATTAGATAAAGCGAAAATGAAATAAAGTTATAATACATTTAAATAAAAATATTTTTAGCAATGAAAAATACTGCTTTTACAAAATTTCATGAAGAAAAGGGAGCTAAAATGGTCCCCTTTGCAGGCTATAATATGCCCGTTGAGTATACAGGTATCAATGATGAACATATTACCGTCCGGGAAAAGGCTGGGGTTTTTGATGTGTCGCACATGGGCGAATTCTGGGTTACGGGGCCTGAAGCCCTTAATTATCTTCAATACATAAACTCAAATGATGTGTCGTCACTGGTTGACGGCAAGGTGCAATATTCATGCTTTCCCAACGGCAAGGGTGGAATAGTGGATGATCTCCTTGTGTACCGGTTTGATGAAGAAAAATACCTCCTTGTTGTCAATGCTGCCAATATTGAAAAAGACTGGAATTGGTGTGTTGAACAGGCAAAAAAGTTCGGAATAAGCCCTGGTAAGGGTTTAGAAAATGCATCTGATTCCATAGCCCAGCTTGCCGTGCAGGGTCCCCTGGCCATGCAGGCAATGCAGAAATTAACAGAGGAGAATATTATTGACATGGAATATTATACCTTCAAAGAGATACCCTTTGCAGGGATAGGGAAGGTACTCTTATCCACGACAGGTTATACCGGGGCAGGTGGATGTGAGATATATGTAAGTAACGATGATGCAAGCCGTTTATGGAAGGCTGTTTTTGAGGCAGGAGAGGAGTTTGGCATTAAACCCGTTGGTCTTGGAGCACGTGATACTTTAAGACTTGAAATGGGTTATTGTCTGTATGGAAATGATATAGACGATACCACGTCACCAATTGAAGCAGGCCTGGGATGGATAACAAAATTCAGGGAAGGGAAAGACTTCCTTGATAAAGAATTCCTCCTGCAGCAAAAGGAAGAAGGGGTTGATAAAAGACTGAAGGGCTTTGTGATGATTGACAGGGGAATACCAAGACATGATTACGAAATAGTTAATGAAGGTGGTGAAAACATTGGAAGGGTAAGCTCAGGGACAATGTCTCCCATGATGAAACAAGGAATAGGCATGGGTTACCTTAATAAAGGATACTGGAAGGAAGGGACAGAAATTTTTATAAGGATACGTAACAGGGATCTTAAGGCTGAGATAGTTAAATTTCCAATATATAAAGCATAAAAAAGAGTTGACTCTAATGACGAGGTCTAATCTGGAAGTTTGCCTGACTCCTGCTATTTTTGATCGCTATACCGATCCGGAGGCCGTAGTGGTTGTAATTGATATACTCAGGGCCAGCTCAGCAATCTGCAATGCTTTTGCCAATGGTGCTGAATGCCTGATACCGGTTCCAAACCTGGAGGTGGCACGGGAATATAAGAGGAAGGGATACATGGTTGCCGCCGAACGTGACGGATATGTTCAGGATTTTGCAGACTTTGGAAATTCACCCTTTAATTTTACTCCAGAAAGAGTTCGCGGGCAAACAATTGTATATAGTACAACAAATGGTACCATGTCAATTGAAGTGGCTTCGGGATGCTGCAGGGTGCTCATAGGATCCTTCCTGAATATAAGCAGTCTTGAGACCTATCTGCTGGACCAGGAAAGGAAAATTATTCTGCTGTGCGCGGGATGGAAGGGTAAAATATCCCTGGAAGATTCGGTTTTTGCCGGGGCACTGGCCGACAGACTGGTGAAAAGTGGAAAATTCGCCTCATCATGCGACTCGGTGATGATAACTCTTGATCTCTGGAAACTTGCACAAGACGATATTCTTTCTTATATTGATAAGGCAGCACAGAGAAGCAGGCTGAGGGAAAAAGGTCTTGACGACTGTATCCCCTTTTGCCATACGACTGATTCAACAGATGTACTCCCTTACCTTGAGAAGGGTAAGTTGTTCAACTTAAACATATAAGCCTTGTCTACAGGCTAAATGATATTATTAAAATGATTTTTTTAACGAATAAACTAACAGGATGAAAAAACATAATTTTTACGCAGGACCTTCAATATTACCGCAATATACCGTCGATAAGGTCGCCGAGGCAGTAAGGGATTTTGCCGGAACAGGGCTTTCAGTAATGGAAATTTCACACCGAAGTAAGGAATTTGTGTCAGTCATGGACGAGGCACAGTCATTATTCAAGGAATTACTGTCAGTGCCTGAAGGTTACCAGGTCATTTTCCTGGGTGGAGGAGCCAGTACCCAGTTTGCCATGGTGCCAATGAACCTGGTGATTAAGAAATCAGCCTATCTGAATACCGGTTCATGGGCCTCAAAAGCAATAAAGGAAGCTAAATTCTTTGGCGAAGTTATTGAGGTGGCTTCTTCCAAAGACGCAAATTTCAACTATATACCAGAGAATTATACCATTCCTGATGACGCCGATTATTTTCACATAACCACAAATAATACGATTTACGGTACTGAAATCAAGGAGGATATTGATTCTCCCGTTCCACTGGTTGCCGATATGTCATCTGATATCTTCAGCAGGCCGGTTGATGTTTCAAAATACGGAATTATCTACGGGGGAGCCCAGAAAAACCTTGCCCCGGCAGGTGTTACCTTTGTCATTGTAAAGGAAGCAATACTGGGTAAGGTTGACAGGCCTATACCGACTATGCTGGATTACAGGACACACATCGAAAAGGAATCAATGTTCAATACACCTCCTGTGCTTCCTGTATATGCTGCTTTACAGACACTTAAGTGGCTTAAGGACAAGGGCGGACTTGAAGCAATGCTGAAAATCAACCTGGAAAAAGCAAATATGCTCTATGCTGAAATAGAGCGTAATAAACTCTTTGTACCCACTGTAAGTAAAGAGAAAGATCGTTCGATAATGAATGTATGCTTTGTTATGAGTGAAGAATATAAGGAACTTGAGGCCGGATTCTCTTCATTTGCCTCTTCAAGGGGTATGATAGGAATAAAGGGGCACAGGTCAGTCGGAGGATTCCGTGCTTCTCTGTATAATGCCCTTCCTCCTGAAAGTGTGAAAGAACTGATACAGACAATGAAAGATTTTGAAGCAAACAATTAAAAACAGAGTGAAAATGAAAGTACTGATAGCTACTGAAAAACCTTTCGCCGGGGAAGCGGTGGAGGGCATAAGAAAGGAACTTGAAAAAGCAGGCTACGAACTCAGCCTGCTTGAGTCATATACCGAAAAAAAAGAATTGCTTTCTGCAGTTAAAGACGCTGATGCAATGATTGTAAGAAGTGATATAATCGATGCTGAAGTTCTGGAAGCTGCCAGCAGTCTTAAAATAGTTGTAAGAGCAGGTGCCGGTTATGACAATATTGACCTGGAGGCATGTACTGCCAGAAATATTGTTGCGATGAACACCCCGGGACAGAATTCCAATGCAGTGGCCGAGCTGGCTTTAGGAATGATGGTTTACCTGGCCAGGGGCGGATTTAACGGTAAGCCGGGTACTGAACTCAGGGGGAAAAGCCTGGGCATACATGCTTATGGTAATGTAGGTAAATATGTTGCAAAAATAGCCCGCGGATTTGGAATGGAGATTTTTGCCTTTGATCCCTTCGTGGATGACAGTGTGATAGAAAAGGATGGTGTAAAAGCTCTCAAAACAGTGGAGGAGCTTTATTCAAAGTGTCAGTACGTATCGCTTCATATACCGGCAAACAAGGAAACCAAAGCATCAATAGGGTATGAGCTCCTGAGCGGGATGCCCGGGAATGCCGTTCTAGTAAATACTGCAAGAAAAGAGGTGATTAACGAAGCGGAATTAATGAAGGTATTTTCCGAAAGAGACGATTTCAGTTATATATCTGATATTGCGCCGGATTGCAGTGATGACATAAAATCTAATTATCCCGGAAGGTACTTCTTCACTCCCAAAAAAATGGGTGCCCAGACAGCTGAGGCAAATATCAATGCAGGAATTGCAGCTGCAAGCCAGATTATCGCCTTCCTTAAAGAAGGAGATGAAACCTTCAGGGTTAATAATTAATAATTAAATATTTTTATATAAAATGGCAATAGTCAAACCATTTAAAGCTCTCAGGCCTCCTAAAGACCTGGCTGATAAAGTGGCATGTCTGCCCTATGATGTTATGAGTACAGAAGAGGCAAGAGACATGGCCAGGGACAATGAATTTTCCCTGTTGCATATAACAAGAGCCGAAATTGACCTTCCACCGGGCACTGATGTCCATAGCGGGGAGGTGTACCGTAAATCATATGAGAATTTCCTTAAATGGCAGAAAAATAAATGGCTGGTACAGGATGATGAAGTAAAATTTTACATCTATGCACAAACCATGGATGGGAGGACCCAGTATGGCCTCCTGGCCTGTGCATCCGTTGATGACTACCTCAACGGGGTGATAAAGAAACATGAGCTCACAAGGCCGGATAAGGAAGAAGACAGGATGATACATGTAAGAACAAACAATGCAAATATCGAACCTGTATTTTTTACCTATCCCGCGGTAAAGGAAATTGATCAGATAGTTACGCGTATTGTCACTGAAGAGGAACCGGTATATGATTTCGTTGCTGATGACGGATTTGGTCACCATTTCTGGGTGATAAATGACAGGGCACTTATTTCTGAAATAGAAAATTTATTCAGGGATAAGGTGCCCTTTACCTATGTCGCCGACGGACATCACCGGACAGCTGCCGCCGCACTGGTAGGCAAGGAAAAACGTGAGAAAAATCCCGGATATACCGGTGATGAAGAGTTTAATTATTTTATGGCTGTGCATTTCCCTGATAAGCAGCTTAAAATAATTGACTATAACAGGCTGATAAAAGATCTTAACGGTAATACAGCAGCGGAATTAATTGAAAAACTTGGCGAGTCATTTTTAATTACACGGACCGGACCGGCTATTTATAAACCTGAGAAGCTCCACGTCTTTTCAATGTATCTTGAAGGAGAATGGTACAGGCTTGAAGCCAGGGAACATGTGTATGACGACGCTGACCCAATAGCAGCACTCGATGTTACTATACTGACACAAAGGGTTCTTTCTCCCATCCTGGATATCCAGGACCTGAGACGTTCAAAAAGGATTGAATTTGTAGGTGGTATACGGGGTCTTGGTGAACTGAAGAAAAGAGTTGACCTCGGGGAAATGAAAGTAGCTTTTGCACTATATCCCGTTTCAATGCAGCAACTTATTAAGATAGCAGATACAGGCAATATTATGCCACCCAAAACTACCTGGTTCGAGCCAAAGCTGAGAAGTGGCCTCGCCATACACCTGCTCGACTGATTATGCAAATAGTTGGGAAAGCCTTGTTTTATATGCGGGGCTTTTCTAATTTTAGGACTTTAGACCTTATGAGTGAAATAGCAGAAAATATAAGACGCCTTAAAGAGAAACTGCCTGATAATGTTAAGCTTGTGGCTGTATCCAAAACCAAAACAATTGAGGATATAATGGAAGCCTATAGGGCAGGACAAAGAAATTTCGGTGAGAACAGGGTGCAGGAATTAATGGATAAATATAAACATGTGCCCGGTGATATCCGGTGGCATATGATTGGACATCTTCAACGGAACAAGGTTAAGTATATCGCCGGGTTTATCCACCTTATAGAATCGGTTGATTCGGAAAAATTGCTGAGGGAAATAAATAAGGAAGGAAATAAGGCCGGACGAACAATAGATTGCCTTTTACAGTTTCATATAGCAAGAGAAGAAACAAAATTCGGCTTTAGCATCGAGGAAGCCGTTGAAATGATTAAGTCGGGCATCACTGAAGAGCTGAAGAATGTTAATATAAGAGGTGTAATGGGTATGGCTACCTTTACAGAGGATATGGACAGGGTCAGATCAGAATTTGTTTTTCTCAGGTCTGTTTTTGAAGAACTGAAAGAGAATTTTTGCCGGGAGAAAGATGATTTCTGCGAAATATCGATGGGAATGTCTGGTGATTACAGAGTAGCTCTGGAGGAGGGAAGCACGATGATCAGGATTGGGACTGCTATTTTTGGTGCAAGGTATTGTAAAATAGATAATTAAACAATTTATATGATGAACCTGGAAACAAGTTACATGGGTTTGAAACTGCGTAACCCTCTTATTGTCAGTAGTAGCGGACTTACAGATAGCCTGAATAAAATCAAGGCTGCTGCTGAATACGGTGCGGGTGCCGTAGTTCTTAAATCAATATTTGAGGAGCAAATCAATTATCAGAGCGGTATGTTATCCAAAGGATCAGATTATCCTGAAGCATCAGATTATATAGCATACTATACTAAAACACATTCCCTGGATAACTACCTGGACCTGGTAAGGTCCGCAAAAGAATCAACAGATATTCCCATAATACCCAGTATTAATTGTGTCTCGGCCAAGGACTGGATAAATTTTGCAAAAAATATACAGTCGGCAGGTGCCGATGCCCTGGAGGTGAACATGTTTTTTCTGCCTGTTGATAAAGAGCTCAATCCCGTCAGGGCTGAAAAGATTTATTTTGATATGGTTGAGAAACTGAGGAAGACTCTGGATATACCCTTTGCCATTAAACTGGGTCAAAGATTTACAAATCTGCTCTATCTTATAGACCAGCTTTACAAGAGGGGAGTAAACGGGGTAGTTCTTTTCAACAGGTTTTTCGAGCCGGATATCGACGTTAATTCCATGAACATAATACCGGCTTCAGTATTTAGCAACACCGACGATAAAAGAAATGTTCTAAGGTGGATTGGGATGGCCTCAGCCGTAAATGACAAAATAAGTATATCGGCCTCAACAGGTGTGCGCACAGGTGAAGATATTGTAAAATACCTCCTTGCCGGTGCTGATACAGTCCAGGTTTGTTCTGTACTATACAGCGAGGGTCATGAATATATAAGTGAACTTCTTGCTTCCCTGGAGTCATGGATGAAATCAAAAAACTATAAGAGTATTGATGAATTCAGGGCCAGTTTGAACTACAAGAACTTTAAGGATTACAAGAAATATGAGCGGGCACAGTTTATGAAATACTTCTCAGCCTATGAATAGAGCGATTGACTGCAGGCAGCTCCCGGTAATATTAAGCTGAGTGTCTTGCATTACTTTGAAAAATAAAAATTTAGTGCTAAATTAGGCGGAAAATAGACCAGCAAATTAAACTATCAATCATGAAGAAAAAGTCATTATGTAAGACACTATATTTATTTATAGCTGTTTTTACCTTTGCTCTTCTGTTTAACAGTTGTAAATCAGGTGGTAAGGAGGCAGAGAAGAATGTGCCTTTAGAGATTACCGAGATCAGTCAGGATGTGCTCCTGGATGTTGACCAGGCAAAGAAAATCTTTTATTCTCTTCCATCACCTCTTGAATCTGCCATGCTGATAAAATCAGCCGGAGCAGAATTTAACCAGGAACTGTTGAACCCTACGCAAAATACAACCAGGTATACAACCAATAAGATGATGGCCCTCAACCTGGGTATCTATACCTGTGACCTGAGTTTCGCAAGCCTTTATGATCAGACACAGTTGGTTATTGATTATATGTCTGCCGCCAAGGAAATGGCCGACGGATTGGGTATACTCGATGCCATTAATGAGGAAACAATTAACAGGCTTGAAGAAAATATAAACAACAGGGATGTTATACTTGATATTGTATCTGAAACATTCCTGAATTCGAGCTCTTACCTTGAAGATAATGAGCAACATGCAATAGCTGCGATAGTAATGGTCGGCGGCTGGGTGGAAGGCCTTTACATAGCAACCCAGCTTGTTGATTTAAATGAATTCGACAGTAATAAACTGGTCGGCAGGATCATCGATCAGAAATTGTCTGTTGGCATTATGCTCCAGCTGATTAAGGATAACAGGGATCATCCATCAATGGCGGAAATAATAAAGCAGATGGAGGAGTTAAAGACGGTTTTTGATAAGATAAATATTAAAACAACCGATATCAAGCCTGAAGTGGATGAAGAAACAAATATTACTGTTCTTAAATCAACCGTTGAAACAGATATGACACCGGAAGTCTTCAAGGAACTGGCCGGTAAAGTTGCGGAAATCAGGTCATCTTATGTAAAATAGGAAATTATGAAACGAATTGTACAGATAAGTTTTATTTTAACATTGCTCCTTGCATTTAATGTATTCAATGCCAATGCCCAGTGCAAGGGCTTTGCCAAGAAAATTTGTAAAGAGGAGTTAGGAGCTTATACACATGACGGCAATTATCATGCAGCCATCCTGGTTGAAGGAGAGGAAGCAGAGCTTTATAAAACCTTCTATAGTGATCAGGATTACAGACTGGCCATATGCGGTTCAGATAACCTGCCGGCCATCGAGTTCACGGTTATGGATGCCAACAGCAATATCCTCTACTCAAATGCCGATAATGACTATGGGAGGACGTGGGACTTTAACCTTGAATCAAGCCAGCAATTAAAAATTGTAATCAAGGTGACCACCTTTGAGCAACAGGCTGATGACCCTGCCAGCGGTTGTGTGGCAATTATGTTTGGGATAATGACTCAATAATTTACGGATAAATGTTACGTAAGGGACCTTTGGGGTCCCTTTTTCTATTTCCGCAGTTTATTGGCAAGCCATTTCCCGGTGTACGATTTTTTACATTTTACGATGTCTTCAGGGACACCTTCAAAAACTACGTAGCCACCTTCTTCTCCTCCTTCCGCACCAAGATCGATGATCCAGTCGGCATTTTTTATCATTTCAACATTGTGCTCTATTAATATAACCGAGTTGCCTCTTTCGACCAGGGCATTCAGTGAATTAAGCAATTTGTTTATATCATGGAAATGCAAGCCCGTTGTTGGTTCATCGAAAATAAAAAGGATGTGGTCATGCTGCTTTTCATTAGCAAGGAAGTAAGCAAGTTTTACCCTCTGGCTTTCTCCACCTGACAGGGTGCTCGATGACTGGCCCAGCTTGACATATCCCAGCCCAACATCAGCAAGAGGTTTAAGTCGTGATACAATCCTCTTTTCTGTCTTGCCGTTTGATGCACTGTAAAATTCAATAGATTCATTAATAGTCATCTCCAGGATATCATATATATTTTTATCCCTGTATTTTATTTCGAGTATCTCTTTTTTAAACCTCTTGCCCTTACATTCCTCGCAGGTAAGTTCAACATCAGCCATAAACTGCATTTCTACCTTAATACTACCTTCTCCCTTACACTCATCACACCTTCCTCCGTCAACGTTAAATGAAAAATGGGAAGCCCTGTAGTTTCCCTGTATGGCAGCCTGCTGTTCGGCAAACAATTTCCTGATCTCATCATAAGCTTTAAGGTATGTTACGGGGTTTGACCTGCTCGAGCGCCCTATTGGATCCTGGTCTACCATCTCAATACCACTGACCATGGAAATATCCCCCCCTATATCCCTGAATTTACCCGGTTTTCCCGAGAAACCGGAAATTGTATTTCTTAATGCAGGGTAGAGGATGTCATTAACAAGGGTTGATTTCCCTGAGCCGCTAACCCCTGTGACCATGGTTATAGTGTTAAGGGGGAAGGTGACATCGATATCCTTGAGATTATGTTCCCTGGCACCACTGAGTTTAATGTAGTTATTCCATCGTCTTCTCACTTCCGGTACAGCTATTTCCCTCTTCCCGGACAGGTATTCGGCAGTGAGCGTTTGCGCAGACCCCAGTTCAGATACCTTCCCCTGGAAAATCAGTTCCCCGCCAAACCTGCCGGCCTCAGGTCCAATATCAATTACCTGGTCGGCCGCATTAATTATTTCTTCCTCGTGCTCAACAACAATTACAGTGTTACCTATATCCCTCAGATTTTTAAGAACCTTCACAAGAAGATTGGTGTCGCGGGGGTGTAAACCAATACTGGGTTCGTCCAGGATATATAAGGACCCGATGAGGCTGCTTCCAAGAGAAGTTGCCAGGTTTATCCTCTGTGACTCACCACCTGATAAGGAAGAGGATAACCTATTGAGGGTGAGATATGAAAGGCCTACATTGATAAGAAATTCCAGCCTTGACCTTATCTCTGAAAGTAGCCTGCCGGCTATTTCTTCTTCATGATGACGAAGCTTAAGTGTCCTGAAAAATTCATAGACTTCAGAAACAGGGATGGCAGTGAGCTCATGTATGGCCCTGCCTTTGATTTTGACATATGAACTTTCTTTTCTTAACCTGTTACCCTTACATTCAGGGCACCTTGTCTTACCCCTGTACCTGCTCAGCATTACCCGGTACTGAATCTTATATTTCTTTTTTTCGAGGTAAGTGAAAAACTTGTTCAAGCCGTAGAAATACCTGTTACCTTCCCATACAAGGGCTTTTTGTTCTTCAGTGAGCTGGTACCAGGGTTTGTGAATGGGAAAATCAAAAAGGGATGAATTCCTGATCAGCCTTTCTTTCCATTTTTTCATCTTTTCTCCCCTCCAGCAAATAATGGCGTCATCATATACGGAAAGGTTCTGGTCGGGTATAACAAGGTCCTCGTCAATGCCAATTATCTTACCATATCCCTCGCAGAGGGGACAGGCTCCAAGAGGATTGTTGAAACTGAACAGGTGTTCGTTCGGCTCAATAAATTCAATGCCGTCAGCCTCAAATTTGTTTGAAAACTCCTCATGTAAAGAAATACCCTCTTCTTCGGATTCCAGAATACATCTTCCCTTGCCGGTGGTAAAAGCTGTCTGTACGGAATCAGCTATCCTGCTTAGATTATCAGCATCCTTATCAGCAGATATCCTGTCAATTACAACCGATAGCTCCTGCCCGGGCAAAAGGCTCAGATCATTAGCTTTCTCCTCATTTATCTTAATTATTTTATCCTTTACCTTTATCCTGTTAAATCCTTGTTTTTTCAGGAAGGCCAGGTATTCTTCAACATCAATATTGCCGGGTATGGCATTGGGGGAGAGAATGAGCATGCGGCTTCCTTGTTTTTGCTTCGAAACAAAATTTACGACATCATCAACACTGTGTCGTTTCACTTCCCTGCCTGAGACCGGTGAATATGTACGACCGCTACGGGCATAGAGGAGCCGCAGATAATCATATATTTCAGTTGAGGTGCCTACTGTCGAACGCGGATTCCTGGTGTTTACCTTCTGCTCAATTGCTATGGCCGGAGGTATGCCACTTATGAAATCTACCTCGGGTTTGTTCATGCGCCCCAGGAATTGCCGTGCATAGGATGAGAGGCTTTCCACATACCTTCGCTGTCCCTCAGCATATATGGTGTCAAAGGCGAGGGACGATTTACCGGAACCTGAAACACCGGTTATTACTACCAGGTTCCTCTGCGGAAGCTCCACACTCAGATTTTTTAAATTGTGAACCCTCGTTCCCTTTATACTGATATGGTTCGCTACTGTCTTTGTCATACAAAAAGTAATGGCTTTTACTGCAAAATAACACGGGCAACAAAATTAATATTTTTAATTTTAATTTTTTTTTATTTAATTGCAGCCTCTATTGAACTAAACCATTAATAAAAAAGGACTGCCTATAGAAAAATTCTACTCTTAACCAATTCGAGTTAGAATGATGTCAAACAATACTGACCAGGAGTTAGTAAGGCAGTTTATAAATGGTGATCGCTCTGCAATAGAAAATCTCATAAATCGTCATAAAAACAAGGTTTTTACATATATTTCCATCTATGTGAGAGAGCAAAGCCTTGCTGAAGATATTTTCCAGGAAACCTTCCTGAAAGTAATACGCTCGCTAAAAGCCGGGAAATATACTGATAACGGGAAGTTCCTTTCATGGGTGATGAGAATAGCCCATAACCTCATCATCGATCACTTCCGGAGGGAAAAACAAATGAGGTTGCTTTCCAATGATGACTATGAAACCGATATTCTCAATGAAAAGAGATTCGCAGAAGATAATATTGAGGACAGCCTTGTAAAGGAACAAATCGAAAATGATGTGCGTATCCTCCTTGAGAGGCTGCCGGATGACCAGAGAGAGGTTGTTATGCTGCGGCATTATGCAGGACTCTCGTTCAAGGAAATAGCCGAACAAACGGAGGTAAGTATAAACACAGCCCTGGGACGAATGAGGTACGCCCTCATCAATATGAGAAAAATGATTGAGGAAAAAAGCCTTAACCTGACAATTAATTAAGATCCTGACAATATTTTCCGGGTGGCACCGTTTCTTCTATAAAAAGAAATAACATGCCTATGGATAAAAATTTTACCCGGTTCTTAAGATATTACCAGATTGATACCACGGCAGTGGACCTTTTCTCAGATGCCTTTGGCTATGAATACTGCCTGCAGAAAATTCTACCTGCTTATAAAAGTATTTGCGAAAAACCTGGCGATAATATCGTAAATAAACTTTTACATTCTATCGACAGGGTGTCTGACAAATATTAAATTATTTTGCTTTCGATAAAAACACGGATTTTTTCCGTGTTTTTTTTGCAATTTAAAATTTATTATGATATATTAGCGATATCAAAATAATATCATTAATTTAAAACCAATACTCAAAACCATGTCAAACGAAAAAACAATTAAACCGGTATCGGGTTACTTCTTCCTTTTAGTGGCGCTAGTAATCCTTGCAGGATCGATCCTGGGATTTTATTATGAAATAATATGGCTTGGCATCGTACTGGCACTCTTATTCATTTTCACCGCAGTGGGTTTTACTGTTGTAAATCCAAATGAATCATGTGTTATGGTTTTATTTGGTGCTTACAAGGGTACTGTTAAACATAACGGGTTCTTCTGGGTAAATCCTTTTTATGTACGTAAGAAGATATCCCTCAGGGCCAGGAATTTTGACAGTGACACCATCAAGGTTAACGACAAAATAGGCAACCCAATAAAGATAGGCTGTGTTCTTGTATGGAAAGTTGAAGACACCTATAAAGCTGCCTTTGAGGTTGATGATTATGAACATTTCGTATTCGTCCAGAGTGATGCTGCCATCCGAAAACTGGCTGGCATTTATCCCTATGATAATTTTGAGGATGAGGATGCTGAGATAACTCTAAGAAGTGGGGGAGAAGAGGTAAATAATGAACTTGAGAAAGAAATACGGGAAAGGCTGGAGATGGCAGGAATTCACGTTATAGAGGCCAGAATAAACTATATTGCTTATTCCGAGGAGATTGCGGGAGCCATGTTAAGGCGTCAGCAGGCCACTGCCGTTGTGGCTGCGAGGTTCAAGATTGTAGAGGGAGCAGTGTCTATGGTTCAGATGGCTCTTGATCAGTTAAGCAAAAAGGAAATAGTTGAGCTTGACGAGGAGAAGAAAGCTGCCATGGTAAGTAACCTGATGGTTGTCCTTTGTGGTGACAAGGATGCGACCCCGGTGGTTAATGCCGGAACATTACACCAGTAGATTATGAGCAGAAAAAAAGCGTTTGCATTAAGAATTGATCCGGAAAAGTTGAAGGCGATTGAAAAATGGGCTTCGGATGAATTTCGCAGTACAAATGCCCAGATTGAATGGATAATCGACCAGGCTCTTCGCAAATCGGGCAGGTGGAAGCCCGGATTAAAAGATCATTGATTTATGTAATACACCCAGCAGCAGGCTGTAAGGCCTGCTGTTTCTGTTCTTAAACGGCTCCTGCCAAGGCTTGTGGGAAGGTAGTCATTTCTGATTGCCTGATTTACTTCTTCCCTGCTGAAATCACCCTCCGGTCCTATCAGAAACAGTACATTTTCACCTTTTAAATAATTTGCAGCCAGGCTATTGTTTCTTATTTCGCTATCCAGGTGGGCAATGAATTTTTTGCCATTAAATTCTATTTTAATAAAATCGGCAAAGCTCACAATGTCGTTGATTTTCGTAAGATGCGATTTAAACGATTGCTTCATTGCAGACACTGTTATTTTTTGAAGCCTTTCCTTATTTATTTTCCTTCGTTCCGAATGTTCGCATACCAGGGGACTTATTTCATCAATTCCCAGTTCCACTGCTTTTTCCACAAACCATTCCATCCTATCTGAATTTTTTGTGGGGGCTATTGCTATGTGGAGATAATAGTCGTGTTTATTGAATGAAGACATGGTCCCTGTAACTTCAGCCTTGCATTGCAATGGATCAGCACTTATTATTCCTGTCCTGTAGATTGCACCTTTACCGTTGGTAACGTAAATGGTGTCTCCGGTTCTGTGACGAAGCACTTTAATGATATGTTTCGATTCGTTCTCATCAAAGGTAAATATACCGGCTTCAAGTTTATGTGAATAGAAAAGCTGCATCCTGAGTATATTACCGGTATTTAATAGGATCGTCTGTAACGCCCGCATCCTGTTTTTCCCCTTCCATTTTCCTGAGGAAATAATCAAGTCTTTCCTGAATGCCTACCATATATGTGTAGGGGGTACGTACTGAATGTTCAGGATGACGCCTGTCACCGGTCTTCTCTTCTGTAAGTATCGTATTAAAAGCGGGATTTCCGGACAATGACATCATAACACCTCTTGTATAGCTGAACCAGTACCAGGTGGTATTATCAACCTTTAGGTAGATATCGAGAATGTCGCCCGATCGTCTCTTTTGCAATTCTACATAACCATCAACATAAACGTTCATAGCCTGTTTTCCCACGAAGCCCAGGCCTATTCTGCCTATCGACCTGTAGGACTGAGCTTCCTGGTTCCATACCAGTTTAAGGTCATTGAGCACCAGTTCAGGCTGGAAATCTTTGGGCAGTGTCCTGGACATCCCATAAAGGTTCATTTCTTCCTTAAGCCTAGCCGCTGCGTCTTCACCCATTAAATTTTGCATAGCCAGGTTATAAGCATTCCCGCTGATGTCAACGGGTTTGAGCGTTGGAATAAGTCTAATTTCTTCAGCCATAATATTTAGTGCCGGTTCAGAGAAATGAAAGTCAAATGCAATAATGAGATCAAGTCTTACTATATCGGAATCAGTCTTATGACTGATCCGGCCCGCGCTGTTGAGACTCATGAGCCCGTAATCGAGTCCCGGCTTAACCTGTCCTTCGCTGTATACTTCACAGGTAACAGGGTTGAAAGTAATAATGTTTCCGGGTAGGTTCGGATTGGCCAGTTTCTCTCTTTGTCCAATCTTATATCTTCTTTCCTCTTTATCGTAGATTATATAGCCCATTGCTTGCACCAGGGGGGAGTCGCTCCATGATTTTCCGGGAGAGAGGAGGGCAGAATAAATATGGGTTGAATCTATTGTTATATACGATCCCGCGGCGATCAGGCTTCCGTTCATGCCCCGGGGTTTGTTGCTCACCGGTATCATTACATTATCAGGATTTATCTCACTTTCAAACTTAAGGGGCAAAGATCCCAGCCTGTCACAATCATGCACTATACCGGTACTGCCAAGGAAATACAGCTTGTCCTTGTCACCTGTAAAACTAACGTCTCCCTGGAAAGTAAACCAGGGACTGAGCATGAAGTTATCATGGGCAGGAATATGTCCCTTTCCTTCAGACCTCAGTGAGTCAACTGTTATTTCATCAAAGCTGATGGTTTGCACGCTTCCCGATTCATCAACATAATCATAGAGGCCATTTGCACTATACCTGTTGCTCCTTATTATGTTAACGTTTGCATCGTGTATTAAATGCCTGTTGTTAATGGCTATAAGGGCATTCTGTATGGGATCGGTTTTGGCCCCCTTGCCTATGCTCAGTGTTCCGTTCCCGGGTTGTATAAGGGCATCGGCCACCGGGATATAATTTATATTGTCCACAATTATTTTTTCTTCCTCAAGGAGGTATTTCCCGGACCTGGCACTGAACCTGATTGTGTCATTAAGCATGTGCGTGCTGAAAAAAGTCGGTTTTTCCAGGTCATTTAGATTCTGCCTCAGCAATTCATCTGCTTTCATAAGTTCTCTATCGGCCTTATTCTCCTGGGACATAAGCAATACTCTTTCCTGCATATTGTATTCGAAATCGCTCATTGTGCTTATGTAATTAACTTCAGGGAATTTAACCATTGAGGAATCGCTGTTAAGGCTGAAAGTCGACCTGTTTGTCTCAAAATCGATAGACACTCCGGCATCATCGGCTACAAAGGCAAAGCCCTGGCCCGACAATGATTTAAGGTAATAGCTTGCCGAATCAGTGTAAATGGCTGAGGGGCTGAACGAGTAATCAGATCCTCTCAGGTAAGAATCTTTAAGGCTTATTTCCCCTTCACCTGAGAGCCCATTACTTTTAAGAAGTAGTTCTCCATCCAGGCTGGTGCCATTATCAAACATACTGAAGCTTGAATTGTCGGCCGGTTGAGAATAAAATTCATCGTTATCCGGATACCATTTGATGTCAGTTGCCCCGGCCTTAACATCCGGGAAGATTGTATTAGCAGTTATTGTCATGTTTTTTGCACTGGCAAGTACCGAGTCGGGGAAGAAATTAAATTCATCCGATTCCAGGTGGGCCGTCAGGTAATCCAGGCTGCCGTTTCCCTTCATTCCCTGGTTGCTCATTTCTATCAGCTTATAAATCTTTCCTTTTCCTCCGTAAACATCCATACCCTCTGGAGGTATATTATAACTGAAGCCCAGTGAATTATCGTGTTGCAATGTAAGCGTCTGGTTTAAAGTGTCAATAATTTTTCCTCCATGGAAGGTGCCCTGCAATTCCAGGTCGGATGGTCTCAGCCTGTCTGTATTTTCAAAGGTAAAAGGTTCGAGCCTGAAGAAGTAATCAGACCGGGGATATATTCCTTCAAGCCCCGGTATCCTGTCGTAAAATACGTAAGAATCACTGTAAGCATAGAATATGGGATACTGTTTCAGGCTGGCCTGCCCGGATTTATTTTCAGGGTCGTCTATAAGCAGTTCAGCCTGGGTCATCTGTATAAGATCTTCAACCTTTCTTGCCAGGGCTCTTCCCTCCTCATTAAACTCCCCGGTTTCAATTGACAGCATAATGGAATCAACCCTGGCAAGTTTGATTTTAAATGTGTCGTAGCTGAACTTAAAATCGTTGCCAAATACGCTAATCATGCCTGCCTGTACGACACCATCAAACTCAAATGACCTGTTTTTTTCAAGCATAATGCTCCTGTCGTAAGGATAAATTCGCACATTCTGGGAATCACTGAGGAAGATCCTGGGTATCCCCTCAATGTTCATTTTATAATTTTGCAGGTCAAGGGTGGCATTGTCAAGAGGCTTTCTTGTTTCACTGAAGATACTTATAACATCATAATCCTGCTTTTTTCCGAAGGCGTTTATATAGTCATATAGTTTTTGTTTTATAGTTACCTCATTATTCACCCTGTCAAAAAACAGAAAGCCCTTGTTTGCCAGGTCTATACAAAGGGCCATCACCACTTCGACCGGCTGGTTCAACCACCTTGCGAGTTCGCTCACCGGGAAAGTCTCATTATAGTACCATTCAGAAAAAGACTTAAGCCTGAAAAGAGGGTGGTAGTCATCGATACCCATGAGATTGAGGAATTCATTTTCGCTGAAATAGGAGCTTGATTCAAAATAGGCCTGGCCTATACTTGCTCCCCTGGCCCTGGAGAGGGTAATGAGCGATTGATCCATCTTCCAGCTAAGATAATCGAAGTACATATCCATTTTGTGATATGAATTGAAGTAGGGGCTTTCTGATGTGGGAAACCTCGACTTGAATGTGTTAAGTTCCTTACCGGGAACGTTATAGCTAAAGGCTATATCAGAATGATAGATTGAATCATTACCCAGGTATAAAGTGAAAGCCGTGCTCTGTGTCTGTATATTTTCCCTGTTAAAAATGAAGCTGTTTGAAGCTGCCTTGACTACCAGTGTATCATTTCTGTATATCTTTATTACAGCAGGTGTGTAGGGTTCACCCTTACCGATTACCAGAGCACCTTCGAAGGCCAGGCCTCCCGTGAAATCAATGTTTTCATAAATGTTGTCGAGAACGAAAGTTTTCTGATAAGTTTCAAATTTCGGGTAGGATGCATTTTCAGGTTTATTTATGTTAATGGCCCTGTCGCTCAGCTTTCCGTAAACGGGTTCATCGAAATAGGCTGTGTTTGTAAACAAGATTGAATCTATCTCAAAGGACGATTTGCCAAGGTCCAGAGCATATGCTTCAGCCCTGGCATAGACCTCATTTTCAGGGTAAGCTGCCTTAGCCCAGGTGATCATCCCGCCTTTTCCAGACCATTTTCCTGAGACAGGGCTATATGATCCCTGTGTATTATAAATTACAGTGCTGTCACGCTGGGCATAACAGATAATATCTGACAGGGGAATGGAAATCATAAAGGCTGTATCGTTTCTGAAAGTGAATTTATTAGCCGTGGTTTTCCATGTCAGGCTGTTTGAGCTATACAGTATTTTTTCCCGTATGAGGTTTGAGGCGGATTTTATGAATGAAGTTACTTCACTGACTCTTGTCTCGGATTCAGAAGCCAGCTTATTTAATCCCTCAAGCCAGATATTGAGCATAGCATGATCTATGTCGTAGTCGACAAAAGTCATTATGGTAGCGATGAAGTCAATAAAGTGAGGATTTGATCTCATCCTTTTGTTCTCCAGATTCATCGCGGTTTTTATTATCAGTGGGCGGGATGAAGTATGTATCAATGTGCTGTCCCATGCAGTTACCAGGCTTTCAAGCAAGGCAGTCTGTTCTTCATTTAGATTGGGTCCCATAAAACTGACCAATTCGCTGCTGAATGTTTCCTGCTCACCCGAGAAGGATGATCTTATCTGGGCATTGACATTATGATTCAATGATAAGAAACTAACTAATATGGCTATAGTCAGTGCATGTTTCATTTTACGGGGATTGAATCTATAATTTTACAAAAGTCATCTTTCTTCAGCGAAGCTCCTCCTATAAGTCCTCCGTCAACATCCTCCATCGAAAACAGTTCAGCAGAGTTGGATGGTTTACAGCTACCACCATAGAGGATAAGTATCTGTTCAGATTCTTTTTTCCCATAAAGCTCATAAATAATTGATCGTATATATGAGTGCATCTCCTGTGCCTGGCAGGAACTTGCTGTCACCCCGGTACCTATTGCCCAGACTGGTTCATAGGCAATGATAATATCAACAAGATCTTCCCTGCTGATACCATTGAAAGCTTTTTCTATCTGCGATTTGACGATTTCAAAATGCTTACCTTTTTCTCTGTCGCTCAAAACTTCACCGCAACAGAATATGACCCTCAGTTTATTATTAAGGGCGGTTTTGATTTTTTCATTCAGGAGCTCATCATTTTCATTAAAATAACTTCGTCTCTCACTATGTCCGATTATAACATATTCAGCCCCGGTCGATTTAATCATCCCTGCTGATATTTCACCTGTATAAGCTCCGGCATCCTTATCCGAACAGTTTTGTGCCCCGGTGCTTATATTGGGGGCCCTTAATGAGCCGGCTATATGTGCCAGGTGAATAAAGGGAGGGCATAGAATCACTTCAAGACCGGGCTTATCGTTTCCCAGTAAGAAATCATCCACATCCCTTGCCAGGGACAGTCCTTCTGCATGATTCATGTTCATTTTCCAGTTTCCTGCGACAACTTTACTTCTCATAATATCAGTTTGTTTTTTTCAGTTTACGTAATATAAGCTTCGTTAAATAAGAAAATAGCAAAATACCTGCCATAACAGTTAGAAGGATCACTGTCCTGTTCTTACTTTTGACAGGGTAGGAATTCATTATTATTCCGGGTAATTCATTCTTTTTTGGAAGATCACTGCCGGCCCATTTCTTTGTGATGGTGCCTTCATGTATAACCATAAAACACGTGTTTGCGCGCACAATGGTTTTCATGGTTGTCTCATCCAAATAGAATATATTGAATATGTCTTTGTAATTATCTATAATTGAAGAAGATGCAGCAGTAAGTATGTAAAAGCTTATACCTTTGTCCTGGCACTCAAGTCCTGATTCAATACCTTTATCAATAAGATCCGCATCAGCTTCTGAGAGGTTTATACTGAGCATTAAGAAACTATATCCCTGGTCGTTGAGTATTATATCCGTCAGGTCCTGGCCATCAGGTGTGACCAGGCTGAAGTCATGGATCGGAGGTTCATAACCTTTTTTTACCAGGCGGGACCGTGAATCAACGAAGACCCATGCTGTGTCACCGGAAGGGTAGTTTTCCAGGGTGAACTCCTTCTGCACACCGTTTTTTTCATATGTGAGTGTAGTTTCGTATTCATTGGTCGGGGCTCCTTCAGGGATAGTCATTTTTTCGGGAATATTTGCGCCGACGTGGTAGGGTCTGAAATCAATTACCGGTAGATTTCTGTAATTATAAGTTGTGAATAGAACGAAAGCAACAGTTATGATGCTTATTGCAAGCCATTCATAACGCGAAAATGAAACAGTCCTGTAATTATTCCTGTTAACAAAGACTACAACCACAAATATGGAAATTATTATGTTCTTGTAGAAAGTCTGCCAGTTTGTAAGGTGAATTGCATCGCCAAAGCAGCCGCAGTCAGCAACCGGGTTAGCTATTGCCAGATAAAGGGTAAGGGGTGTAAAGCCCAGCATGAAAATTAACATTCCCCAGGCTGCAAGTCTTATTCTTATGCCGCTGAAGATTGCAAAACCGATAATAAATTCTGCCGTGCATAAAATTATACCCAGTGTGTAAGCCAGTGGTTCCAGTGCATCGAGGTTGAAAGCCGTGAAATAATCAATAAATTTATACATTGATCCCATGGGATCAATGCCCTTTACCAGGCCTGAAAATATAAAGACAATACCCGTAATATACCTGCTTACATTTTTGATGTTGATCATACTATTACTTCGTTTTTCTTTAATAAATCTATTATCCGGCTGAAAATTTTATCCGGCGAAAGGATAGTAGCCTTTTCTTGAGTGCAGTTAATGATTTCAAGGGATTTTTCACTTGCTGCAGTTTCGATATAGACCTGTCTGACCTGTTTTTGAAACTCAAGATTAATTTCGTGAATGTCATTGCTTCCGTTAAGATAGTCCCGGTCAAGTCCTGATCTTCCTGCCCTCAGTTTATTTTCAGTAAACTCAAATGGCACATCAAGGAAGATGTTAATGTCTGGCATGGGAATTCCGAAGTGTCTGAATTCGAGGTTTAAGATCCATTTCTTCAATGCTTCCCTCCCCTCTTTGTTTTTAATTTTTGCACACTGGTAGGCTATGTTTGAATAGACATAACGGTCGAGGAGAACAAATTTACCTTCCCGGAGCCATGAATAAATATTGTCTGCTACGTCTTTCCTGTCTCCTGCATAAAGCATGGCAACAAGATAGGGATCTACTTCATTGACCTGTCCGTATTCCCCCCTGAGAAAGCGTGATATCAGTTCTCCGAAATACGGAGCTGCGGTCCTCGGGAAGTGGATGAATTCATGTACCAGGCCTCTTCCGGTGAAATACTCCCTCAGTTTTTGTATCTGAGTGGACTTGCCGGAACCGTCAAGTCCTTCTATTACTATTAATTTCATCAGGCTGCCATAAAAATTGGATCACCTACAAATATAATAAGTAATGAATATTTACCCTGACAAAGAGGCTAAAAGAACTAACAGGAATAAAAGAGATATTAACCTCCGGTAACTTTATGCAGTGTAAGGATATATATTTGGGATCTAACTGTTATTTTTGTCTACACCTTATTTGATCCAACACAACATAAAATATGAATATTAATATAAAGGGTTCACTTTTTGATCTTTCGTTTCCAAGGGTAATGGGTGTACTAAATATAACACCTGACTCCTTTTATAAAGGCAGCAGGGTCAACAGCGAAAAGGAGATATTAAGCCGGGCTGCAAAAATGCTTGAATCGGGAGCTGATATGCTTGATGTAGGAGGCTATTCTTCCCGTCCGGGTGCGGAGAACATTACAGAAAAAAAAGAGCTTGAGAGGATTAGCCATGCTCTAAAGCTCCTGCGCAGGGAATTTCCTTCGGCAATCCTGTCGCTGGATACATTCAGGTCATCCATAGCGGAAATCGGGATAAATCATTTTGGTGTGGATATAATAAATGACATCTCAGGCGGAAACCTGGATGATAAAATCTTTGATGTCATTGAAAAATATAAAGTCCCGTATATCCTGATGCATATGAAAGGAAGTCCTCAGAATATGCATATCAATCCTGTATATGATGATTTAATGGGAGAGCTGCTGAAATGGTTCTCAGTGAAAAAGCAGGAATTGGTACTAAGGGGCATAAAAGATATTATTATTGATCCCGGTTTTGGTTTCGGCAAGACCATCGACCACAATTTTATACTTCTGAATGGGCTTGAACGCTTTTCTATTCTCGGTCTGCCGGTTCTTGCAGGACTCTCACGGAAATCGATGATATGGAAAACGCTTGAAATAAGTCCCGACGAAAGCCTTAATGGCACTGTTGTTCTGAATACGCTTGCCCTGTTGAAGGGAGTTTCAATACTGAGGGTTCATGACGTGGCTGAGGCTGTTCAGGCCATAAAACTTGTGAGCCGTTTGAATGCAGGCTGAAATTAATTCACTTATATTTTTTACATTTGTCTGAAAGAATCAAAATTACGATATGCCGCCAATCACCATTCTGGACATAATTGACATTATCCTTGTGGCTTTCATACTTTACCAGCTCTATCGTTTAATAAGGGGTACAGCAGCTATAACTATTTTCATGGGCATTTTTGTTGTCTACCTGTTCTGGAAGGTAGTGGAATTATTGCAGATGGAACTGATAAGTTCCATAATGACGGCGGTGTTTGGCGGAGGTGTGATTGTACTGATTATAGTTTTCCAGCAGGAGATACGGCGCTTCCTGCTTATGATAGGAAGCCGGTATATGGGAGGAGGTAATTATTCCATAGAGCGATTTTTCAGTGGTGGTTCGGTGGATTCAAGACAGAAACAGACGGATATAGAAGAGATTGTCAGGGCTGTTGAATGGCTTGTTGATTCAAAGTACGGCGCCCTGATAGTTATTGGCAGGCGAAGTTCCCTGGAATTGTATTCGGAAGGTGGAGAAATCATCAAAGCAAGAGTCAGTGCGGAATTGCTGAAAAATATTTTTTTTAAAGACAGTCCTCTTCATGATGGTGCCGTGCTTATTGAATCAGGGAAAATATATGCCGCAAGGTGTCCCCTGCCCGCCACTGATAACCCGAACCTGCCCCCCCGTTTTGGGATGCGGCACAGGGCAGCCATAGGAATAAGCGAACTGACAGATTGTATTGTAGTTGTTGTATCGGAAGAACGGGGAAAAATATCACTGGCTGAATTTGGCGAGATAGATGAAAATATAAAACTTAACGACCTGAGAAAGAAATTATCCGAGGAAATAATCTAATAAAACAAACCTGACATGAAAGACCCGGCAAAAATGGCAGTTTTTTTTATAATGCTTTTTATGCTCTCCTGCGGCAGGAAGGAAGAGAAGCCTAATATCATTTTTATAATGACGGATGATCATGCCCGCCAGGCAATAAGTGCTTATGGTTCTTACAGGAATGAAACGCCAAATATTGACAGACTTGCCAGCGAGGGGATGCTGTTTGAAAATGCTTATGTTACAAATTCAATCTGTGCACCCTCCAGGGCGGTAATACTGACCGGCAAACACAGCCATATCAATGGCAAGATAGATAACTCGTCTGCCCGCTTCGACAGTACGCAGCTTACCTTCCCAAAATTACTGCAGGAAGCAGGTTATCAGACGGCTATGATAGGCAAATGGCATCTGCGATCACAACCGGCAGGTTTTGATTACTGGAGAATCCTTCCCGGCCAGGGTCACTATTATAATCCTGATTTTGTTACTCCCGGTGGAAGAGAAAGAATCGAGGGTTATGTGACGGACATAATAACTGACCTGGCCATAGGATGGCTGGATCAGAGGCAGAAAGATAAGCCTTTTCTGCTGATGTACCACCATAAGGCGCCACATCGCGAATGGGAGCCGGCAATGAGGCATTATAACGAATATGTGGGAAAAACATTTGAAGAGCCTGAAACACTGTTTGATGATTATGACGGCCGCGGTACGGCAGCCAGGACCGCAGAAATGTCAATCCTGGATCATATGAATATGGCAGGTGATACCAAAATACATCCTGATATTCTGACAGAACTGGGAATTGAACCTAAGAGCGACTGGGATTTCAGGGCTCTAACCAGCAAATTCGAGAGGTACACCGAGGAACAGTTTGTAGCCTGGAACAATGCATACGGACCTGTAAACAGAAAGTTCAGGGAAGAATATCCCTCAATGGATGAAGAAGCACTAATGAGGTTTAAATACCAGCGCTATATGCAGGATTATCTTGGCAGTATTGCAGCCGTTGATGAGAATGTTGGTCGCATAATCGATTATGTCGAAGATAATGGCCTGGCAGATAATACAATAATAGTATATACCTCAGATCAGGGTTTCTACCTGGGTGAGCATGGCTGGTTCGACAAGAGATTTATGTATGAAGAGTCAATGAGCACTCCCCTTATCATAAGGTGGCCCCGCGAAGTGAAGCCAGGAAGCCGGTCATCGCAGCTGGTCCAGAATTTAGATTTTGCAGAGACCTTCCTGGATGCAGCCGGTATAAAGGCTCCGGAAGACATGCAGGGGGAAAGCCTCCTTCCCTTATTGAAAGGCGGAGATATAGAATGGAGGGATGCCCTTTATTATCATTATTATGAATATCCTGCAGTCCATATGGTAAAAAAACATTATGGTATCAGGACCCACAGGTATAAGCTTATTCATTTCTATGATGATATTGATGAGTGGGAACTCTATGATCTTGAGAAGGATCCCGATGAAATGAGAAATGTATATGATGACCCGGCTTATCTTGGAATCCGGAAGGAACTAGAAAACAGACTGCAAGAATTGAGAGTATATTACAAGGACGATGAAGAATTATAATTCCCTTAGCTTTTCGATAGCTTCAAGCAGGACACCTGCCGATCCCCTGAATGTACCTGATCCTCTGGGTTCGCCGCTGATGGTGTACCATTCATAAAAGCCATCGTTCTCTATTACCCTTTTTATGAATGGTTCGAGTTCTGCTATTGCTTCTTCTACAAAGCCGTATCTTACGAGACCGGGTATCAGTCTTGCCCCGAACCATGTCCAGTCACCACCATTCTGATATTGGTAAGCACCCATCCCCTTGTTTTCAAAGCTGCCGTCAGGGCAGGGAGGGTACATGGTCAGTCCGACAGACATGGCACCGGCAGCTTTTACATTGGCTCTCATGATACGCAGGCTTTCACCTACCTCGTCTTTATCCAGGACTCCTGCTTCAATGGCCACAATAGTTCCCCCGTGGTAATATATTTCAGATTCGTCAATTCCTGCGAATTCTTTACAGCGTATATAGATGTGGGGAATGAATTTGTTGTTTTTGTCATCCCATAAATAATTCCTAACATTTTCCCTTATGCTCTCGTAAACAGCATAATTATCGGCTTTAAAACCGGGAGGCACCTCCTCATAACCACCCACCATATTGCCGTCAAAGCCCTGGAAATAAAAGAACCTGAGCAGTGCATCACGTATTGTTTCACGGGGCAGGATCCTGCATGAATATTTAATAAAAGTATTCAGATCCCTGGCCCATACCTGGTTGTACCCGTCACCTGCATTAAAACCGGTCTTTACTATGTCCAGAGCCATCCCTTCCACCTTATCATAATCACTGTTGTTTATGATTTGCTCTTTCAGGGATTTTATGTCTTTCTGAGCCAGTGATGACTGTGCAATCAGGATTAGAAGAAGAAAGACCGGTATCTTTAGGAATTTCATAAATAGCTATTTCTTATTTAACAATAAACCATGCTTGCGTTTTCTATCAGAGCTGTACTTCCACTGAGGCGGCCTGATTTTTTTCCCAGGTCATCAGCCGTTATTTTATTTATATTTAAAATATTACAAATTTTGTCATCCAGGCCTGTGAGCATATGTATGTTTATTCTTTCTGTTTTTGATAAAAGCGACAGGGCTGTGCCTCCGTTTCCGCTATAATTTTCCCTGAGGTCATCAAAGATTTCCTTCTTATTCTTTCCTTTTAATATTTTAATGAATTCATCATTGCCCGTGCCATCCCTGCATTCAGCCAGGAGGTATAAATTACCTCCATCCTTCACAAAGGAAGCAGCATTATGTAATGATTTATGCGCCTGGATAAAATTTATATCCTTCGGATAGCCACCGGTACCAGCAATGACATTATCATACTTATTGCTTTCTCCCTTCCTGAAATGATTATCATAAATACTGCATGACGATACAAAATCCTCATATGTTTTATCTATCAGCAGCCTGCCAATGCGACCCTTGGTCCCTGGTATTCCACTTATTATAATCTTTTCGGGCATTAAACCGTCAATTTCCCGAAGGTCTTCGGCAACCGCATTGCCGGACAGATTTCCTGACCGGCATCCGGGCCTGAGCATGTATTTGTCAAAATCGATATACATCTTATGATTCGCATATACAGACTGTCTTTCTGCAAGACCCGGGAAGAGCAGTTTTCTGCCTCCTCCATAGCCGGCGAAATAGTGATGGGTGAGGGCACCGAATAAAATCAGGAGCTCATGTTCCAGGACATCCTTTCTTATTTGCACCTGCGTTCCTCTTCCGGTGGTTCCCAGGTTTGTCATGGCCCTAAGATCATCACAGTCATGATGCACAAATTTATAACTGTCATAAAGATCACCGTAGATCATGAGACTTTCCTCACGACTTTGCACGGGATGAGTGCCGTAGGCAATATAGAAGCGTATTGAACTCTCATCAAATCCCTTTTTTTTTAGTGTTTCGATCAGCCAGGGCAGGTATTTATCATATTCACAAACCCTTGTTTTATCTGAAACCACTATTCCTGCCGAAGAAGCTCCGGGTTTTATCAGTCCTGATAATTGCTTAATGAATATTGTTTTGTCGGGTTTACTCCCGGGCGGATTTATTTTTATGAACTGGCTGTCAGAGGGGAGGGTAAGGTTTATATAAGTTTTTCCATAACTTAATTTATACTTCATGTTCTAATCTTAGTGGGGATTGTCAGTAATACTTCATTTCCAGGTATAGGGTATTGTCCCTTACCATGTAACAGGTTTCATCGCATACATCAGTAATGACTTCAACCCGTGGCCTGGTTGAATCTACGGCGATATATTCCTTACCGAATTTTTCAACAGATACCGTGACTGCATATTCAGAATTGAGGCTTACGGTGTAATAAACTGAAGTATAGGTCCTAACATTATAAATTACCACCCCGTCTTCTATTGATCCCCTGTATATGGTAACATCATATAAAACACCACTGCCGTATACTTCACCAAGCTCAATGCGAAGTGTGCAGGTTTTTTGTTCGATTACGGTGCATTCGCTGCAGTCAATCATATCTAATTCTTCACATGCTGTAAGGAAAAAGAAACCAAGTAAGAGTTGAAATGTCAGTATTTTAGTGATTCTCAGTACCATCTTATTTTTTTTAAGGGACCACGCATCTTATCGAAGTGCACATCATAGGATAATCCCAGGATAAACCAGCTGGGGCCTATCTTGTAAAGATCGGTTTTCATGTATTCATACCCGGCATGAACATTTATATTGCCCTTATTCCATCGCAGCAATGCCTGTGGCATAAGTCTTATCCTGTCCGGAGGTTTGATATTGGTGCCCCTGTACTGGTGGACAATCATATACCCGATGTTGAGGTTCAGATCTATCGAGAAACTACCCCTGGAATAATCTTCATGTAATTTAAATTCTTTCCCTGCACCCGCATAGATGATATATCTTTTATCATAATACTGGTAATATGTATCCGGAGAAGACTCAACCAGCACCCTGCTGAATGACGGTTTTATTTCAAAGCCGGCGTTCAGCATTATCCTGAGTAAGGGGTCTTTAAAACTGAGGCCGAAACCGGTGTAATAGTCGTGCATGCTTGCTTTTATGCCTGCCTGTATCTTGACATGATCGAAGCTTAGTTTTGATGCTTCGGAGAGTCCGGCTTCATTTAATTCGGCCAGAATTTTTGACCTTCCGTACTTCCTGGCTATTAATGCAGGTGATAAGATATCTTTGTTATTTTTATAACTCCCCGGCTCAGTTCTTTCCACCAGAAACCTGTATGCTTCATAATTATTATTCCGTATTGCGATACCAAGAGCATCATATTTATAAGCATTGACAGCCTCCATATCGGATCCTGCGCCTAACAATAAATTCATAACCAGTGTGTCGTTGTTCTGCGCGGCAATCATCAAGGGGGTATATCCCTCATTATCAGTCATATTGACACTTGCTCCTGATTGTAAAAGCAGGTCGCTTATATCTGCCTGTCCTGAATAAACTGCTGCCATCAGTGGGGTAGAACCATCTTCTGACCGGGCTTCAATAGCTGCATTATAATAAATAAGAAGGTCACACATATAGAAGTAGCCATATGCCGAAGCATAGTGCAAGGGTGTGGCTCCGTGACGATCTTTCAGATTCAGGTCTGCATCAGTCCTAATCAGTGCTTCGGCAATCTCAAGCATATTATCCTTGGCGGCTATATGTAAGGCTGATTCCCCGCTGTTGGTCATTATCCCTGTATTTGGATTGTATTCGAGGAGGGCTTTAACGGTGTTTAAATTATTATTGGCCACCGCATAAATAAGCGGACTGATATTCTCCGGATCTGTGGCATCAACATCGGCTCCCAGTTTTACCAGGCGGTGCACTTCAGATGTATATCCCTCTGCTGAAGCTATCATCAGGTTTATATTCAGCCCGTCAGGATAGGGAAGATAGTCAGAAGTGTCAATAATGACAGGATATTGCTGTCCGGAGCTGCTGGCCCCCGTAAAAATCAGAAAAAACATGATTCCCAGGCCATGCAAAAGTACATTATTGAGGGTTTTATCCGGCATATTAATGCAAATATAACAAAAGCTCAATATACAAAATCTACTTATTGCATTTTAGACATTAATTTTTGAAATTTGCATTGCTTCGAAAAAAAGTCTACATTGATTGTAGATAGAGCGGATTTATAAATAAAAATAACTGAGATGAACTGGAAAATAATGCTTGAGTTATGGGATTCTGAATCTTATAATAAAAATATTGCCCCTGTTACGAATGAACTGGCTTCCGAATTTGACCGGCTTGTGGGTTCACCGCCTCCCCTGGGATATAAACCCATAAGGGTAATAAATGATCTTTATTATGGCATGAGGGTCTATACCCCCCTGGCCGAGGACCATTATAAGGTAGGATTGACAGTAGGTCATCTTACCTATGGGAAGGTGGCATACCAGTTTGCCCATGTACTCAGCACAATTTACACTGACCCCAGGCAGCTTACCTGGCTTGCCAATTCACTGGCCCATATGGCTTCATTCAGGTTCCTTGATCATTTTGCCGAAAAGTGGATTGACAACAGCCCCGGCCCGGGATACGAGGGTGATTATGAAGCTTTTTCTTCACTTAAGTCTGAAAAGATAAAGACGGCATACCAGAATGTCGATATAATGTTAAACCTGGCATCCAATGAATGGATTAAGGAAGAAGTAAGTAAGCTGGAACATAGCATGGATTATGCTCCTGCCGTCCTTTTTGATTTAATAGGACTTGAGCTTCAGCCTCTTTTCAGGGAAGACTACACCTGGAGGATTTTTTCATATCTGGGGAAGGGTACAAGAACTCCTCTAAACGACCCTGATGACCTCAGATGCAGGCCCAGGGCAAAGCCTGATTTTGACAACCTGAGGGCAGCCGTCCCTTCCGATCTGAAAGACCTTGTTGATCGGATTTATCACAGGTTGCATTAATGAGCCGACATGCTCTTTTGTTGATAAATCTATTATTTATTAACCCTGTAATTATTATACCAGCTTCCATTTTTTTTATGTTTTATTACCTTTGCTACGACAAATACATAGTATGAAGGGGAAATTCTACAGGTATATATTACTTTTTATTTTTTTTACGGTTTTAAGTTATAAGCCTCATTCTATAGGGGGAATGCGCCTGCCGGACACGGTTCTGACGCCTGAAAACACAAGGATAAGGAATGATTACAATGTTGGTGAGTATTCTTATATTGACAGGTCATTTACTAATTTTCTTCGCTACTGGGAGGTAAGCGGTGCATCCGTGGCTATCGTCAGGGATGGTAAACTGGTTTTTGCGAAAGGTTATGGTATGGCAGATTCGAGCAGGAATATTGAGGTTCAGCCCTATCACAGGTTCAGGATCGCCAGTATTTCAAAACTTATAACTGCCACGGCCATCATGAAACTGCAGTCAGAAGGTAAGCTCAGTCTTAAAGATAAGGTATTTGGCAGCGGTGGAATACTTGACAGGGAATATTTTAAGGACCCCAAAGACCAAAGAGCCTGTGATATCACTGTTGCACACCTGCTTGCCCACCAGGGTGGATGGAGTCACAGGTATGGTGATCATATGTTTATGCCGCATATTGTTGCTGACTTCCTCGGCAGGGACTTACCGGTGACTACAGAAGATATAATCAGGTTTGCTCTTGATAAAAGACTACATTATACCCCCGGAAAGGGACGTTCCTATTCAAACCTCGGATATGCCATACTCGGTTTAGTAGTGGAAGAGGTCTCGGGCATGAGCTATGAGGATTACTGCAAAAAGGAAATTTTTAATCCCCTGGGGATTTACGATTTTGAACTCGCCAGGAACCTTTATGAAGAAAAGGATCCTCTTGAAGTGAGGTATTATGAACACGGTGACGCCATGCCTAAAGAATCAATATATGGTACAGGTGAGATGCTCCCGGCAGCTTACGGGGGTAATGATATTGAAGCACTTGGTGGTGCGGGGGCCTGGATCACTACTGCACCGGACCTGCTGAAATTTGTAATGTCTGTTGACGGGCTTGATATGGGTGAAGATATCCTCCCTGAACCTTCCATTGAATTCATGACAGATCGCAGCAACGGATTTGCACCGGTGGGTTGGAAGGCCACAACAAAAAACGGTAACTGGTGGAGAACAGGTTCATTTGCAGGAACATCAGCTATGATTAAACGTTGTCCTGACGGTACACTCTGGGCCGTTTTGCTGAATACCAGCACATGGAAAAGCTCAATGTTTACCACTGATATTAACCATTTGATGTCAAGAGTGATTAATAATACTCCTTCATGGCATGATACAAACCTTTTTAACTACCAGCTGCCCCTTCCCCTGGACCCCTTGCCCGCTTCTTTATATTAATATGATTATGCATCAGAAACAGGACCTGATATGTGTTTTACGGTAAATGTAAATATTACCAGGGAAGAGCTTGAGAAAAGGTATAATACAGCTTTCATAGATCACGAAAACTACCGTCCGAGCTATTATTATCATGCCGGTTCCCTGCCTGAATTACCGGTTACTGGCTTTTTCGGTGATGAATATAATATCAGGATGCTAAAGTGGGGACTTATTCCCGGATGGGCAGAAGGGGAGGAGGAAGCTCAGAAAATAAGGTATATGACATTTAATGCCAGGGCAGAAACACTGGCAAAAAAACCTTCCTTTAAAGAACCTTTCAGGAGAAGCAGGTGCATTATACCTGTAAGAGGATTCTATGAATGGCAACGCACAGGAGGAAAGAAAATCCCATGGTATATCTACCCTTCACAGCCGGGGATAATGATGCTGGCAGGATTGTACGACAGTTGGAGGAACCCGGCTGACGGGAAGGATATCCTCACATTCACAATAATAACTACAAGGGCCAATAAACTGCTTTCCGAAATACATAATACAAAAAAAAGAATGCCTGTGATTCTTCATGACGGGGATCTTGAAAAATGGATTGACTATAAGTCTGATGAAGCAGAAATCGATACCATTTTCGAACCTTTTCCTGATGATGCCCTGAAAGCCCACACCATTGGTCCGCTTATCACCAAGCAAAAAATAAACAGGAATACACCCGCGTTGATAAAAGAATATAAATACCCTGGCCAGTCCATGCTTTTCTGAACATCAGCCCTTAAAATAAGTACTCATTACTTTTGCACGTTTTATTGGGCTACAAACTGGTAGCTTATTGTCCCTTCCTGTTTCCTGGGAGCTGAAGGATCGGGGTTGAACCTGGTTCTTTTAATTGCACCCACGGCAGCTTCATATAAGCATTCGCTTGTTGTGGAACTTTCAGTATCATTATAGCTGAAGGCTGTTATTTCACCCGCGGGATCGACCGTAATATTCATTACCACAATACCGGCATTTTCACATTTGTAGATGGGGATTGGCAGATTCAGATGGTACCTGCCAGGCAGATTGTAGAATACACGTGTGGGCCCGTCATAATTTGCTGCCAGTTCATTGGCTGACATCTGTTCAGCAAGATCTATACTGTCTTCCTCTCCCGATTCAAAAGCAGTGTCCCCTTCATCCATTTCTTCAAGCATTTTTTTCTGGCGATCAAGGTAATTATCTTCGCCCAGTTTGCCTTCCGCTATCATTTCTTCCTTAACCCTGTCGATATAATCTTCCTTGTTTATCTCTATCTCATCGCTGCTGGCAATATTTCTTATTATGTCGGTAAACCTGTCATCACCCTTGAATAGTTCCTCCAGGCTTACCGGAACCTCAACAATTTCATCTTCCTTAAATTCCTTGTCGGCCTGAAATTCAACAAGAAATTCGGATTGTTTTTCACGGTAGACAGAAGACAGTTTGGCCGACATAAATATTATACCTGCAATTATATGTATTATAATTGTCCCCATGATGCCCACTATTTTACCTTCGTGCCTTTTCATATCTTCTGCGATACGAAATTATAAATTATTATTTTTACCACCTTATTAAAAACCGGTAAACTCAACTATTAATGCAACAATCAATTATCCTGGAACAAATATCATACCTTGCTGTTCTGGTAATCATAGGTGTAATTGCATCTAAAATCGGAATAATAAAGGAAGGGGCAAGGGATGCCCTGGTAAAAATTATATTTAACATTACCTTACCTCTTCTTCTCTTTACCAATTTCAGCAAGCTGGAGATGAGTCCTGAGATACTGAGAAACAGTTATATCTTGATTATTATCTCTCTTGTTATGATTCTCGTAATGTTGCTGATTGCCTACTTCTTCACATTCTCTTTCAGGATGAAGCATGAGCAGAAGTCAGTTTTTGTTCCACACAATGCTTTCGGTAATGTTCTTTATTTTGGCTTTCCCGTTGTAAGTGCCCTGTTTGGTGAGATGGGTCTTTTTTATGCCAGTATATATGCCTTTGTATCAATAATGCTTTTGTGGACAGTTGGTATCTACCTCATTGCCAGGAAAGGAGGGATGAGTTTAAGCAAGAGCATGAAGAATATGATCAATCCCAATTCAGTGGCTATTATGGCAGGTTTTGCCCTCTTTCTTCTGAATATTAAAATACCCGGCTTTCTCTTGAAGCCCTTTGTCAGCCTGGGTGGCACAACCATTTATCTTTCAATGCTATACATTGGAGCACTGCTTGGTTTAATGAAGGTTAAGGGCGTTTTTACAAATAAGTTTGTTTACCTGACCTCATTTAATAAAACCCTTCTTTTTCCTTTTCTTTTCATACTGGGATTTGCAGCCCTAAACAGGAATATACTGGGCGGTATTGATCCGCTTATCGTTTCCGTGGTAGTAGTGGAATCAGCGATGCCATGTATGGCAAACATAGTTATCATAGCCAAGATGTATGAAGTGGATGATCATCTGGCCACTGCAAATGTATTTGTATCGACCATAATGAGTATAATTACACTCCCTTTTATTTACTGGGTCATGACCCGGTTTCTGTAAAATTCAGAAGCTGACTGTTATATCGGCGACACGATAAACTTCTGTTCCCGTCATGGCGGATATTTTCCTTCAGGCTTAACCTGGTTTCAGAAGTTAATCATCAATCTTAAGTTGAAACTTCTTCCCGTCAGGTAATTGGGTACAGCGTACTGCCTTGTCTCACCACTGAGGTTGTTAACTGTTGTGAGCCAGTTATAGGATATTGTATTCCTTATATCCAGGAGGTTAAAGATCTCAAAACCTGCTATTATTTCATCAAATGAAGAAATGAAGCCCTTGCCTGTACCTGAATATTTGCCTTTGATAAGCCTGGTAAATCCTATGTCGACCCTTCGGTACGGGGGCATCCTCCTGTAGCTGTCATAGCGGTCCGAATAAGGAGAGCTTACAGGTATGCCTGTACTGTAATGAAGATTTATATGCGCCCTGTAAGAAGGATTTGAGGGGAAATAATCCTGGAAGAAGATGTTAACGGAAAACCTGCTGTCGGATGGAGCGGGGAAATACCCGTAGCCATCGTTCTCAATATCATGCCTTGCATCCATAAGCGAGAATGAGATCCATGATTCGGCCTCTTTTACAAATTCGCCGTTAAGTCGCAGATCAATGCCTCTCACAAAGCCGGAGGCTATATTTTCTGCTGAATAAACTATCCTTACATTATCATATTTATAGGGTATAATGTTTTCAAGCTTTTTATAATATACCTCCCCGGTTAATCTCAATGGAGTAGTACCAATGGAAAAATCATAATTTGCTCCAAGAACTGTATGAATAGATTTTTGTGATCTGATGTCACTGTTTATTGTACCTGAGGGATATCTCATTTCCCTGTAGAAGGGTGGCTGGTAGTATATTCCACCAGATATATAGAATCTTGCTCTGTTTGAAGGGGGGCTCCATGACAGTGATACCCTTGGGCTGAAAAGTAATTCATTTGAGAACGACCAGTAACTTAATCGTACTCCACCGGTGAAAACAAATTGTTGATCAGAGAGGGTAAAAGTATAGTTATCAATAATGTACAACTCAAATTTAGTTGTTGACAAGCTTGTGTCATTACTGACAAGCCTGCTTAGCAGAAGTTGATTGTCAGAATATGGTATACTGTATCCGGCAGAATCAATTTTCTCCCATTCCCTTATCCTGTCACTGCCTGATTCATGGTTGTACTTAAGACCATAGCTTATTATATTATTGCTATACTCCCACCTGCCCTTATAGTTTAGTGTAACAATATTGAAGCGAAGGATATTTCGTGCATGACTGAGCCAGCTTCCCACTCCAACATTCATTACACTGTCACCGAAATTTTCTGAGCCCATATTTTTATCCAGGAGGTTCAGGGCGTAGGATCCCCTGATATCGTATTTTTCCTTTTCTGCCGAATTATAATAGTGGGCAATAAACCTGTTATTGAAATTGTTCCCTGATACGAGGTTCAGGGATAGTGCCAGGTTAAAAGAATTATAGCTGTCAGTCTCAGAACCGTCGTACAGCACATACAGCAGGTAGGCTTCATTTATGTTTCCGAAGGTACTTCTTCTTGAAGCCGGGATAAATGAGTATGTGTTTGAATTATAGCTGGCCATCAATCTGAGCTCTGCCTTTGGTGACAAGCGGTAACCAAGTAAGGATTGTATATCATAGAAAGATGGTTTATAGTTCCCTTTTGTATCGAGTGTCTGGAGAAGAAGCTGGTTTGTTTTATAGCGTGCTCCTGCAAGGTAGGTGAAACGCTTATTTTTTCCTCTCCCTTCGAGATGAAAGGAATTTATAAGCAAGCCGGCTTTAACCGATGCCTTCTTAAGCTCAGGATCCTTGTACCTGATATCCAGAACTGACGACATCCTGTCGCCATAGGAAGCATTGAAGCCTCCCGCAGAGAACCTTACACTACTGATAAGGTCGGGGTTCAGGATACTCAGACCTTCCTGCTGCCCTGTTTTAATGAGAGAAGGGTGGTAAATTTCTACGTCATTTACATAAACAAGGTTTTCGTCATAGTTACCACCCCTGACGCTGTACCGGTTCGACAGCTCATTACCGGAGTTAACTCCCGGGAGAGATACAAGCAGTTTTTCCAGATTACCGGAGACTACCGGCATGAGCCTGAAATCTTTCAATGAAATGTTCTTAAGAGTGGGCGCTTCCCTTTGCATGTATTCGCTTATAATTACTTCCTCCAGGCGGGTAACCTCCGTTTTCAGTTCTGCATTTATCAGCAGTGTGTCGGGGCTTGCATTGAAGAGGGTCTCATAAGCCTTGTACCCCATATAGGAAAACACCAGCTGGTGGTCATTATTATCAGCAGGCATTGAGAGGATATATGAACCGTTTTCTCCTGAATAAGTGCCATAGGGCATATCTTTTACCCCTATATTGACAAGTGCCAGCGGCATGCCTGCAGTATCACTCACATAGCCCATGATAACAGTGTTGCCGGGTTGAGCCTCTATCTGTATGAAACTGAATAAAAGGAAGGAAAAGAAAACAGATCTGGCCATTTCAGCTTGCTTATCAGTTTAGTCGTAATCCGTATTATTATCCCTGTCTTTCTTTTTCTTTGATTCTTTATTTTTAAGCAGCCCGTTTTTGAGACCGTCAATAAATTTTGCCCAGGCAAAGGGGTTAAAAAGGTTATTTACAGGAGTTTGGTTCCTTGTCATTATCCTTTCTGCTTCCTGTTGCATGGCATATCTGTGTCCTGCTTCAGGCGTAATGTTTGCATCTTGATTTATTTGACTTTCTATAAGAGCAAGGTTTTTCTCCATATTGCTAATCTCAATTTCCATGGGGCTGACATATTCGACCACAGCTCTTTTGAACTCTTCGTAGGTTCTCCATGGAAGTACAAGGACCGATCCGATGTCAATGGTGTCGATATTCATAATAATATCCACAGTGAATACCGGGCTGTCTACCCCGGTGGGGATCCTGGTAAATGTAGGCTGGTAGCCTATGGAAGAGAATATTAGTGTGTCACCCGGATAGGAGATTATTGAGAATATTCCCCTGTCATCAGTCTCGGTTCCTGTTCTGAGACCTTTGGAAATAATGTTTACGTACCTTACAGGAGTATTTTCATTGTCAAAAACAAGGCCGTGTACCTGGATATATCGTAATGGAGCTATCTCCTGCGACAAGGCAGGCAGAAAAAGGAAAATGAATATTATTATTGATACTAATCGATTCACTGTATATCAATATAAATATTATATAAAGAAATGCAAATTGATTTGATTAAGGAAACATCGGGGTCATTTTATGATATATTTAACTAATAACTGCAAATACCTTGAAGCTTGTATTAAGGACCTCCTGCGGTGTGGCAATTTAAGTCAGTGCCTCAGCTTATTACGGCTATTGTCATTGCGTTTATTCATTTTCATGAGTTTCGGGCCATACCAGAGCCAGAATCCTGTTATTGCAAGGGCCAGCAGTGACAGTCCGACAAGGGAGGTATAAAGGATTTTAAATACCCCTTCTTCCGTCCTAAAGATCTTATCCAGGATTGATCCGTCATGGATATTTTCAATTATATCTGATCTCCTTTTTGAAATATTCAGTATTTCAGCAGTTGCAGCATCGAGTTGAACTTCCCAGTAGTGATCCGTAAAAATAAATTTCACCATTCCCTTTGAGGGTCTTGCATCAATGCGGTCAAGGTCAGTGGATATGTTTTTGCCGGCATAATCAAGCAGGGCTTTACAGGCAACCATTTCAAGGGTATCATATGATAACCATTCGGCCGTATTGGTAGTACTGCCTTCGTAGGATCTTGGAAGGATAATGTCTCCGGTGTTTTTTTTCCAGCCAAGTATAATACCTGTTACCGGTATAAGCAAGAACAGTATAAATAAGCCTGCGGCAATCACTCTGTGTATTTTCCTTGAGGTTTTTATAATTGATGCGTTTTGCCTGTTATTCATCTGTCCGGGGGGTTTTTCCTCTCCTTCTGAAATCGCTGGCGAATATATAAAAAAAAAGACGGTTTCCCCGTCGATCTGTTATATAGCAGTACAAATAGGCAGGGCTTGATTTAAGAATTAAACAATAATTAATATCTTTAAAAAAATTAATATGACCTATGAAGAAAATTCTTGTAATAGGTAGCGGAAATGATTGCCGCAGCCTTATGATGGAAGGCTGGTTAAGGTATTACTGTGGTAATGAAGCCTTGATTTACAGCGCTGGTTACAGCCCTTCTGAAATAAACCCCTTTGCCGTAAAGGTTATGATGGATGCCATGATAGATATAGCAGGCAGCGAATCCAATTCCGTCATGGACTTGCCTGAAAAGCATTTTGACTATATTATAAACATGGCTGAAGAAAGAGGAAGGGACATCATAAGTGAACTACCCGGCAATCCGACCCTCATTGAAAAAACATCCCAGGATTGCCGGACTCTCGAAGGAGATGAAGAGGCTATTCTTCAAAAACTTGCTGCTATCAGGGACTCACTTGAAGATTTTTGTTTTGATTTTGTAAACGAACATATAAGGAGTTTGATTCCCGGCGACCTGAGGAATCATCTAAAAAAAGATGGTTAAGGCTTATGAAGTCAGAGAATTTGAAAATCAAAAAAAATATCATATGTCCAAATTAATGTTACTGGGCGATGAAGCGCTTGCCCAGGCTGCCATTGATGCCGGTTTAAGCGGTATGTATGCATATCCCGGCACTCCCTCCACAGAAATAATGGAATATATACAGTCGTCTCCGGATGCTGCCGCCATGAATATTTGTCGTGACTGGTCAGCCAATGAAAAAACGGCCATGGAAGCTGCCCTGGGGATGTCATATACAGGTAAGCGTGCAATGGTTGCCATGAAGCATGTTGGCCTCAATGTTGCTGCTGATGGTTTTATCAATTCAGCAATGACAGGTGTGAACGGAGGCCTGATTGTTGTAGCCGCCGACGACCCTTCAATGCACTCATCACAGAATGAGCAGGATTCACGCTTTTACGGCAGGTTTGCATTGGTGCCCATTCTTGAGCCTTCAAACCAGCAGGAGGCATATGATATGATTTTTGATGCTTTTGAGATATCTGAAAAATACAGGGTGCCCGTTCTTTTCAGGATAACCACACGTCTTGCACACTCACGGAGTGCCGTTCACCAAAGGACAAAGCTTGACCAGAAAGAATTCAGCTTCCCTTCAGACCTGCGTCAGTTCGTTCTCCTGCCTGCCATAGCCAGGAGGAAATACAAAGTACTGCTGTCAAATTACGAGTCACTGGCTGTTGATGATGATCTTCAAAAAGCAAACTGGTATATTGACGGTGAGGATAAATCACTGGGCATTGTTGCATGCGGTCTGGCCTTCAACTACCTGGCAGAAAACTGCAAAGGGGGGAAATGTAAGTATCCACTGGTGAAAATAGGTTCTTATCCTGTTCGCGAAGATTTACTTTTGAGGCTTCAGGAGGAATGTGACCGGATACTTGTCCTCGAAGAAGGCTATCCTATTCTGGAAGAAATGATGAAAGGCTTCCCCAGGTTAAATAATAAAATCAGCGGAAGGCTTGACGGGGCATTACCAAGAGATGGTGAATTGAATCCTAACCTGGTGGCCGGGGCCCTTGGCAGGGAGTCGGCTTATGGCAAAGATATACCTCCTATAGTAAGGAACAGGCCTCCGTCCCTTTGCAAGGGCTGTGGTCATGCTGATATGTACAATGCCCTAAATGAGGCAATGAAAGACTTCGGACCGGGAAGAGTCTTTTCTGATATAGGTTGTTACACACTTGGTGCTTTGCCTCCCTATAATGCCATAAACTCCTGTGTGGATATGGGCGCCTCGGTAACCATGGCAGTGGGGGCATCTGACGGGGGCATGTTTCCTTCAGTTGCGGTAATCGGGGATTCAACCTTTACTCATTCAGGAATGACCGGCCTGCTCGATGCCGTGATAAAAAATGCCCACGTTACCATTATAATTTCAGATAATTCCACGACAGGAATGACAGGTGGGCAAAAGTCACATGCAACAAACAGGCTTGAATCTATCTGTGCTGGTCTGGGTGTTGAAAAGGAACACATAAGGCTAATAAATCCACTCAGGAAATATCACGTGGAAAATACGGAGGTGATGAAAGAGGAACTATCATATAAAGGTGTCTCTGTGATAATCTCACAAAGGGAATGTATCCAGACGGCAGCCAGACGGAAAAGGAAGGAAGGTGAAAAACAGGAAAATAAATAAATAATATGAAAAATGATATAATACTATCAGGAGTCGGAGGGCAGGGGATATTGTCGATAGCTGCGGTAATAGGGTATGCAGCGGTTGAAAATAAACTCTATCTTAAGCAAGCTGAGGTTCATGGAATGAGCCAGAGAGGAGGCGACGTCCAATCACATTTCCGGCTGTCTGATGAACCCGTGGCTTCTGACTTGATACCCTATGGGGAAGCTGATCTCATCCTTTCTGTTGAACCAATGGAGGCTCTGAGATACCTTCCATGGCTTTCGGATAAGGGGTGGCTGGTTACCAACAGCAATCCCTTTGTAAATATCCCTGATTATCCTGATGCAGAAGAGGTGCTGGATGAAGTAAGAAAGGTGAAAAATAATCTCATTGTTGATGCTGATGCTATTGCCAGGGAAACCGGGTCAATAAAAGTAGCAAATATAGTGATGTTGGGAGCTGCATCACATTTTATAAATTTACCCCGGAAAAGTCTCGAAAATGCCATTCGCAAGCTTTTTGGAAGAAAGGGAGAGGGTATAGTCGAACTGAATCTTAAGGCACTTGCCGCAGGTCGTGATCAGTACAAAGCCTGAGGAAGGAACTATGATAAGACATATTTTTATCAGTATATTTTTTATAATCCTCCTGGCTTTTTGTAAACCGGCAGACAGAAGGATCTGTGGAGTGTCCGAATTTGAAGATGTAATCAAGGTTGATTCGGGATGGCCAGTGGCAGTGATGCTTACAGCTTACCGTACGACACTGGTGGCAGACGGGAAGGACAAAACACTTCTGAGGCTTGCTGTAATAGACAGTACAGGAAGAGAAATACAATCGGCATCAAATAAAATCAGGATCTACATCGATGGGGACGGAAGGGTCACGGCTGCGATTCCCGGAGAAAAACTATCAACAGAAACTGATACAAGTGGCATTGAATATTTTAATTATCAGCTTAAAGATGGACTCGCCTGGCTTACTTTTCATGCAGGTGACAGGCCGGATAAAATAAAAGTTGAAGTAAGGTCGGAATCATTATGGGCCGGGTCTCACGAGATTCATACCATCCCTGCCGATGTGGAGCTCATGCATCCAATGGCTGACCAGATAAAACCTTCCGGTAAGGTAATTGAAAGGATGATAGGCGCAGATATATCCTTCCTGCCACAGTTCGAAGACAGGGGCAGGAAATATTATGAGAAGGGTGTGGAGAAAGATCCCGTGAAGATATTGTCAGAACATGGGTTTAACTATATACGGCTCAGGATTTTCGTAAATCCGGAAAATGTAAAGGGCTATTCACCGGGACGGGGATTCTGCGGTCTTGATCATACCCTTCAGATGGCGCAACGTGTAAAGGATGCGGGCTTGAAACTCCTTCTTAATATTCATTACAGTGATTACTGGGCTGATCCCCAACAGCAGAATAAACCTGCGGAATGGGCCTCACTTGATTTCGGGAGCCTGGAGGATACCGTGAAGAACTATACGGCAAGGGTTATCAGGGCCCTTGAGAGCCAGGGAACACCTGCAGACATGGTTCAGATAGGTAATGAAATCAACCATGGACTGCTCTGGCCCGACGGGCATATCAGTAAGCCTGATCAACTGGCCGGATTGCTGAAAGCCGGAGTGGAAGGAGTCAGAAAGGTTGATGAAAGCATGCCGGTAATGATGCATCTTGCCCTGGGAGGTCAGAATGAAGAAGCTGTTTTCTGGTTTGATAATATGATTGCCAGAGGCGTGGAGTTTGATGTAATGGGCATCTCTTATTATCCAAGATGGCACGGTACCCTTGATGACCTCAAGTATAACCTGGCAGATCTGGTTAAACGATATAAGAAACCTGTAAACGTTGTTGAATATGCCATCTTCAGGAAGGAAGTACATCAAATAGTGTTTAAGCTGCCTGACAACCTGGGACAGGGAACATGTATCTGGGAACCAATAGGTTACAGGGGTAAGCTCTTTGACAGGGATGGAAATGTTATTGAAGGGATGAGGTTGTTTGAAGAACTTGGTGCTACCTACCTTAAATGAAATTTTTTTGACTCTCTGTTATATAACACTTTATAAAAGGTTTAACGGAAGGATTGTTACATTTGCTTTAATACTTAATTTAATATAGCTATGAAAAAGACATTTGTCATTATCGTTGTTTTGCTGATCACAGCCCTGGCTTATTCACAGAAGGCTGATTTTAAAGCAGCCGAGAAATTCAGGTCGTCCAACCTTAACCAGAAAGTAGGCGACATACGAGTCAGGGCAAACTGGATCCATGAAACAAATAAATTCTGGTACTCCTATAAAAAATCTGACGGTAAAAACTTCTATTTTGTTGATGCTGATGCAAGGTCAAAGCGGCTGATGTTCGACAGCCGCTATCTGGCTGCCGAAATACATAAGCTGATTCACCGGCCTTATAACCAGCTGGACCTGCCTATAGAGGATATCGAATTTGAAAAGGAAAGTACATCAAAATTTACTTTTAAGCTGGATTCAATCCGCTTCCTTTTTGATATGGGAAACCGGAAACTGCTTATTAAAGACACTATTCCAAAAGAAGACAGGAGTGACAGATGGGCTACATACAGCCCTGACAGCACATGGATAGCCTATGCAAAAAATCATAACCTCTTCATAATGAAAGCTGATGATCCCGACAGTGTTGAGATCCAGTTAAGTACTGACGGTGAACTGCACTATGGCTATGCAAGCAGCAGGTCGGATACGGCAAAAGACAAGAAAGTCAGAAGTATCGCCCGGTGGTTTGAGAATGAAGAAAAGCTGTATGTGATTAAGTCCGACAGCCGGAAGGTTGGTGATCTCTTTGTAATAAATGCACTTGCAGAACCGAGGCCTGAACTGGAAACATACAAGTATTCAATGCCGGGGGAGGAGAATGTCCCTCAACTTGAGCTGATAATTTTTAATGTGAACACAAAGGAAAGGACTGATGTGGACGTTGCAAAGTGGAAGGACCAGAGACTGTCTGTCAGGTGGACCTCACAGGAATCAGCCGATAAAATGATTGTTGAGCGTAAGAAAAGAGATCTGACTGAACTCGAGATATGTATGGTTGATGCAAATACAGGTGATCTTAAGGTCCTTTTTAACGAGGAGCAATATCCTTATATATATGATGGATACGGCTATGGTGATCTGGCTGTTCTTAACGAGGGGGATGATATAATATGGTGGTCGGAAAGAACAGGCTGGGGACATCTATACCTCTATGACGGGAAGGGAAACCTTAAAAGGCAGATCACAGATGGTTATTTTGTTACGGGCAATATCGTAAGGATTGATACAACGGGAAGGGAATTGTTCGTACAGGCTTTTGGCCGTGAAAACGGAGTACATCCTTATTATACAATGCTCTACAGGGTGCCTCTTGATAAGGGAGCTATGAAACTTATCAGTGCGGAAAATGCAAACCATTCCTTCAGCATGTCAAAAACAAATGATTACTGGGTTGATAACTATTCCAGGGTTGACGTGGTTCCCCGTTCTGTTCTCCGTGATGTAAACGGAACTATTTTGCTGGACCTTGAAGAACCTGATCTCTCACGGGTTTACGAAACGGGATGGCAGATGCCGGAGCCCTTTGTTGTAAAGGCAAAGGATGGTGTCACAGATCTTTATGGGGTTATGTTTAAGCCCTTTGATTTTGATTCAACACGGAAATATCCAATCATTTCCTATGTGTACCCGGGACCACAGACCGAATCTGTTCCCTATTCGTTTTCTGTCAGTCAGAGGTATAATACAGCACTTGCCCAGCTTGGTTTTATAGTGGTTAATTTCGGGCACCGGGGTGGCAGTCCCCAGAGGAATAATTATTACCATACCTATGGGTATAATAATTTAAGGGATTATGCCCTCGCTGATGATAAATATGGAATTGAACAACTTGCCGACAGGTATGATTTTATTGATGTAGAAAGAGTGGGCATATATGGCCATTCGGGAGGTGGATTCATGAGTACCGCTGCTTTGCTGACATATCCTGATTTTTATGATGTCGCTGTTTCGTCTGCCGGAAATCACGATAATAATATTTATAACCAATGGTGGGGAGAGACTCATCACGGAGTGAAGGAGATTGAGAAAGAAGTTAAGGTTAAGAAAGAGGAAAAAGAGGAAGTGGAAGGATACCCTGTTGAGGAACAGGATAGTGTGAAAACCGAGATTACCTTTAAATCAGATGTTCCGGCAAACCAGGATCTGGCGAAAAATCTTAAGGGACACCTCCTGCTGGTTCATGGTGATATCGATAATAATGTTCATCCCGGTAACAGTATCAGGGTTGTTAATGCCCTTGTCAAGGCAAATAAGCGATTCGATTTCATGATAATGCCGGGGCAGAGACATGGATTTGGTAACTATACCGAATACTTCGAAACAATGATGTGGTATTATTTTGCTGAACATCTTCTCGGTGATTACCGTACCAATGTGGATATGAAAGATTACTAGACTTAATATTAACCAGCTACCTGTGCTATGAGAAAGTATTTGATCCTGGCGATAATACTTTTATGCAGCCAGCAGCTTCTTTCCCAGACAGCCTTAATTTACGAGGAGGCCAGGGAGATGAAAACATATCCCTTTGGTGACCCTGATCCACTGCCGAAGCCGGGTAAGATATATCCTTATTTTCGTTTTGACGCCTATTCTGTTGACCCTGTCAGTAAGGAATGGAAAATGATCTGCCTGGAAAACGAATGGATTAAGTTATGGGTGGCGCCTGAAATAGGCGGCAAGGTTTATGGTGCCATGGACAAAACCAACGGCAGGTATTTTATATATTATAATAATGTGGTAAAGTTCAGGGATATAGCTATGCGCGGACCCTGGACAAGCGGGGGGGTAGAAATGAATTTCGGCAGCATAGGCCACTCACCACTTACTGCCAGTAAGGTTGATTATTATATGAGAATTAACCCTGACAGCAGTGTTTCCTGTTTTGTTGGTGCAACAGACCTCCCGGGGAGAACAGAATGGAGGGTTGAGATATACCTGCCTGCTGATAAAGCGTGGTTCGAAACAAGAACCAAATGGGTGAACCATTCAACAAGCGCCACATCCTTATATCACTGGATGAACGCCTCGGCAGATGTGGCTGATGATTTGAAATATTATTTCCCGGGGACAAAGCACATTGATCACAGCGGGAATCTTTTTCCCTGGACGGTGAATCAGGATGGCAGGGATATTTCTCTCTACCATAACAATGATTTTGGAGGTGATCGCAGCTACCACGTACTTGGAAAATATACAGACTGGTTTGCAGGCTATTATGAAAAGAGTGATTACGGATTTGGGCACTGGTCACTCTATCCCTTAAAGCCCGGGAAAAAAATATGGATGTGGGCTCTTTCGCGCCAGGGCGAAATCTGGAAGGATTTATTGACAGACACAACACAGAATAAACAGTATACCGAGATTCAGACAGGCTTGCTCTATAACCAGGCTGGTTCGGGAAGCACCTATTCGCCTTTTAAACACCGTGAATTTGAAGCCGGTTCAGAAATATTCATCAGGGAGAGATGGTTTCCCATTTCCGGTATTTCAGGAGTGAGAGCCATAGGGGAGAATATTGCCCTGAATATTATGAATACCGGGGCAGGACAAGAGGTTCTCCTGTATGCATTTGAGAAAATAGACGATACGCTTGACATCATATCGCTATCAGCCGATACATTATCAGTGCCCCTGGTTATTATGCCTGCTGCTAACACTGTAATTAATGTTCCGGGAGATATAGATATTTCAGAAATAATCCTGAGAAATGAAGGACTACGCATTTACAGGACAGATGACAGCCCGGAGAATCTTGAAAGGCCTCTTGCAAGTGAGACTTTTGAATGGAACTCAATCTATGGTCTTTATTACCAGGCAATAGAATATATGCGGCAGCGAAATAATATTGCTGCATTGAAATATTTAAAAAAATGTATTGAAGAGGATCAGTATTTTATGCCTGCCTATTCAAAACTGGCAGAGCTTGAAATGCTCAGGCACAGATATGATGAAGCTGAAGTAGCAGCAAAAAAAGTGCTGGCATTTGATGCTTACGATCCTGAGGCCAATTATATATATGCCCTCCTGCAGGAAAAGAAGGGGATGCTTTACGGTGCAAGGGATGCTTATGGTATTGCAATGCTGTCAAACAAGTTTTATAATGCCTGTATTAACAGGCTTGCCGGATTGGGGCTAAGAGATAATAATTTAACTGAAACAGGGATGTATATTGATCATGCCCTGGAAAAGGGAATACAGACCTGTCAGTTACAAAAAACAAGGCTTGTGTGGGCAAGGAAAACAGGTGCAGATTCCCTGTTCATAACACTTTACAATAATATTATCAGTGATGACCCTCTTAACCATTTTGCCAGGTTTGAGAATTACCTGCACAATCCTTCAGATTCACTGGCTGATAATCTGTTAAGGTATATTGATAATGAATTCCCCTTCCAGACCTTCCTTGAGCTAGCCTGCTGGTACATAAATTATGAATTATACCAGGAGGCTGTGAAGCTTCTTGAGTTAGCCCCGGAAAATCCGCTTGTCAGTCTTTATCTTGCCTATTTGTATAAGAATCTTGGCCAGAAAGAGCTATCAGAAGAATATCTTGGAAAACTCATACTCGCCGACACGGATTTTGTATTCCCCTACAGGGCAGAGACCGAAAAAATGCTGCGATGGGTAATGGAAGGAACCGACAACTGGAAACCGGGGTATTACCTGGCACTTATTTACTGGAATTCTGGTGACAGGGAAAGGGCAGCTAATTTATTTGTCCAACCGGCCAATGAGCCGGATGACTGGAGATTTTATATTACACGGGGTAATTTTATTCTGCCGGAAGATGATCTTGCTGCTGAGCGTGATTACAGGGAAGCATATAAACTGGCACCGGATGAATGGAGGACCAATCATAAAATGATTAGTTTTTACCTGTCCGGGGGATATAACTCCAGAGCCCTGGAAATATCCACCCTTGCTTACGAAAGATTCAGGGGTAACTATGTTATCGACTTTGATCATGCCAGGAGTTTGCTGGCAAGGGATAGTGTATACAGGTGTATTGATGTTCTGAAAGAGACCATCATCCTTCCACATGAAGGATCCCGCCAGGGGAGGGAGGTATGGAAGAAAGCTAATGTACTGGCTTCAATCGACAGTTACTGGTATGGCAGAATAGATGACGCTCTTTATTACATTGAAAATGCATACAGGTGGCCTGAGAACCTGGGTGTAGGGAAACCATATAAGGTTGATGAGCGTTTGCTGGATTTTGTAAAAGCAATGGTTTTAACCAAACAGGGGGAAATTGACAGGGCCAGGGCTTTGTATGATCAAATAATTGCCGAATGCAGCAGCGAATATGAATGCCTTGATTCATATAATATACTGAAAGTTTTTGCTTTAAGGGAACTGAACCGGGAAAGGGAATCGGAAAATTATTTCAATGAGTGGCTGGAGCAACTTGAGGATGACAGGATACGGCAATGGGCTGCTTCATTGCATGAGGGGCGTTATGGGGAAGCAGGTAAGTATGCTTTAATGAAGCCTGTAATACCTGATTCTGACCCATGGGAAGAAAGTGTTGATATTTCTGATCTGAGCCTCCTGCACAGGGTGGTTGAGAAACACCTCCAGGAAAAGTGGTAGAAACAAGGCTAAGGCCGCTCCTTAGTCTCACTATGTCCGCCTTTGCCGGGCACGGACCTGTAGATCCGTGCCAGCGAAGGTGGAGTCTTAGCCTGGGATTAAGCTTCAGCCTGCTTCCCCTCACTTTTCATCAAATACTCCTTCTTCCTGTTTACCCCTGAGCATTTGCATCTGGCTCACAATAATTTCAGTGATCCACTTTTTCTCGCCGTCTTTATCATAATCCCGGTGAACAATGCGGCCTTCAATAGCAATTTCCTTTCCCTTGGTCAGGTATTTTTCTGCCACACCGGCGAGACCATTCCAGAGAACGAGGTTATGCCATGTTGTTTCCCTGAGCTTTTCACCTTTTTCATTCTTGTAGTTTTCAGTGGTTGCAAGAGGGAATTTTGCTACCTTCCTTCCATTGTCAAATTCTTTTACCTCGGGATCTTTCCCCAGGTTGCCAATAAGATGTACTTTGTTGTTCAATGATGCCATGACGTAAAATTTTAAGTTTAACATAAGCTACCTGTGCAAACATATGACAGGTGGAGATTCTGTGTCGGTTATTAAATATTTATACCTGCTTATTAATCGTTTAAAATCGCTTAGAGCCTTTCTCTCCCGAATTTTTTCTGATTTTTCTATGAATTTTTCACCTAAAAAGCCATGAGGACGGTTGTAATCAAGGCATACATTTTTTAACTTTATAAAAATTTCTGCGATGCCGGTTAGGAGATGTCTCGACTGCGGTGCAATACTAAAAGGAAGATCAGATAAGAAATTTTGTTCTGATCAATGCCGTAATAATTACAATAATACCATTAACAGGGAAGCAAATAACCTTGTGCGTAATGTGCACAGCGTATTGCGAAAAAACAGGAAAATACTTGGTGAACTTTATGAAAATGGCAAGAAAAAGGTGCACAGGGATGCCCTGCTGGTTTCAGAGTTCAATATAAACTTCTTTACCCATTCCGTAGAAACCGACGGCGATAGTGTGATCACCAGGTATTGTTATGAATATGGCTACCGTGAATTGAATTCCGAATATATTGTTCTGGTTAAAAACACGGGTCTGCTCGAAATTTAAATTAAATAGATTACTTTTGGATGTTATTTCCCTTAAGCGTAAAGCAATGAAAAGAAATATAGGCATCTTAGTTATTGTCCTGTTCATGGTAAGCAACTATGCCAGGGCACAGGAAAGTTATATCGGCTTCAGTCTCGGGACCAGCATTCCCCGGGGTGATTTTGCTGCTGGTGAGCAACTGTTTAACGATGGATATGCAATTCCGGGCTTTACAGTTAGTTTTGAGGGCTATTATTTCCCCCTTCGCTTTATCGGTATTGGAGGCGTACTGGGTTTTGGATCCTTATATGCTGAAAGTGATGACTACCTGGATGATTTAATCGGATATGCATATACACAATCAGTAATTCCCGTGTTTGGTTCACCGCCACTGGCAGATGAGGTTGGTTTTGAGTCGGGATTCTGGAATTACGTCAATCTGATGGCCGGACCTGAATTATCTGTTCCCTTTGGACGGTTCCAGGCAGGTATTCGCGGACTGGCAGGATTGACAATGGCTTTTTATCCAAAAAGGGAATTATATTATTCGGAGGGTTCAAATATATTGGAGATTATTACCGGTGGTCCTTCCGCAGCTTTTGCCTATTCCTATGGTGGCAGCATCCTTTACAAATCCCGTGCCGGCACAGGTATAAAGTTTAGTGCCGATTACCTGGGCAGCAAAGCATCATACGATTTTGACATGGATGTCACAACCAGTACAAGTGAGTATAATCATACAAGGGAAGAGAATCTTGACCTGGAAGCTGTGAGTATTACCCTGGGATTCTTTTATGTCTTTTAGCTTATAAGCTGGTCAGATTTCCTGAATACCTTACAAAATCAATTCTCGGATTCGTAAGGGTGAGGCTTACATAGCCACCTTTGCTGACGTTCATGTTAATCTTAAACTTTTCATTTTCCTGCCCCACTTCCATCTCGATATCATAACTGCCATCCCTTTTTGTGTCAACCTGACTTGAAACTACCTGCCCTGAAAAATTTATGGCAGCTACCGGCCTTGTAGTAAATGACCTGCCCATGTATGCAAGACTTACACGGGTCAGGTTCCTGTCAATTATTATAAAATTATTAGTGGGATTAATATCCATTATCCGGCCACGTCCGGTGTGAAGCCTGTTAACCTTAACTATCATCTGCTGGGATTCAACCGCTCTTTTTACATTGTCCTGGTTCATTAATTCCCTTTCTGCCCTTGATTCTTGCATATCTCTGATACCTGAACAGGATGCCGAAAATAATATAAGGGCAAGGAAAATATATAATGTATTCTTCATAGCCTTTTTTAAAAAAAGAATCGCAAATTTTATGCCATGAAAAAAATTGATTTAAATACTATATATTTGGCGTATACATTAAAATTGAAAGCATGAAACGAACACTAACTTTTTTAATCAAAATTTCACAAAAGGAAATGATTAAAAAAGTT